>JAUZSP010000007.1:0-300000 GCA_030949385.1 Gammaproteobacteria bacterium | reverse complement strand
GAGCTTCAGTGGGGTTTGAATCCTAACCTGAGTGACAGCGATGGCGATGGTCTTGCCGATCTGCTGGAGGTGGGCAATGTGGCCAGTCCACAGGACAGCAACGGCAATGGCGTGATCGACGCTTTGGAGTCGAACCAACAGGACAGCGATGGCGATGGGGTTGTGGATGCGTTGGACAGCAGTAAGAGTAATGCCTGTTTGCCCTCTAATTTGGTTGCCGCCTGTGACAGTGACGGCGATGGCCTTAGTGACGGCATTGAGCTGCAATTGGGCACCGACCCGACGAACAAGGACAGCGATGGCGATGGGGTGAGTGATTTTATCGAGGTGGGTCTGGTTTCATCACCAAGCAATGTGGACGGTGATCTGCGCATCAGTGCTTTGGAGTCTGCTTTGCTAGACAGCGATCAAGACGGTTTGAATGATCAATTGGATTCGGCCAATCTAGACCCTTGTGCGCCGGATAGAAGCAGTGTTGCCTGTTTGAATGTCAGCCGTTTGGGCACAGATCAATTTGGGGCGGGCAGTCAAGGGCCTTTGCCTTTGCTGGTGTTGTTTTTATTGTTGTTGGTGAGAGGGCGTCGGTTACGCTTTTACCGGTAAGGTAATTAAGTGTGATTGACGTACAGGGCAGTCCAGTTGTTGGCGGCACTGTTTGAGCTGCTGTTTGTCCAGCGTGAATAGGGTGAGCCAATGCCGCTCTTTTTTGCTCGGGCGTTGACGCTTGAAGGCCAGCAAGGTGCAGGCGATGTTGGCCAGCTTGTGCTGTTCTGAGGTAGGCAGCTGTTGATACGCTTGCGCCATTCGTGCGGCATCAAAGAGCCGTTCGCATTCACTGACGGAACCCAGTTGTTCTGCTTCTAGGTCTTGTAGTAGGTGGCTCAAGGCCAGACTGTAGCGTCCCATGAGTTCGAGACGCACCGCGATGATGCGAATCAACACCTGTCGAGTGGGTTGTGGGCAGTTGTTTTGTTGTACGGTGTTGAGCAATTGTCGGCTGTAAAGGTGAGCTGAAAGGCGCAGCCGCACCTCTTTCAGGCAGTTGAGTTGCACCCAAGCGTCCCAAAATCCGGTGATGACGGTGGAGATCAATGGTGCATAACCGCGCGCGGCGCTGCGACTGAGAAGGCGGTTGATGATCAATTTGGCGAGGGCGTTGCTGAGCATCACTTTGAATTTGTAGAGCAGCAAGCTGAGCCAGTGGTGTTTGGGGGTGTGGCGTTGTAGATCAAGGTTAAACGGAGCGGCTTTGTTCTCTTCCAACTCTAAAATAGCTTCTACCAGTGCGTGTTTGAGTTCGGGACTAAGGGAGTGCTGTTTTTCCAGCTCTTGGATGTAGCGCGCGCAGGCTTGAAAGCCGATGTGAAACAGCAACCAAAACTCGATGGCAATCAGGCCAACATTGAGCAGAACCAGCAACAGCACGGTTTCAAGATTAAGCTCGATCTGGGAGCGGGTGACAAAATAGACCTCGGCTGAGGCAAGGAGCAAGGTGATGATAAAACCCGTGGCAAAGGAGTAGAACGCAGCGTGGTTGGCGAGCTTGTGATAGGCGGTGTTTTGAAAGAGGGAGAAGTGACCTTTGAGGTAACGCTCGATGTGGGTCAGACCCCATTGTGTCAATGATTTTTGCATTTTGTATTATTTTGCAAACACTTTCGTAACGTTCATGGTGATCACCGAAGCGACAAAAAAAACGCCGATGGTTAGCCATGATTTCCAAGCAAAATTGCTGTCGTGTACCACGCCCCAGATCATCGCCAGTGCCAAGCCGATTCCAGCTAAAATACAGAGGATGATAAGGGTAAAACAGAGCTTGTTTAGTATGTCTAAGGTCATAATGTTGTGCCGTTGTTGCTGAAGATTATTTCAGTATGATATGAGATATTATCTGGTAAATGTGCGTGAGTCGCCCGTCTGAGCCGCCGTAAAGAATGTCGAGTATGGCTGCGATAAAAATCAATAGGGTGGTTGTGCTACTGAACATGACCACGCTAAAAAAGAGCCTTCTCTTCAGCTTGGGCGGCATTCGTTTGAACCGAGTGAGCATCTTAATTTTTGTCGCTGATAAAAGTCCTTAGGTTAACAAGCGTTGCAAAATTCCTTCGTAAATTTCCGATAGTTGGTTTAGGTGCTCTACCGAAACGCACTCATTGACTTGATGAATGGTGGCGTTGCGCGGCCCCAGCTCCACCACTTGAGCGCCAGTAGGGGCGATAAAACGGCCATCAGACGTGCCGCCGCTGGTGGAGAGCTGTGGTTTAAAGCCCATGACCGCTTCGACACTGGGCACAATGGCGTCTACCAGTGCGCCTGCGGCGGTTAAAAAGGGCAGCCCTGAGAGCGTCCATTCGATCTCATAACGCAGTTGGTGTTTGTTCAAAATGGCCAGCAGGCGCTGTTGTAAAATTTCGGCGGTGACTTCGGTGGAGTAACGGAAATTGAGCAGAATCTCTACTGCCCCAGGGATCACATTGGTGACTCCGGTACCGGCGTTGATGTTGGAGATCTGAAAGCTGGTTGGGGGGAAAAAGTCATTGCCTTGATCCCACTCGATGCCCGCCAGCTCATCCAGTGCGGCGGCACAACGATGGATGGGGTTGTCGGCCAGATGTGGGTAGGCTACATGCCCCTGTTTGCCTAAAACGGTCAATTTGGCATTGAGGGAACCACGACGACCGTTTTTAATGATGTCGCCTAGCTTGTCGGTGCTGGACGGTTCGCCCACCAAGCAGCAGTCGATTTTTTCTTGCCGTGCTTCGAGGTGTTCGATGACTTTGACGGTGCCGTTGATAGAGGGGCCTTCTTCATCACTGGTGATGAGAAGCGCGATGGAGCCGGTGTGATCGGGATTGTCGGCGACAAAACGTTCACAGGCGGTGACAAAGGCGGCGATGCTGCCTTTCATATCCGCAGTGCCCCGTCCGTGCAGTAATCCGTCATGAATTTCAGCACTGAAAGGCGGGTAGTCCCAGGCTTCTTCTGGCCCTGTGGGCACCACATCGGTGTGACCGGCAAAGGCGAACAGGGGCGCTGAGCTGCCGCGTCGCGCCCAAAAGTTATCCACCTCGCCAAAACGCAGCCGTTCGATCTGAAAGCCGATTTTTTCCAGGCGCTCTATTAGTAGTGCTTGGCAGCCGTGATCTTCGGGGGTGACAGAGGGGCGTTGGATTAGGGCTTGTGCCAATTTTAGTGTGGGGGAGATCATGAGTGTGTTCCGCCGAGTCGTTGTTCCAATAGGCCTTGCAGTTGTTGCAAGGTATGTGGGTCGGTGACCGGTTGATTGTGTTGGTTGGTGATAAAAAAGGTGTCATCTACCCGTTCACCAATGGTGCTGATGCGGGCGTTGTGGACTTGCAATTGGCAGTCGGCAAAGCTGCGGCCAATTTTGGAGAGCAGACCGGATTGGTCGCTGGCACTGATGGAGACGGAGGTGAAGCGGTGCTCTAGGTCGTTGCTGTAGCTGATGCGCAGCGGCACATTAAACTCTTTCAGTTTGCGGCTTTGGCTGTGGCGCATTGGAGTGGCGAGGGTGTTGTTGGAGATGCTGTTTTCAAGATTGCGGTGAATCTGTTCAATGCGCGACGTTTCGGTGATCGCCTCGCCATTCTCTTCCAGCAGTAAAAAGGTGTCTAGGGTCATGCCGTTGTCGGCGGTGATGATGCGCGCATTGACGATGTTGAGGTTGAGGTTATCCATCACCGAGGTGACTTGGGCAAACAGATTTCCGCTGTCGTGGGTGTAGATAAAAAATTCGGTGCTGCCCTGTTGCGCCTGTGGGTGGAAGGTGATCAGTGGGCTTGTCTCGTGGTGGGCGAGAATGGCGCTGCTGTGCCAGACCACTTCTTTGGCGCTGTGACGTAAAAAGTAGTTGTCGCCAAAATCGCGCCAGAGGGTCTGTAGTGCGGCCTGTTGGTTTTGCTGGGGTTGCATCAGCTCTAGCGCCTCCTCTTGCACCGCTTGAATGTGTTCGGCTCGATCGAGTGGGTTGTCTAAGCCGCGTCGTAAGGCGCTGAGGGTTTTGTAATAGAGTTCTTTGAGCAGGTTGTCTTTCCAACTGTTCCACAGTTCGGGGTTGGTGCCGCGAATGTCGGCCACGGTCAGCAGGTAAAGATGGGTCAGGTATTTGACCGAACTGACTTGGCTGGCGAAATCGTGAATGACCTCGGGATCGCTGATGTCTTTGCGTTGTGCGGTCACGGACATGATCAGATGGTTTTTCACCAGCCACTTGACCAATTTGACATCGACTTTTTTTAGCTGGTGTTGCTGGCAGAAGGTTTCGGCATCCATCGCGCCCAGTTGGGCGTGATCGCCGCCTCGACCTTTGGCGATGTCGTGGAACAGTCCGGCTAAAAAGAGCAGCTCGATTTTATCCACCTGTTGGCAGAGCTCGTAACAGAGCGGCAGTTCGTCTTGATGTTTGGCCAGATTAAAGCGGCGCAGATTGCGAATCACCATTAGGGTGTGTTGATCGACGGTGTAGATGTGAAACAGATCGTACTGCATTCGGCCACTGATTTTTTCAAAGGCGGGCAGATAGGCATCCAGCACACGGTAACGGTGCATCAGGCGGATCTGATGGGTGAGGCCTTGCGGTTCACGGAACAGAGTCAAAAACAGCTTTTGATTGTTGGTATCGGCGCGGAATTGAGCGTCGATTAAGTATTGATGGGCGCGAATTTGGCGAATGGTGTTGGCGCGCACTCCTTTGATTTCAGGGTGGGCGGAAAGTATGACAAACAGCTCCAGTAGCCCTGAGGGGTAACGTTTAAAGACCTCTTCGTCTACGGTTTCTAGATAACCGCGATTGAGCTGAAAGTAGGGTGTCAGGGGTGTGATGTTGGCGATTTCGTCGGCGTGCAAAATGTGCTCTCTAAAGAGTTGCAGCAGCATTTCATTGAGGCGTTGCAGCCCGAGCACGGTACGGTAATAACGCTGCATCAGCTGTTCGATAGCAAGGTTGTTGCGATCATCCAAGTAACCAAAGGCGTGTGCCAGTTCTCGTTGGCGATCAAACAGCAAGCGATCTTCGCGCCGCCCGCTGAGGTGGTGCAATAAATAACGAATTTTCCACAGCAACGCTTGGCCGCCCATCAGCAGTTGGTATTCATCGTCGTTGAGAAAATGGTGGGTGACCAGCTCTTGCAGTGAGCTGGCACCGAAGTGGCGTTTTACCACCCAGCCGATCATTTGAATGTCGCGCAGGCCGCCGAGGCTCTCTTTGATGTTGGGTTCGAGTTTGTAGCTGCTGTCTTGAAAGCGTTGGTGGCGTTTTTGTTGCTCTTCCAGTTTGGCTTGAAAAAAGGCTTTGGAAGGCCAAATTTTATCGGGCGCGGTTTCAGTTTGCATCTGCTCAAACAGCGCTGAGCTGCCGCAGAGCAAGCGGGTCTCCATAATGTTGGTGGCAACGGTAATATCGTCGCGCGCTTGTTCAACGCACTCGGCCACGGTGCGCACGCTGTGGCCGATGTCCAGCCCAATGTCCCATAAAAAGGTCAGGAACTGTTCCAGTGCTTCATTGTGCTGTTCGGGGTCGGTTTCATGCAGCAAAATGAGCAGATCCACATCGGACTTGGGCATCATCTCGCTGCGCCCGTAACCGCCTACGGCGATCAGCGCCACGGTGTCTGGGGTGCTTGGAAAATGACGCTGCCAGATGTGCAGCAGTATTTCGTCCACCAGTTGCGAGCGCAGCTGCACCACTTCTTGAATGGGGGTGCCGGTGGTGAAACGCCGATGAATTACGTCATCGTAGCGTTTCAGGGTGTCGGCGTAGACCGGTGCAGGATTGTCTGCTTTTTTCAGCTCATCTTGCAGGGTGATGTGATCCAGCAGCGGGGTACGGTGCATGTTAGAGCAGATCCCCTTCGCGCAGGGTGAAAATCTCAAAACCGCTTTCGGTCACCAGTAGGGTGTGTTCCCACTGTGCTGAGAGGCTGCGGTCTTTGGTGATCACGGTCCAGTTGTCACCCAGTTGTTTGACCTGGCGTTTGCCCAGATTGATCATCGGTTCGATGGTGAAGGTCATGCCTTGACGCAGCTCCAGACCGGTGCCAGGACGACCGTAGTGCAGCACTTGTGGGTCTTCATGAAAATTTTGGCCGATGCCGTGGCCGCAATATTCTCGTACCACGGAGCAGTAGCTGGTTTCGGCGTGGCGTTGAATGGCGTGACCAATGTCGCCCAGACGAACGCCCGGTTTGACCATTTCGATGCCGATTTTCATGCAGTCGTAAGCGACATTGCAGAGGCGCTGCGCTTGGGCACTGGTTTGACCGACGTGAAACATGCGGCTGGTGTCACCGTGGTAGCCGTTTTTGATCACGGTGATGTCTACGTTGATGATGTCGCCTTTTTTGAGCTTTTTATCGCTGGGAATACCGTGGCAGACCTGATGGTTGACCGAGGTGCAGATGGATTTTGGAAAGCCATGGTAGTTGAGCGGGGCGGGAATCGCTTTTTGCACATTGACGATGTAGTCGTGGCAGAGTTTGTCCAGTTCGTCGGTGGTGGTCCCCGCTTGAATATGAGGTTCGATCATGGTTAGCACATCGGCGGCCAGTCGTCCTGCGGTGCGCATTTTTTCGATCTCTTCGGCTGTTTTTATCGTGACCTGCATGGGATTGGATTCCTGATCTGAATTGGCGGCCATTGTACCCGATTTTTATCTCTGTTTTGCAGCTGAGGAAGGATTGTGGTATAAATCGCCGCGCATCACGACATAGGGTTGTTGATGCAATTCACACGTCTGCTAGAGACGCTTGACTGGGTGCCCTACGGGGTTGGTTAAGCGGGCAGACGGAGGCCAAACCCAGACAGAGGAAATCTCATGGCTAAAGTTTCAATGCGTGACATGTTAAAAGCAGGTGTTCATTTCGGTCACCAAACCCGTTACTGGAACCCCCAGATGGCACCGTATATTTTTGGTGCGCGTAACAACATCCATATCTTTAACTTGGAAAGCAGCGTTCCGATGATGGAAGACGCGCTTAATTTCCTTGGCAAGTTGGCTTCTAAAAACGGCAAAGTGCTGTTTGTCGGAACCAAGCGTGCGGCGCGGGATGCGATCAGCGAATCCGCCAAAGCGTGTGGTATGCCTTACGTCAACCGTCGCTGGTTGGGTGGCATGATGACCAACTTCAAAACCATCAAACAGTCGGTGAAACGTTTGAAAGTGTTGGAAGCGATGTTTGCCGATGGCACCATCGAGCGTCTGAATAAAAAAGAAGCGCTGCAACGTCAGCGTGAAATGGACAAGTTGGAACGCAGCTTGGGCGGCATCAAGGATATGGATCGTCTGCCCGATGCCGTTTTTGTTGTTGATGTGGGTACGGAAAACATCGCTGTTGCGGAAGCGACCAAATTGGGTATTCCCGTGATTGCGGTGGTGGACAGCAACCATTCGCCTAAAAACGTCGATTACATCATTCCTGGTAACGATGACGCTCTGCGCGCGATTCAGTTCTACACCCAAGGTGTGGCGGCTGCGATCCAAGACGGCAAAAACATCAACACGCCGGTTGTGAATGAAAACGACGATTTTGTTGAAGTGGCAGCGGGTGCTGATGCCGATGCAGCAGCCGAAGGCGACAGCGGCGCATCCGCAGAAGCGTAATGAGATATGTTTTAGCAGTGCCTGCCAAGATGGGCGCTGCTAAATTGACTGATTTAAAGAGAGACCCCAAATGGCAATTACGGCTTCAATGGTAAAAGAGCTGCGTCAGCGTACTGGCTCAGGCATGATGGAATGTAAAAAAGCGTTGTCTGAAATGGACGGCGATATGGAAGCGGCAATCGACCACATGCGTAAAACAGGCTTAGCAAAAGCCGATAAAAAAGCCGGTCGTATCGCAGCGGAAGGTGCGGTGGTGGTTGAGGTTGCTGGTGATGGCAAAACCGCCGTGATGTTGGAAGTGAACAGCGAAACTGATTTTGTCTCTAAAGGTGATGATTTTAATAACTTTGTCTCTTCTGTAGCAAAACTGATTTTAGCCAACAGCCCTGCGGATGTGGCCACTCTGAATGAGATGACTCTGGATGATGGCCGCACCGTTGAGGTGGCACGTCAAGAGCTGATCGCTAAAATTGGCGAGAACATTCAGGTGCGTCGTTTTGAAATCCGTGCAGCACAAGGTACGTTGTGCAACTACTTGCACGGTGTGCGCATCGCTGTACTGGTGGACATCGTTGGCGGTGATGCGGCTCTGGGTCGTGATGTGGCGATGCACATTGCTGCCAGCCGTCCAGTTTGCATCTCTGAAGAGCAGGTGCCTGCGGACATTTTAGAGAAAGAAAAATCCATCTTTGTGGCGCAAGCCAAAGAGAGCGGCAAACCCGATAACATCATTGAAAAAATGATTGTCGGTCGGATGAGAAAATACTTGGCTGAAATCACTCTGTTGGGCCAATCGTTTGTTAAAGATCCCGATCAAAGTGTGGCCAAGTTGCTCAAAGGCGCAGGTGCTGAAGTGGCCTACTTCCAGTGTTTGGAAGTGGGTGAAGGCATCGAGAAAAAAGTGGAAAACTTCGCTGATGAGGTGAAGGCACAAGTTCAGGGCAGTTAATCGCCTTTGAGCCGAAAAGCCGGGATTGAGTCCCGGCTTTTTTATGCAAGAGACTTTTGTCAGGTATGATGGCTTTTTTTTGATCAAATAACGCTGGGGTGGTACACGATGTCAGAGACTCCAATTTACAAACGCATTTTGTTAAAACTGAGCGGCGAAGCCTTGATGGGCGGGTTTGAGTACGGCATTGATCCGCAATTTATTGCCCGTGTTGCAACTGAAATTAAGCAGTTGCAAGCGCAAGGGGTGCAGGTGGCGGTGGTCATCGGTGGCGGTAATATTTTTCGCGGTGCCGGTTTGGCGCAAGGCGGCATGGATCGGGTTACCGGTGATCACATTGGCATGTTGGCCACGGTGATGAACTCCTTGGCAATGAAAGACGCGCTGATTCAGCAAGGTCTGGATGCTCGGGTGTTGTCGGCGTTGTCCATTGCCCAAGCGTGCGAAGATTACTCGCCGCGTTTGGCGCTGGAATATCTGCAAAAAGGCGCGGTGACCATTTTGGCTGCCGGTACCGGAAATCCGTTTTTCACCACCGATTCCGCCGCCAGTCTGCGTGCCATTGAGATCAAAGCGGATGTGATGCTCAAAGCGACTAAAGTGAACGGTGTGTATGACTCTGATCCGATGAAAAATCCCGCTGCTAAGCGGTACGAACGCATCAGTTACGATCAGGTGTTGAGTGATAATTTGGGCGTGATGGACACCACCGCAACGGTGCTTTGCCGTGAGCATAATATGCCGTTACGGGTATTTAATTTGAATAACGAAGGTGACTTGTGGCGTCTGATGATGGGCGAAGACATTGGCACCGTGGTAGAACAAGGTTAGTTAAGATGATTGATGAAATTCAAGACGATGCAAAACGACGCATGAGCAAAAGTGTTGAAGCGCTGAAACAGGAGTTCAGCCGCATTCGCACGGGTCGGGCACAGACCAGTCTGCTGGATGTGATTCAGGTGGATTATTACGGTTCCGATGTGCCTTTGAGTCAGGTGGCGAATATTTCTGTGGAAGACGCGCGTACTTTGAGCGTCACACCGTGGGAAAAACCGATGGTGGCGGTGATTGAGAAAGCGATCATGAACTCTAGTTTGGGGCTGAACCCCAACTCTGTGGGTCAAGTGATCCGCATTCCACTGCCGCCACTGACGGAAGAGCGCCGTTGTGATCTGGTGAAAGTGGTGCGTAACGAAGCAGAAGGCGGTCGGGTGGCGATTCGCAACATTCGTCGTGACGCTAACAGCGATTTTAAAAGCCTGTGCAAAGAGAAAGAGATCTCCGAAGACGACGAACGTCGAGCAGAGGAGAAAGTGCAAAAACTCACGGATGGTTTTATCGCTGAAATTGAGCTGCTGTTGGGCAATAAAGAAAAAGAGTTGATGGAAGTTTAAGCGCCGCTAATAAAAATAGGCTGTGAGAGAGAGGGAAACAAAATGACTGACAAGGTGTTGCCGCGTCACATCGCGGTCATTATGGACGGCAATGGCCGCTGGGCAAAAAAACGCTTTATGCCGCGTACTTTGGGGCACCGTGAAGGGGTCAAAGCAACGCGGCGGGCGGTTGAGGCGTGTTCGAAAAATAAAATTGAGGCATTGACCCTGTTTGCCTTTAGCAGTGAAAATTGGCGTAGACCGGAAGAAGAAGTCGGTTTGCTGATGAAATTGTTTTTGATCACCTTGCGTGGCGAGGTGAAACGGTTGCATCGCAATAAAGTTCGAGTGCGTTTTATTGGTGATAAAAGTCCCTTCAACGACACCTTGCGGGAAGAGATGGAGGCAGCGGAAAAACGCACCGAAAACAACAACGGCATGTATCTTAATATCGCGGTGAATTACGGCGGTCGTTGGGACATTGCCCACGCAGCGAAACGCCTCTGTCGTGATGTGGAGGCGGGTAAAGTAAACGCCGCGCAGGTGGATGAGGTGTTGTTTGGGACTTATGTGGATCTGAGTGATCTGCCTGAGCCGGATCTGTTTATTCGTACCGGTGGTGAACGTCGCATCAGTAATTATTTGTTGTGGCAGTTGGCTTACACGGAGCTCTATTTTACCGATGCTCTGTGGCCGGATTTTGATGAAAACACATTGGATGAAGCGTTGGCCTTTTATCGCCAGCGTCAGCGCCGCTTTGGGCGCACAGGGGAACAGGTGGGATAACCACGGTATGTTGAAACAACGTTTATTGACCGGAGCTATTTTAGGCTCGCTCTCCATTTGGGCGATGCTTGCTTTGTCCACCTCTGGTTTGGCGGCTTTGTTGGGGCTGTTTTATCTGATGGGTGCGTGGGAATGGGGCTGTTTGTCCTCCTTACGCACTGCGCCTCAGCGAGCCATTTGGATGTTGGGCGTAGTGGTGGTAACCCTGTTGATCTGGTGGTTACAGTGGGCGAATTTGTCTTCGCCACTCTACCCACTGGTCTTGTTGGGGTGGGGGCTGGTGTGCTGGGTGTTGTTTCGGGTCCGTTTTGTTAGCGAGCGTGAGCGGGGCAAAGTGGGCTTGAAATGGCTTTTTCTGGGTTTGTTTGCTTTAGTGCCTTCTTATCTGGCGCTGGTTACGGTACATGGTGCGTCTCAATGGGGGCCAAAACTGCTGCTGTACATTGTCTGTTTGTTGTGGGTGGTGGATACAGGCGCTTATTTTGCCGGTAAACGCTGGGGCAGAGACAAATTGGCTCCCATTTTGAGCCCTGGCAAAACGTGGCAGGGTGTGGCGGGTGGCTTGCTGGCCGCAACTTTTTACGCAGTGGCCGGTCTTTACTGGCTGGATTGGCCTGCTAATCAGCTGGGTTTTATCTTATTAACCTTGTTTGTGGCTTCGTTGTCGGTGGTGGGAGATTTGTTGGAAAGCCTGTTGAAACGCGAAGCGGGGGCTAAAGACAGTGGCCGAATTTTGCCAGGCCACGGTGGGGTGTTGGATCGCATAGACAGTCTCTTGGCTGCCGCGCCTATTTTTGTTGCCGGTTTGGCTTGGTTTTAACAGGAAGATTGACCGTTTATATGAGCAACAGAACCGACTCTCAAGGGGTGACGATTTTAGGTGCCACTGGTTCCATTGGTGTCAGTACTTTGGATGTATTAAAACGCCATCCAGAGCGCTATTTTGTCACCGCCCTGACCGCCAACCGCAACGTTGATCGTCTCTTTCAGCAGTGTCAGCAGGTGCGGCCTGCGTACGCAGTGATGGTCAATGAAAACGCGGCAGAGCAGTTGTCGCAGCGTTGTCAGCAGGCGGGGCTACCGACGGAAGTGCTGGCCGGTTTGGCCGGTTTGGAGCGGGTTGCGGCTCTGCCGGAAGCCAAAATGGTGATGGCGGCAATTGTCGGTGCGGCGGGTCTGTTGCCCACCTTGGCGGCGGTGCGGGCAGGTAAGCGTGTTTTGTTGGCCAACAAAGAGGCCTTGGTGATGACCGGCCAACTGTTGATGGATGAAGTGCAGCGCTGCGGTGCAGAATTGCTGCCCATCGACAGTGAACACAACGCGGTGTTTCAGTGCATGCCACTTGAGTACGCGGGGGGGTTGCAGCGGGTCGGAGTAGAAAAAGTGCTGTTGACTGCCTCAGGTGGTCCGTTTCGAACCACGCCGGTAGAGCAGTTGAGTGCGGTGACCCCCGATCAAGCCTGTGCGCACCCCAATTGGATCATGGGGCGTAAAATTTCCGTGGATTCCGCCACTATGATGAACAAAGGTCTGGAGGTGATCGAAGCCCATTGGCTGTTTGCCGCCGCTGCCGATAAAATCGAGGTGGTGCTGCACCCTGAAAGCGTGATTCATTCTATGGTCTCTTACCGTGACGGTTCGGTGTTGGCGCAGTTGGGCAATCCTGATATGCGTACCCCCATTGCTCATGCTTTGGCGTGGCCGGAGCGCATTGAATCTGGGGTTGCGCCACTGGATCTGTTGGCGGTGGGGCAGCTTAATTTTGAACAACCTAATTTAGACCGTTTTCCTTGTTTGCGTTTGGCCTTTGAGGCTTTGCGTCAAGGCGGTACCGCTAGCACTTTATTGAATGCCGCCAATGAAATTGCGGTGGAGCGTTTTTTGGATGGACGGCTTGGATTTATGCAGATTCATCAGGTAATTGAGGCGACTTTAGCTGAGGTCGCGGTACAAGAGGCGACGGATTTGTCGCTGATTTTGCAGCAAGATCAATTGGCGCGTGATGTGGCCGTTGAACAAGCCGATCGTTTGCGGAAGGTGTCCTAATCGTGAGTTTTATCATCAGTTTGTTGGCTTTTTTTGTTGCTTTAGGTATTTTGATCACCATCCATGAGTACGGCCATTTTTGGGTGGCGCGTAAAATGGGCGTTAAGGTGCTGCGTTTCTCCATCGGTTTTGGCAAACCGTTGTTTTCATGGCAGGGCAAAGACGGTACGGAATTTGTGGTGGCGGCCATTCCTTTGGGTGGTTACGTCAAGATGCTGGATGAGCGCGAAGGCGAGGTGGCAGCCGAAGAGCTGGATCGTGCTTTTAATCGCAAGAGCGTTTATGCCCGCATTGCGATTGTGATGGCCGGTCCTTTGGCTAATTTTATTTTGGCCATCGCCGCTTATTGGTTGATGTTTGTTATCGGTATCAGTTCATTGTTGCCCATTGTGGCAGAACCACCCAAAGGCACACCGGCGTTTGAGGCGGGTTTGCATAACGAAGATCAGCTGATTTCTGTTAACGGTCAGTCGGTGGCCAGTTGGGATCAAGCGCGCTTGTTGTTAATGGAGGGGTTGCTTGATACCGATCAGCCGTTGCCGTTGCGTGTGGAACGGGCGGTTGGTGGCAGTGAATTGCTTTTGTTGGATCTGCAAGGTCGTTCGTTTTTAAAAGCAGAAGGTGACCCGCTGCGCCAATTGGGACTGTCACCGTGGTGGCCGCAGGTGCCGCCTCAAATCGGGCAAGTGTTGTCAGGTGGGGCGGCTGAAAAAGCCGGTTTGCAGGTGGATGATCTGATTCTGAGTGCAGACGGTGTCAATATTGAGAGCTGGCAAGCGTGGGTGAATTACGTCCGTGCTCGCCCTGAGCAACGTATGGAACTGCGGGTGAAGCGTAATGGCGATGTGATTGTTTTATTTCTAACCCCCGCTCTGAAACAGCTTAAAACGCAGCACATCGGTTATATTGGGGCGGCTGAGACCCGTGCCTTGCCTCTGCGTCAGCAGCGTTTGATGACGGAAATTTCATATTCACCGTTAGAGGCGCTGCAACAGGCAGCGGAAAAAACCTGGCAGATGTCGGTGATCACGTTGCAGATGCTGGGTAAGCTGCTGGTGGGTGATGCCTCACTGAAAAACATCAGTGGGCCGCTGACCATTGCCCAGTATGCCGGTCAGTCGGCCAGCGTTGGTTTGGATCATTATTTGAGTTTCTTGGCGCTGATCAGTATCAGTTTGGGTGTATTAAATTTGTTGCCAATTCCTGTGTTGGACGGTGGCCATCTGCTCTTCTTTTTTATTGAAGTAGTGAAACGGCGGCCACTTTCAGAGCAAACACAGATGATAGGTCAGCAGATAGGGATGTTTTTGTTGATCTGCCTGATGGGCTTGGCTTTTTATAACGATCTCGCGCGTTTGCTGGGCTGAGGGTAATTCATGTTTTATCGTTTTGTATTGCGTTTTTTTGTGCTTATTTGTGTTTTTTTAAACCCAAATGTACTTTGGGCTGTTGATAATACCTTTGTGGTTGAAGCCATTGAAGTAAAAGGCGGTGAGCGGGTCTCTGTTGGCACGGTGCTGAACTATTTGCCGATGCGAGTCGGTGAACGTTATGAGGAACGTGATTCAGGTAAGTTGATTCGAGCGCTTTTTGCCACTGGCATGTTCAATGATGTCAGTTTGGCGCGTGACGATTCAACTTTGGTGGTGACGGTGGTGGAGCGACCGGCTATTTCTGAGATCAAAATTGAGGGCAATGAAAAGCTGGAGGACGAGCAGTTAACCGCTTCACTGAATTCTTTGGGTATTGCGAAGGGGCGGGTTTTTAACCGTTCTGTGTTGGAGCGAGTGCAGCAGGAGATTCGTCGTCTCTATTTCAGCCAAGGCAATTACGGCATGAACATCAAAACCACGGTGGTGCCTCTGGAACGTAACCGAGTGGATATTCAGGTGATGATTCAGGAAGGTGAAGAGTCCAAGATTAAACAGATCAACATCATTGGCAACCGGCGTTTTAGCGATGCGGTGTTGCTGGATCAAATCGAATCATCGGAATCCAGTGCGTTCAGTTTTTTTAGTAGCGCAGATCAATATTCGCGTACCAAACTGGCGGGTGATTTGGAGATTTTACGCTCCTATTATCAAGATCGGGGTTACATTAATTTTAAGGTGCTCTCTTCGCAGATCTCCATTACACCGAATAAACAGGGCATTTACGTCACGATTAATATTGATGAGGGCGAGCAGTATCGTGTGCGTGAAGTGGTTTTGGCAGGGCGTTTTGTGTTGCCCAAAGAGAGCTTAGAAAAGTTACTCTTGATTGAAAAAGACGATATTTTTTCACGTCGCCAAGTAACCAATGCCACCAGCAAAATCTCTGAGCGTTTGGGCGATGATGGTTACGCTTTTGCCAATATTGACGTGGTGCCAACGATTGATGACGAGGCGCGCCAAGTGGATTTGAACATCGTCATCGATCCTGGTAAACGGGTGTATGTGCGGCGGATTATTTTCTCGGGCAATGCAAAAACCCACGATACGGTTTTGCGTCGTGAGATGCGTCAGTTGGAGGGAGGCTGGTTGTCGCCCAGCAAAGTGAAACGCTCGCGGATTCGTTTGCAACGTCTGAGTTACATTGAACAGGTCTCTTTGGAAACCCCAAAGGTGGTTGGGCGTGAGGACCAAGTGGATTTGTACGTTAGTGTGACGGAGCGCTCTTCAGGCTCTTTCAGCATTGGTGCTGGTTACTCCAGTACTCAAGGTTTGCTTTTTAACGCCAGTTTGTCGCAAGAGAATTTATTGGGGACGGGGCAGCGGCTTAAAATTGCGGTTGATAACAGCATTTCTAATGAACAATACAGCCTCTCTTTTACCGACCCCTATCATACGGAGGATGGGGTAAGTCGCACGTTTTCCTTGTTGAGTCGTAAAACCGATGCGACTCAGTTGAGCACAACGGCAGATTATCGACGTGACAGTTATCGTTTGAGTCTGCGTTACGGCATTCCCGTGAATGAGTTCACGACGGTGAAATTGGGTGGTGGTTTAGAACGCAGTGATATTTTCAGTACTGAAAACAGCTCTGATGAAATTAAAGCCTTTGTTGGTAGCAGCGGTAAGCAGCGGTTTGACGGCTCTAATATCGACGCCAGTTTAAGTTACGATCGTCGTAACCGTACTGTGTTTGCCGAGCAGGGTTGGTTGCACCGTCTCTCGTTGGACTGGTCTTTGCCGAGCAGTGATCTGGAGTTTTACAAGCTGGGTTATGATTTTGAATATTATTATCCGGTGACGGATCGTTATGTGTTGTCGTTACGCAGTGAAATAAAATACGGAGAGGGTTATGGTTCACGCATCGACCTGCCCTTTTTTGAAAAATATTACGCTGGCGGCATTCGTTCGGTGCGGGGGTATGAGGCTTATAGCTTAGGGCCGAAAGATTCCCGTGGCGAACCGGCGGGTGGTGATTTTAAGACGGTCTCAACTCTGGAACTTATTTTCCCTCCGCCGTTTGTTGAAGAGCCGGGCTCAACTCGGATCAGCTTTTTTATTGATAATGGCAATGTGTTTACGAAAGCTGAAGATTTTCAACTGACGGAATTACGCAGTTCTATTGGGGTGGCTTTTTTATGGTTGTCGCCCATCGGTCCTTTGAGTATCAGTTACGGAGAGCCGATCAATATTCGCTCAGGTGATACGGAAGATAAGGTACAATTCACCATTGGTACCCTATTTTGAGCCAATTGAGAGCGAGTAGGAGGGCGTATGGGAAAAAATAGAGTTGCAGTGACCCTTGTTCTGCTGTTTAGCAGTTTGGTTTTGCAGGCTGAATCGACATTAAAACTTGGTTTTGTTGATATTCCTTATCTGATTGATAAAGCGCCGACGGCGGTCGAAGCGGCTTTAAGGTTGGAAAAAGAGTTTGCTCCACGTCAACTGCTGCTGCAAAAACAGCAGAAGAGTTTGGATGAAAAACGTTATCTGCTGGAAAAAGAGGGTTTGGTGATGTCAATCCCAAAACGGCGTTTGTTGGAGAAAGAGATCCGCCGTTTAAAACGCAAAAAAGATCGCAATGAGCAGGATTTTCGCGAAGATCTTAATATTCAAAAAAACAATGAGTTTAAAAAAGTGCGGCGTTCTGTGATGGAGGCGATAGCGCAATTAGCAAAAGATGAGCAGTATGATCTTATTCTCAGTGACGGGGTGCTGTTTGCCAGTAAACGCACCGATCTGACGCAAAAACTGCTAAATGTGTTGAAAAGCCAGCTTTTATTGCACTCCGTGCCAGAATAAAAAATAACAACGTAGATTATAGGATGTGTGTGCGATTTTCTCTGCTTGATCTTGCTGATCGTTTTCAGTTGCAGCTGGTTGGAGAAGCTGCCATCGAAGTGGATCGAATGGAGCCAC
This sequence comes from Gammaproteobacteria bacterium, assembly GCA_030949385.1. Taxonomy (NCBI): domain Bacteria; kingdom Pseudomonadati; phylum Pseudomonadota; class Gammaproteobacteria; species Gammaproteobacteria bacterium. The sequence goes on along the minus strand of JAUZSP010000007.1, from coordinate 282,879 downwards.
TGGTGAGTGCTTCGGCGGGAGCCTTGAGCTTTTTATCGCAGAAGAAGTTTCAGCCGTTGTTGCTCAAAAGTGCAGCCAGTGCCGTTATTCTCAAACCCGAGTGGGCGGAGTCTGCACCGATGGCAGTGCTGCTCTCAGACAATCCTTATTTGAGTTACGCCAAAATTGCGCGGTTGCTGCATTCTGTGCCGATTCCAGCCGCTGGAATTCATGCGTCTGCAACGATAGATTCGAAAGCGCAGATAGATCCGACGGCTTCCATTGCCGCTCAGGTGGTGATTGAGGCGGGTGTGGTTGTAGAAGCAGGCTGTTTTGTTGGTGCAGGAAGCTATCTTGGTGAGCGAGTTCATTTGGCTGATCGGGTCTATTTGAACCCACATGTAACGATTCATCACGATTGTTACTTGGGCAAACGAGTGAAAGTGCAGTCGGGGACGGTGATTGGTGCTGAGGGGTTTGGTTACGCCAATGAAGAGGGGCGTTGGTTGGCGATTCCACAGATCGGTGCGGTTCAGATTGGCGATGATGTTGAAATTGGTGCCAACACCACCATTGATCGTGGCGCGCTTGAGGACACGGTGATTGAAGAGGGGGTTATTTTAGATAACCTGATTCAGGTGGCACACAATGTTCATATTGGGGCGTTTAGTGCCATTGCAGGCTGTGTTGGCATCGCGGGCAGTGCTAAAATTGGTCGTCACTGCACAGTGGGAGGGGCGGCGGGTATTTTAGGTCATTTGGAAATTGCCGATTACGTCAATATTACCGCCAAATCATTGGTGACAAGCTCTATTGGCGAGGCGGGAACCTATTCGTCGGGTACGCCTTTGCAGCCCAATCGGCTCTGGAAACGCAACCGGGTGCGTTTTTCACAACTGGATTTGATGGCACGCCGTTTGGCGGCTTTAGAAAAAAAATAAATTAAATTATTTCGAGGATTGTATTTTGAATGAGATGAGTATTCATGAGGTGCTGGAGTATTTGCCGCACCGCTACCCTTTTTTATTGATTGACCGTGTGCTTGATATTGAGTTGGGCAGTCATCTGACCGCGATTAAAAACGTCACGTTTAACGAGCCGTTTTTTACCGGTCACTTTCCCAATCGCCCGGTGTTTCCTGGGGTGTTGATGTTGGAAGCGATGGCGCAGGCGACGGGTATTTTGGTGTTTAAAACCCAAGAAAAAAAACCCACCGATAAAAGTTTGTATTTGTTTGTTTCCATTGATAAAGCGCGTTTTAAGCGTCAAGTAGAACCCGGTGATCAGTTGACGATTAAAGTCAAATTGTTGAAACAAAAACGGGGTATGTGGAAGTTTGCCACCGAAGCGTGGGTGGGCGATGAATTGGCGTGCAGCGCAGAATTAATGGGTGCAGAGCGAGAAATTGACTCTTGATTCACCCAACGGCCATTATTGATCCCAGTGCGACACTTGCAGAAGATGTGAGTGTTGGCCCGTATAGCATTATTGGTGCGGCTGTGGAGATCGGTTCTGGCTGTGAGATTGCATCGCATGTGGTGATTGGTGATTCGACTCGGATCGGTAAAAACAATCGAATTTTCCAATTTTCCTCTGTGGGTGAAGTTGCACAGGATTTGAAGTATGCCGGTGAAGAGAGCTTTTTAGAGATCGGTGATCACAATGTGATTCGTGAGTTCGTCACTTTGCACCGAGGTACGGCGAAGGGGGGAGGATACACTCGTATTGGTGACCATAATTTGTTTATGGCTTACGCTCATGTTGCCCATGATTGCCAAGTGGCAAATCATACTATTTTTTCCAATGCCGCTTCCATTGCAGGTCATGTAAAAGTGGATGATTATGCCATTTTAGGCGGTTTTACCTGTGTGCATCAGTTCAGTCACATCGGTACTCATGCGTTTTCAGGTTTGGGCACGATCATTAATCGGGATGTGCCGCCTTTTGTGATGGTGGCCGGTAATCACGCTTCGGCTTATGGGATCAATAAGCGCGGTTTGAAGCGCCGTGGGTTTTCCGATGAGTTAATTCAAGCGCTGCACCAAACATTCAAGCTGTTGGTGAAAAATCGAGGCGCGCGTGATGAGGCGTTGTTGAAAGTAAAGTTATTAGCCGAAGAACATCAACAGGTTAAAGATCTGCTGGCCTTTATTGAAGGCAGTGAGCGTGGTATTGTTCGTTAAGGTTTTTCTGTTGTAAATCTACTTTAATAGTACCCATAAAAAAACCCGCAATTTGCGGGTTTTTTTATGGGTGGTTAATTGTGAAGGATCAGTTGGCGAAGTCCCAACGATAACCAAGATTGATGTAGAACTCATTAGTATCCGTTGTGCCGCCAGCGTTATCGGTATCTGAGGTGATGTCCATTCTAAGCTCACTTTCAAAACTGATGTCGCGTTTGAAACGATAATCCACCCGTACCGAAGGGGTGAGCACAACACTGTCGCTGTTGAGGCTTTTATTATCGCGTTTTTGCACCACCAACCTAGGGTTAAAACGCCATTTGTTATAGGGGTAACGCATGTTCCCTGAGAGGTAAATGACGTTACTGCTGTCGCTGTTTTGCACCCGCAAACCGACAATACCGGAGTCACCTTTTTTCAGTAGATTGTTGGCAATCAACTGTAGGTTGTAGGAGATGTCTTGGCCACTGCTGCCGGTCAAAGAGGCCACGTTGAGGCTGGTATCGTATTGATATTTTTTGTTGATCGGACGTGCCCAGCCTAAGGTGAGGTTTCTGCTCTCTTCGGTTTTATCTTTGGCGAGCTGATAAATTTGATCATCGCTGAAGTTTTGTTGCAGTTCAGCCAAAGTGAGAAGCTGATTGCCCGCAAGATCGCTGCTACCGATGGCGTTTTGGGTTAATAAAGTGGGGCTTTTCAGTTGACTGTAGGAGAGATACGCTCGGCCTTTATTTTCCAGTGTCCAATTACCTAAAATTAACACGGTGTTGAGTTCATTGTGGAAGATGTCGTAGTCCAACAGGGTGAAGAGAGAGCGGTTTTTATCTAAATAACGTGCTTCACCCCCGATGGCACGTCGATCAACCAGCGCATCAAACCTCTGTTCGATAAAATAACCGGTGAAATCCCAGTTTTCCTGATAGGGGCCATACTCGACGCTGGCACCGTAAAAAGGGTTGTCGGTATTGATTTGCGCGTAGTCACTGGTGTTGACTGGAAAGCCGATAACGGCGTTGGTACGAATTTTTTGGGTGATGGAATAACCGCTGAGCAGGCCATCAAAACGGCCTAAAACGCCGTATTTATTCAGCCGTTGGCGACCGATTCTGCCGGACAGTTGAGTGTCCTTATCCACCACTTCGGCATAAAGAGAGCGTAGGCGAGTGCGATCTCGTGCAGTGTCTAAAGAGTCGGTCGGGAATTCGTAACGGCTGTCGAGGTTCATGTCGGTACTGACTTCGAAGCGTCCGCCACGTCGGTCGGCACTAAAACTGATGTAGGTGTTGAGGTCCGACTGGGTCTGCTCGGAAGTGGAGCTGCCGTTGCTGGTGGTATTTCGATTCGCAGTAGAGTAGTACTGCGACAGATTGGTGAAATAACGCCATTTTGGTTTGCGATCTTGGCGCTGTTTGGCGGAGCCACGCAGTTTTTCCCGAGGTTGCACCTGTGCGGTTAATAGACCAGACAGGCGTTGTTGTACTCGTTGGGTCTCTTTGCCTTTAGGGTATTGGCGCAAGTAATTTTCATACTCCGCTTTGGCGTGTGCCAGCTGACCTTTGCGTTCATAGGCAAGACCAAGCAGTTCTTGGCTGTCTTTCTGTTGACTGCTGTGACCGTTTTGGTGTAGATGAGTGAGCAGTGATATGGCTCGCCGGTATTTTTTGCCGGTCATCGCTTGGCGAGCTGCTTTCATAATGCGTTGACTCTCTGCTACCGAGAGTTTTGCTTTTGAGTTGCGCGTGTTTTTGTTGAGGCTGGGGTTTTTACTGGGGCGTTGTTTAGCAACCTTGCGGTTGTTTTGTTTATTGGCCAGTTGTTGTTCTTTTTTCGAGGCTTTCGCAACCCAGGCTGAGGGGTATTGAGATTTAATGCCATTGAGTGCTCGTCGGGCAGCAGCCAAGCTGGGGAAAAACCCCAACCGCAGACGGTTCCAAATTTTACCGTCTTTTTTGCTTTTGAAACGCACGGTATACAGTTGATAACGCTCGTAGTCTTTGACCTGAGATGGTTTTTTAATCTGTGTTTGTGATGATTGTAGGTTGATTGCATAAGCAGATGCCGCTTCTACACTGGATATGGAGAAGCCAGAAAGAAGGCTCAGCATCAGTAGAGCTGAGCCAAGCAGGCGCGCAGAGCGCACCCGATTGAGTGGATGCTGACTCATTAATCAAAGCTCCTGTCTCGAACACTGTGTTCTCTGGATTTATGGCAGGCACCAGCACAATCTCGTAGGGCGCTGACACTGGCATTTCTGTGCTCGCCTGGAACATAGTCTTTGGCGTGACAACCGGCGCAATCAGGCTGATACGCTGGGGCCAGCCAAGGAATTTGTTGGCTATTGGTGCGATGGCAGCTCTGACAATCAAGTCGAGCAGCGTGATCACCAGGGTAGGCGGGGCTGCTGTGACGGAATTGCAGGGTGGGTGTCCAACGGGTGCTGGTATGGCAGACATTGCACTCTTGACTGGTGATGAAGTGGTTGCCGCTTTTGCCGGTGGCTGTGACGTTGTTATGGCAGCCAGAACAGCCGCCTGTCACGGTACTGTGATCGAAGCTGGCGGGTAACCAAGCGTTGGTGCGATGACAGACGTTGCAGTCGGCGGTGGTGGCCAAATGCTGTGGGTGTTTGCCGGTGGAGGTCACGCCGTTGTGACAACTTGAGCAAGAGCCGCTGATTTCGTTGTGATCGGTGCGCACCGTAGGTACCCAGCGGGTGGCGCTGTGGCACGCTTCACAGACGTTGCTGGTCTGAATGTGAGTCGGGTTTTTACCGGTGGCACTGACCCCGTTGTGGCAAGCAAAACAGTTGGTGCTGACGTTGTTGTGATCTACCCGAGCTGACCAGTTACTGGTGTTGTGGCAGACGTCGCACTCAGCGCTGGTTTGAACGTGGCGGCTGCTTTTTCCGGTGGCTTGGCTGCCGTTGTGACAGCTGGAGCAGGTTCCAGGTAGCACACCTTCGTGGTTGAAGTTGGATACGTTCCAGCTTTTAACCGTGTGGCAACTGTCGCATTCCGTGTTGGTGGTGATGTGACGGGCGCTTTTGCCTTCCGCGGTAACGCCGTTGTGGCAAGTGGAGCAGGAGCCTCTTACTTCGTTGTGATCGACGTTACGCAGACTGCGCCAGCTCATGCTGCGATGACAGGATTCACAGCTGTCGCTGGTGTTGATATGGCGTGCGTTTTTACCTTCTGCCATCAAGCCGTTGTGGCAGTTGGTGCAGGCTTGGCCACCGCCGACGGTGTTGTGGTCAAATCGTACCTCGGACATGCTGGTGGTGGTGTGGCAATCATCACAGGCCGCATTGGTGGGCACGTGATTGGCTGATATGCCAGATGCAATGCGGCCGTTGTGGCACTGGGCACATTGAGTCGGGGTGCCTTTAAAGACACCGCGCACATGACAAGTGGCGCATTCGACATTGACATGGCCGCCATTGAGGGGAAAACCGGTGGTCCAATGATCAAATTTTTCTTTGGCTGAGCCGGTGCTGGGCAAAAAAGCCAGACACAAAAGCAGCATTAATAACGTGCTGATGGCGCTGCCGCCGTGGCGTGGCCTATTTTGAGAATTCCACATGGTCGTTACTCCTTGTTGGGCGGCATTGCCCAGTTTTTGGTCATTGGGTTCGGTGTTTATTGCAGCTCAATATCACTGAAGCTGTCACCGGTATGGCAGCGGTCGCAGTGACGGCCAAAATTGCCACGGTGAATGTCATCGCTTTGGTGGCAGCTGTAGCAGTCGTGAGCCAGACGGATTTTCCCGCCGATGGGGGTGCGTCGATGACAGAGGTGGCAATCCAATTTGTCATGTATGCCTTCCAGTTTGTAATCGGTGTTTTTGTTGTGATCAAAAATCCACGCTTTCCAATCATTGGGGTTGTGGCACTGAGCACAGTTGTCGCCGAGGCGGCCTTTGTGTTTTTCATCGTCTTGCTCATGGCAGTCGTTGCACTTGCTGGAGGCATCTTGGTATTCATTAGAGAGGTGGCACTCTTCGCAAGGGGTGACGGCGTGTTGACCAATGAGCGGAAATTGGGTGATGTCGTGATCAAAAAAGAGCTCGTTACCCCAACCTTTTTCATTATGGCACTCTTGGCACAGTTTGCCCTGTTGGCCGCGATGCACGTCTTGGGTTTTATGACAGGCATAACATTCCGCTTTTAGCTGTTCTTCAAAGACACCGCCTTTGTGGCAACCCTCGCAAGACAAATCGGTGTGTTTGCCAATCAGCGGAAACTTGGTGTCTTTGTCATGATTGAAATCGGTGCCTGACCAGCTCTTGGTGGTGTGGCAATCTTGGCATTTTACCCCGTTACGTCCTTTGTGTACGTCATCGAGCTTGTGGCACGAGTTGCAGGTTTGTTTGCGTTTTTTCTTGGTGTAAAGTTTGGGGCCGGTGTGGCACGTATCACATTGGACTTTTTTGTGCGCGCCGGTGAGACGGTATTTGGTGTCACGGTCGTGTTTGAATTTGACCTTTTTCCAGTCCCGTTCGGTGTGACAGCTTTGGCATTTTTTGCCGTAGCGGCCTTGATGGGTGTCATTTATTTTATGACAGCTGACACAGGTTTTGGGGGTGTCTTTGTAGTGCTCGTCGGCGTGACAGAGGTTGCATTTGACCTTTTTATGATGGCCTTTGAGGGGGAAATCGGTTTTGCTGTGATCAAAGACCTCTTGTTGACGCCACGATTGTTCGCTGTGGCAGTCGGCGCATTTGTCACCCAATTTGCCCTGATGACGATCATCGGCTTTGTGGCAGTCGATGCAGTTGTGCGGTGCTTCTCGATGGGGTTTTCCGGAGGTATGGCACGCATTACAAGAGGCTTTCAGATGCGCGCCGTTGAGGCGAAAATCGGTCATGCGATGGTTAAAATTGAGCGGGTCAAGACGCATGATGTCTTCATCACGCCCTTTGTGGTCGCTGTGACAGGTTTTGCACTCTTTGGTGCTGGCGTTTTTGATTCGACCGTGAAAGCCTTTTTTGGCCTGAATGTCGTCTTTGATGTTTTTATGATCGTGACAGTCTAGGCAGAATTTATTTTGGCTCTCTTTTTTAAAGGAGGCGTGGCAGTTTTCACACTTCTCTTCAAATTTGGCGTGATTTTTTGTTAATGGCCCAGGCATAACCAAGGTTTCAAAGTTAATCGCTGAACTTTGAGGTGCCCATAACAGCAGGCCGAGTAGCACAATTTGGTAGACAAAACCCTTTGTCCGCATAACGTCACCTTTTAACCTTGGTTATTTATCTGTTGGCTCAATAGTAATGCACGGCAATGACATGGAAAATACCGGTGATGACCAGCATAAAAAACAGCGGCAAATGCATCAGATGCCAGAGAGCGAACATTTTTTCGTAAAATTTAAATTCCGCAGCTTTGCGCAGTGTAACAAAATAGTCGTCCAGATGAAGCTGAGCCTGAGCATTGATGCGCTTGCGTTCACGTCGACTTTTGTCTGCATTGGCTGTATGTAGCGCTAATTTGATCTCTTTTCGAATTTTTTTGTGCTGGTGGCGAATGCGCGTGCCAAGAGAGAGCAGCCGATAGGTGCCGTGAAGAAAATTCTTTGAGGGTGCCAAAATGTCGCGCTCAAAATTGTGTAAATGTTCTTCTAGGTGAGGGGCGACGGCAAAAATGGGTTCAAAACCAAGGCGACTGCTTTCCGTCTGTTGTTTTAGCTCTTTCAAGCCAGCCAGTTCGCCGTACAGGCCGTAGTGAATTTTGGTGTAAAAGTAACGCCCAAACAGGCCACTGCCAGAGACGACTAACATACAGATCATGGCGATGTTGCTGTTCATGGAGCCAAAACCAAACCCGCTGTGAAATATAATGGCTACAGGGCCCAAGATACCGAACATCATATGGATTTGAAACCAGTAGCGAATCGGTGCCCAATTGCGCCAGGCTTTGAGCTTTTTGCGTACTGGGTAGAGCAGCAACAGTAGCATCAATGAGCCACCAACGATGCCCAATGTGTAACCGAGACCTTCTTCCGCAGTGAGGTAATTTTCGTCCTTGTTCATCCAGCCCCATGCCAATAACGTGATAATGATCAAACCAAAAACACGGGCGGTGGTTGAAAGGGCGGGTGCGCTGGCGAGGCGTTTTGTTTGTGTTGGGTTGCTGCTCATATCAAATCACACATCATGGTTAAGGTGCGCAAGCTTATTCTGATCCGTAGGATAGGCTTGAACACGTTATAAATTAAGCTTAAGTTTTTGTTAATATTGAGGTTTTTAATCACATATCAACGTGTTGACTATAATAGGAAAGGGACACCGTCGAGACTATGACACAGATCACATCATGGGGAAACTTTTTCTCTGTAAGGCCGCTGGATGGTATATATTTAGGCCATTTTTAGCAATCGCACTTGGGAGTCAAGACATTATGGAAAGCACTAACTCGTTGGCTATGTTGGTTTATTCGCTGCCCTTGCTGTTTATTTGGGTGGTGTACTTAGGGATGCGTCATTTTAAAAAACGTAAAACGGTACGGGTCAGGGATGAGGCCAGAGAAGCGGGCATGACGGAACCGGCTTCGCTGCATCCGCTGATCAATCCGAATATTTGCATTGGTTGCGGCTCCTGTGTGGACGCCTGTCCAGAACAACCGCTGCATCATGTTTTAGGGTTGATTTCAGGTAAGGCGCATCTGGTTTCTCCGACGGATTGCATTGGCCACGGTGCCTGTAAACGTTCCTGTCCGATGGATGCGATTGAGTTGGTGTTTGGTACTGAAAAGCGCGGACTGGATATCCCGTTGGTGGCTTCCGACTTCCAGACCAATATGAAAGGCATTTTTATTGCCGGTGAGCTGGGTGGCATGGGGCTGATCCGAAATGCGGTGGAGCAGGGACGCCAAGCGATGGAGTCGATTGCTGGTTTTTCCGGTGTGGGTAAGAAAAACAAAGACCCTGATGTTTATGATGTGGTTATTGTTGGCGCAGGACCGGCAGGTTTTTCTGCCACTCTGGGTGCAATGGAAAAAGGCTTGCGGCACAAAACCATCGATCAAGATTCGTTGGGTGGCACGGTGTTTCAATTCCCTCGTGGCAAGTTGGTCATGACCGCTCCGGTGAAGTTGCCCATTGTGGGGTCGGTAAAATTTACCGAAACCAGTAAAGAGGCGCTGTTGGCGTTCTGGCAGAAGGTTGAAAAAGAGCAAGGGATGCAGATCAGTTACCACGAAAAGGTCGATGGCATCAGCAAAACGGATAAAGGCTATGAGGTGAAAACCTCCAAAGGCACGTATCAAACCAAAACCGTACTGTTGGCCATCGGTCGAAGGGGCACACCGCGCAAGCTGGGGGTGGAGGGCGAAGAGCAGCCGAAGGTGGTTTATCGCCTCATGGATCCCGAGCAGTACAAAGGTCAAAGTGTGGTGATTGTGGGCGGCGGTGACAGTGCGCTGGAAGCGGCGGTGAGCATCTCTGAGGAAGAGGGTACCGATGTGACGATCTCTTATCGAAGTGGCGGTTTCAGTCGCGCCAAGGAGAAAAACCGTCTTAAGGTGGCCGCCGCCGCAGAAAATGGCAGTTTGAGGGTGTTGATGAACTCAACAGTGAAACAAATTGGTAAAGAAGATATTCAGATTGATCAGCAGGGTGAGGTGATCAAATTGCCCAATGATGCGGTGATTGTGAATGCCGGTGGTATTTTACCCACCCCCTTTTTGAAAGAGATTGGTATTACGGTGGAGACCAAACATGGTACGGCTTAATACGTTACTTTTGAGTTTTATTCTGTTGCTGAGTTCTGGTTTTGTTAGCCAGAGCATGGCGGCGGATGAGGCCTTGGATGAGGTCAAAGCGGCGGTTCGGCTGCGAGATTATGATAAGGCGGTTAAATTGCTTTATCCCTTGGCACGGGGCGGCAACGTCGAAGCGCAATATCAGTTGGGCAATTTGCTGCGTTCAGGGCGCGGCATTGCTAAGGACCACGAAAAATCATTTTTTTGGTTGAAAAAAGCCGCAGAGAATAAACACGTCAAGGCGCAATACAATTTAGCCAGCATGTACGCCAACGGTTGGGGTACCGAAGAAGATAAAGCACAGCAACGGCGCTGGTTGCAAGCGGCGGCCGATCAAGGCCACCGCATGGCCAAAAACAAGCTTAAGAAAATGGCTGCTGCGGGGGATGAAGGGGTCAAAGTGGCCTCCAGTGAACGTGATGTGGCGCTGCGCGCCGCTGCCGCGTCTGGTGATGCTGGACGTGTTAATCAACTTTTAGCGCAGGGAGCCAACCCGAATAAAACCGATAAATTTGGTCGCACTGCTTTGAGTGAAGCGGCAGCGGTGGGCAGTAAACGCATTGTTGATGCGTTGTTGAGCAAGGGTGCTAACAGTAACCATAAAGATCAATTTGGTGATACGTCGGTGCATCTGGCCATCAAAGCAGGTCATCGAGAGGTTTTAAGCGCTTTGTTGAAAAGCGGTGCCAAAGTCAATCAAGCGGATGACAACGGCAGCACGCCGTTGATGTTGGCGGTGGTTAAGGGCGATCGCCACATGGTGAGTACCCTTTTGGCCAGTCGTGCCAAAGTCAATCTGAAGGATGAAAAGGGACGCAGCGCGGCGCATTTGGCTAAGGTAAAAGGCAAGAAAAAAATCTTGCAGTTATTGTTGGCCAAAGGTGCCAAGCTGGAAAAAGTAAAAAGCAAGCCTAAGATCAGGGTGGCGAATTTGAAACCCGGCGTCAGCCGTGAAAAAGGCATGCACAGCGGCTGGAGCAATTTGATGGTGGCCAGTTGGCGTGGCCAGACGGCACTGGTTGCTTCCTTACTCCGGCAGGGCTCGAAGATTAATCGTAAAGATAAAAACGGCTACACGGCTCTCAGTCGAGCCGCTTGGCAAGGGCAAGATAGCGTTGTCAGAGTGCTGCTAAAAAAAGGCGCGCAGGTTAACAGTGCCACCAAAGAGGGGCGTACGCCTTTGGCGTTGGCTGCTGAAAATGGGCATACGAAGGTGGTGAAACGGCTGTTAAGAGCCAAAGCCAAAGTGGATACCCAGCAGAGTGATGGAGCTACACCGCTGATTCAGGCGGTCAAGGGCAGCCACAAAAAGGTGGTTGATCAGTTACTGAAAGCCAAAGCGGCACCGAATAAAACCCAAAAGAACGGCATGACCGCGCTGATGTGGGCGGCACGTTTGGGTAATGCCAGCATTGTGAAATCTTTGATTAAATCCGGTGCCAGAGTGCGGGCGCGGGATCGTCGTGGTCGTAGCCCGTTGCGGTTTGCCATTGAAGAGGGTCATGCCAAGACGGTCAAGCAGTTATTGGCTTACAAAGTTCGCCTCAATAAAGCAGCCAAAGACGGTCATACGCCACTTTCTCGGGCATCGGCCTTGGGTCAAGCTGCGGTGGTAAAAGCGTTACTGGACGCAGGGGCAACGTTGGATTATCAGAGCGCCAAAGGCAGCACCTCGTTGATGTTGGCCGCTGGTGCGGGTTACAACAAAGTGTTGACCATTTTGGTCTCTAAGAAAGCCAAACTGAATTTGCGCAATCAAGAGGGCAATACGGCGCTGCATTTGGCTGTGATCGGCGGTCACTCTGGTTCGGTACGGATGTTGTTGCAGGCGGGAGCCAAGGTCACTTTGCGCAATAAACAGCGGAAAAAGCCCGTTGATTTGGCTGAAGAACATGGGGAGAAGCGCACGGTGAAGATGCTGAAGGAGTTTGCCTCTAAGCAGAAAATATTGGGTATTTTCTAGCGCGTGTTTCGCTAGGTTTATAGAACGGCGACCTTGGTCGCCGTTTTGCGTTTTTAAGGCGCTAAAACAGCCAAGCCCCCCCATGTAACTCTGCAATACTTCTGGTACCAAAATCGAACCGTCTTCTTGCTGGTAATTCTCCAACACCGCCACCAAGGTACGACCGACGGCCAAACCCGAGCCGTTGACGCTGTGTAACAGTTCGGGTTTTTTGCTGTTGGGGTTGCGCCAGCGCGCCTGCATCCGGCGGGTCTGAAAATCGAGGAAATTGCTGCACGAAGAGATTTCACGGTAGGCGTTCTGACCAGGCAGCCAGACTTCCAGATCGTAGGTTTTGGCCGCCGAAAAGCCGAGATCGCCACCGCAGAGGTTAACCACTCGATAGGGCAGATCCAATTTTTGTAAAATGGCTTCGGCGTGGCCGGTCAGCTCTTCCAGTGCTTGCCACGACTCGCTGGCAGGCACCAACTGCACCATCTCCACTTTTTCAAACTGGTGCTGGCGAATTAGGCCACGGGTATCGCGCCCGTAGGAACCGGCCTCAGAACGAAAGCAAGGGCTGTGACAGACGTAACGAATGGGCAGATTTTTGGCCTCTACGATTTCATCGCGCATGAGGTTGGTCACCGGCACCTCGGCGGTGGGGATGAGGTAGTAGTCGGAGTCAGCGCCGATGGCAAAGAGATCCTCGGCGAATTTGGGCAGTTGACCGGTGCCGCGCAGGCTGTCGCCGTTGACCAGATAAGGCACATAGACCTCTTCGTAGCCGTGATCGCCGTGGTTGTCGAGCATAAACTGGATCAGGGCGCGATGCAGACGTGCCATCGCTCCGCGCATGACCACAAAACGCGAACCGGCGATTTTCACCCCCGCTTCAAAATCCAACCAGCCGTTGGGCAAGCCTAGATCAACATGATCTTTGACTTCAAAATCGAAGGTTTTTGGCTCACCCCAGAGGCGCAGTTCTTGGTTGTCGCTTTCATCTTTGCCCTCGGGTACCGATTCGTGGGGCAGATTGGGGATGCCCATCAACAGTTGGTTCAGCTCTCCTTGCAGTTCGGCCAGTTGTTGTTCGTTCGCTTTTAGCTCATCGCCCAACTGGGCGACTGCGGCCAGCAGCGGTTTAATGTCTTCACCAGCGGCTTTGGCTTTGCCGATGGATTTTGAGCGGCTGTTGCGCTCGCTTTGCAACTCTTGAGTGCGGATTTGCAGTGATTTGCGTTGTGTTTCCAGTTGATTAAAGGCATCGGTGTCGAGTTGATAGCCTTTTTTGCTCAGATGTTGAGCGGTCTGGTTGAGATCGTTGCGCAGCAGTTTGGAATCAAGCATAGGAGTCGGGCGTCTGGCTGATATGGAAAGAGGCGATTATGGTACAGAATAGGGGGGCTTGCCAACAGGCGCTTAGAGGCGCGCTGTGAGTACGCCCAGCCAGACGGCAAATAAGCAGGTGCTGACACTGAGCAGCATGTTCAAGCCCGCTTTCAGATAGGCGCTCTGTTCCAGCAGGTTTAGGGTTTCAAAAGAGAAGGTGGCGAAGGTGGTGAAGGCACCGAGAAAGCCGATGATCACCGTGGCGCGCCATTCGGGGGAGAGGCTGAATCGTTCGATAAACCAGACCGAAAGCAGGCCGATAAAAAAAGAGCCAATTAGGTTGACGACCAAGGTGCCGTAAGGAAAGCCGCGCCCCATCAGATGGTAGACTCCGTTGGAAACACCGTAACGTGAAACAGCGCCTAAAGCGCCGCCAACGGCGATTAATAACAGTTGTTTCATTGGGATCCAAAGACCAGAATATTTTGAGGGGGACGGTGGAGAGTATCCGCATCGACGTGGTAGCGTCAACCTTCTGAGGTACTGCGATTGCCTGCTTGATCAATCACCACCACGGTAAGTTGATGCCACTGTTCATTACTCAGCTCTGTGTTGAGAGACCAGCGACCGTCTGCGGAGCTGCTGATCAAGGCCAGAGGGCGGTTGTCGAGTAAAATTTCGATGCTGCTGTGTGGCTCGGCAACGCCTTTGATGCGGCTTTTCCCTTTGCCGATCAACCCGCTGTCTGCGGACTGAAGCAACACAGTGGGGGCGGGAGGGATGCGATCCAGCGTAATGCGCGTCTGTGCGCTGGCACCGCTTTTGCCCGCGTGATCTTTAAACTGCACATAAAGGGACTGTTCACCTTCTTGATCTTCCAGCTGCCACAGTAGGCTGCCATGATGGGGTAGCCAGTCGCTCCACTGTTGCTCGTCAGAGCTGATGCGTACTTCGGCGCAGCCGCTGCGGTCGTCGTGGCACGTAAGCGTTAACAGCACGGAGCGATCATTGGTTATCTCGCTGCCGTGATTGATGCGTACTGTGCCAGAGGGCGGCGCACGATCTCCGCTTGCACCTAATTTTAGGCTGCGGCTGTTGAGGCTGTTTGAGGCGTAAAACGTCTGTTTACCGCCTTTGAAGTCGGGAGAAAGTGTCAAATAAGCAGAATAAGTTCCATTCTTTGAGAGGGAGGAGGTGGAGGTGTCGGCCGTATCTGATTCGGCAGATTGGGTTTGTGAATGGCTCTCACGACGGGCTTGCTCGCTTTGCTCCTCATTCAAGCTCTCGATCAGACCGGTGGCGGCGTTGACTTTACGAATGCGATGATTGAGGGCATCGGAGATGTAGAGATTGCCCATGGCATCCAGTGAGATGCCGTCGGGCCAGTTGAGGCTGGCTTCTGTGGCCAGACCGCCGTCACCGCTGAAACCGGCGTTGCCGTTGCCCGCTACGGTGGTGATGATGCCGCTGTCGAGATTGAATTTGCGAATGCGATGGTTGTTGCTGTCGGCGATGTAAAGATTTTGGCCGTCGATCAGCAGGTCATAGGGCATGTTGAGTTGAGTGTCGAGGGCGTATTGATGATCGCCATTGAAACCAAATTGGCCGTTACCGGCGACGGTGCTGATGATGCCCGTGGCCGCGTCCACTTTTCGAATCCGCGAGTTGCCTGCATCGGCGATGTAAAGGTTGCCGTGGAGATCAAAGGCAAGGCTAGCGGGAACATAGAGGCACGCATCAGTGGCCAGACCACCGTCGCCGGAAAACCCCACTTGACCCTTACCTGCGATCACTTCGGCGGTGCCGTCGAGCGCGCTGATTTTTACAATCTGTGAGCGGGTGATGTCGGTGATGTAAGCGTTGCCTTCATAGTCAAGAATCACTTTTTGAAAGGGGGTGTACTCTACGGCGTGCAGTGAGAAGGTGAGGCTAAGGCCGATAAGCAGGAGAAGACTTTTTAGGAAATTTATTTTTGGCATGATCTGAATTCTTTGTGTTTTTGATGTTGTTTGGTGTGCCTTCCATGCACGGTAACGAATACGTCGCATCTTCAAGGTTGACCCAGATTAAGTCGATTTGTTTTGTCTTATTTTGTGATAAATGTCTGAAATTTATCTTTTTTCTGCACAATTTTAGCGGTGTTGTGATTACACTTTATTGTGCCAATGTGTGCTGTAGCAAATGAGGTTCTGGAGAGTCCTGTTAAATTCGCTACAGAAAAGGTGATAAAGGTATGGGGGGTTAAGGTTGCATTGCAGCCAATTGCAGTGCGCCGGAGTTGAGGTTGCCTGCCACATCAATGACCACCACCGTGACGTGGTGCTGTTCTGCATCATCCAGTTCCGTATCGAGAGACCAATGGCCATCCACGGCGCTGCTCACCAGCGCCAAAGGGCGGTTGTCCAGAGAGACCTCGATGGTGCTGTGAGGTTCAGCAAAGCCCTCGATGCGGGTTTTTCCCTTGCCACTCAGCCAGCCATTGGCCGGTTGGACTAAAAAAGGGTTTGGCGGTGGCATACGGTCCAGCGTGATGCTGGCCTGCGAGCTGGAAGAGAGATTGCCCGCACGATCTTTAAATTGGGCGTAGAGGGTCTGTTGGCCTTCTTTATCTGCCAAACGCCAAAGTAGATTGTCATCGTGTGTTTGCCAATCGCCCCAATGTTGCTCGTCATGGCTGAAGCGTACCTCGGCACAACCACTGGTATCATCACGGCAAGGTAGGTTTAAAATCACCGCACGGCTGTTGGTGATTTCACTGCCGTTATTGATCTGTACCTCACCGCTGGGTGGTAAATCGTCGCCCGTGACCCCCAATTTTCGGCTGCGACTGTTCAGGCTGTTAGAGGCGTAGAAGGTCTGTGTGGCTTCTGTTGTTTGACTGTAGGCAGAGTGGACAAGCTGAATTTCATTGTCAGTTGAGTGTTTAAAGGATGATGTGTGTGGGGGAGATTTTTGTTTTGAATGCAGTTGAAAGGTGCTTTCTGTTTCAGTGCTGACCCGTTCTGCTTGATCTTGATCGAGGCTCTGAATCAGGCCGGTGGCTGCATCCACTTTGCGAATCCGATGATTGAGGGCATCGGAGATGTAGAGGTTGCCCATTCCATCCAGTGCAATGCCGTCGGGCCAGTTGAGGCTGGCTTCTGTGGCTAAACCACCGTCACCGCTGAAACCGGCGTTGCCGTTGCCTGCCACGGTGGTGATGACACCGCTATCGAGATTGAACTTGCGAATGCGGTGGTTGTTGCTGTCGGCAATGTAGAGGTTGTTTTGGTTGTCAATGAGCAGGTCGTAGGGCATGTTGAGCTGGGCATCGAGGGCGTATTGATGATCGCCATTGAAACCAAATTGGCCGTTACCGGCAACGGTGCTGATGATGCCCGTGGCGGCATCCACTTTGCGAATCCGTGAGTTGCCTGCATCGGCGATGTAAAGATTGCCGTAGAGATCAAAGACAAGGCTGGCAGGCACATAGAGGCTGGCTTCGGTGGCCGGTCCGCCATCGCCCTCAAAGCCCGCCACGTTGTTACCGGCGATGATCTGCTGACTTTGGTTGATGGCGTCTATTTTTACAATGCGAGAGCGGTTAATATCCGTCACATAGGCATTGCCTTCGTGATCTAGAATGACTTTTTGAAATGGGTTGTTATTCGCTTGAGCTGTGCCCAGCAACAACAGACTCAAGCTGAGACTGAAACAGAAAAGCAGGGTTAGGGGGGTAATGCGACGGTTTTTTTTCATGTTGTTAAGGCTCTTAGTTGGCGTTCTTTCCACACACTGAGCAATAACGGTTCCTTGAGCGTGAACTTTTGCACCTGTTGTTATGTTTTGTCAGTTTTTGTGATAAATGTCTGAAATTTTTCTTTTCACCACGCAAAAGTGGTTACTTTATGATCAAAATTTACCGCAGTAATCGTTTAGAGCAGTTGGCAAACCTATTAAGTGCTCAGTTGAGTGAGTCAAAAGAGAGATCTCTTCAGGCGGAAACGGTGATTGTGCAGAGCAACGGCATGTCTCGTTGGCTCTCCATGTGGATAGCTGAGCGGTTGGGGATCAGTGCCAACGTCAAGTTTCCGCTGCCCGCCAGTTTGATTTGGAAACTGTTTCAGGCCAGCCAGAGTGCATCATTGGAAAATCGAGCTTGGGATACGGCGCACATGAGTTGGCGTTTGATGCAGCTTCTGCCGGAGAAGATTCAACAGCCTGGTTTTGAGGCGTTGCGAGAGTATTTGCAGGACGCCGATGATCTGCTGCTCTATCAATTGGCCTGGCGGATTGCTGATCTTTACGATCAATATTTGGTTTATCGCCCTGACTGGATTATGGCGTGGGAGGCCGGTGAAGAGAGTTTTTGGCAAGCAGAGTTGTGGCGCGCGCTGGTGGAGTTGGAACAGAACCCTCATCGGGTGCAGCTGCAACAGCACTTTTTTGAGCATTTGAATGAAGAGCTGATTCAGCGTGCCGGTTTGGGCAAACGATTGTTTTTGTTCTCCATTTCGGCGGTGCCGCCGGTTTATCTACAGGTGTTTGAGGCGCTTTCCGAAAAGATGGAGGTGCATCTGTTTTTGCTCGATCCTTGTGAGCAGTTTTGGGGCGACATCATCGACCGTAAAACAGAGACTCGTTTGCTGAATCGCAGCGACGGTGAACGGCTCTATCTTGAGCGCGGCAATACCTTGCTGGCCTCGTGGGGCAAGCAGGGGCGCGACACCTTTGATCAGCTGTTGGCTTTTGATCCCATGCAACTTGAGGGTTATCAATCTCCGCTTGAGGAGGATGTTCCGGCAACCCTGCTGCGGCATCTGCAACAAGACATATTAGAACTGCAAGATCGCCCTCTGGAAGAGGGTGCAGAGGTGATAGACGAAGAGGATCTGTCTCTGCAAATTCACAGCTGCCACTCGCCGCTGCGCGAGGTGGAGGTGCTGCACGATCAACTGTTGCGCTTGTTTGAGCACGATCCCACCTTGCAGCCCCGAGATGTGATGGTGATGGGGCCGTTGATGGCGCAGTACGGCCCTTTAATCGAGGCGGTATTTGCCAGCGCACCCTATGAACGTCGCATTCCGTTTAGCTTGGCGGATCGCAGTTACGCCGATGAAAACCGGCTGCTGGATGATTTTTTCTTGCTGTTGGATCTGGTTAACTCCCGTTATGAGGTGAGTTTGTTATTGAGTCTGTTGGAGAGCGAGGCGCTGCAAAAACGTTTTGGCTTCAGTGTCGATCAGTTGCCGCAGATTCAGCAGTGGCTGGAAGAGACGCAGGTGCGTTGGGGCATTGATGGTGCAGATCGAGGAGCGATGGGGTCTGCCAGAGGTGGAGCAGCACAGTTGGTTGGCGGGGCTGGAGCGGATGGTGTTGGGTTACGCTCTGCCTGGCGGTGAGCAGCATCTGTTTGCCGGTCTGTTGCCTTACGATGAAATTGAGGGTGAAGCGGCGCAACTGTTGGGGTCGCTGGCCAAACTGATGCGTCAACTGGTGGCGTTGAAGAGCGAGTTGGCTGAGGTGTTGGTGGTGGATGAGTGGCAGCTGCGTCTGCGTCAGTTGCTGGAAGACTTTTTTGTGATTGATGACGACAACGAGCAGAACGCCCACGCGCTTTCGGAGGCCTTGGCGCAGCTGTCGAGCAGCGCCGCTGATGTGCAGTTTGAACAGGCGGTATCCTTGGCGGTGGTGCGGCGCTTTTTGCTGTCGGAGCTGGAGCGCAATCAGCGTGCGGCGGGCTTTATCAGTGGTCAGGTGACGTTTTGTTCAATGGTGCCGATGCGCAGCATTCCGGCGCGGGTGATCTGCCTACTGGGGATGAACGACGACGATTACCCACGTCGAAATACGCCGCTCAGTTTTGACTTGATGAGTAAAGAGTTTCGCCGTGGGGATCGTTCACGGCGTGACGATGACCGTTATCTTTTTTTAGAGAGCTTGATCTCGGCGCGGGATGTGTTTTACCTCAGTTACGTTGGCCAAGACATTCGGCAAAACACACCGCGTCCGCCGTCGGTGCTGATCAATGAGTTGCTGGATTATGTGCAGCACGGTTTTGTTGTTGGAGAGGGGATTAATGTGGTGTCGCATTTGGTGACAAAACACCCGCTGCAACCTTTTAGCCCGCGTTATTTTTCTCAGCAAGAAAAACTTTTCAGCTACGCCGCTGAGATGCTGCTGGATCTGCAACAGGCAGCAGAGTCAGAAATGGCCTTTTTTGCTGCGCCGTTGGCGGAGTTGGGCGATGAGTGGTCGCAGTTGGCTTGGCCGCAGTTGGTGAGTTTTTTCCGTCATCCGGTGCGTTTTCTCTGTCGGCATCGTCTGGGCATTCAGTTGGAGCTGTCACTGGCTGAAGGGGATGATCGAGAACCGTTTGACCTTGATCCTTTGCAGCAATACCAACTGCGTGAGCGGATGTTGAGCCAACGGCAAGCGGGTGCAGATGAGGCGCAGGTGCAGGCATTGCAAATGGCGGCCAGCAATTTGCCTCACGGTTTGAGCGGTGAGCTGGCCTTTGAGCACAGTTTTGAGCGCGTCGAGTCTTTTTATCAGAATCTTAAAGAGTGGCGGTTAGCAGAACTGGAGCCTCTGGAGGTCAATTTAGAGGTTAACGGCGTGGGTTTAACGGGGTGGTTGTCGGGTGTAACCGAAGGGGGGTTGCAGCGTTATTTTGTTGGCAAGCTCAGTGGCAAGCGGTTGCTGGAGAGTTGGATTCAACATTTGATTTTGAATTTGGTGGCGGGGTCAGGTCAGTGTCGTGTCTCGCATATTGTGTGTGAGGATCGTGAGGTGATCTTTCCTGCTTTGTCCGATGCGAAGGTGCAGCTGGAGACTTTGTTGGAGCTGTTTGCCGGTGGTTTAAGGATGCCTTTAAACCTGTTTCCAAATCTTGCCTTTCATTATATGGAGACGATGTTGGCAGAGCAGGAGAAAGAGAAAAATGGCAAAAAGTCAAAGTCTGCTGATGAGGTTTTGCAGGTGAGTCGGAATAAGTGGGTTGATGAGTGGCAAGCGCCTTCGGAGGCCAGCGATGTGTATCATCTGTTGGTGTTTAAAAAATTCAACCCGATCAATACCGAGTTTCAAGGCTTGGCGGAGAGGGTTTTTCAGCCAATTTTTGCTGTCGCTGAGTTTACGTGATTTGTTGTTTGAGTGAGCTATAATGAGATCGTAAGTGATGTTGGATTAAACTATAAAAGGACAGAAGACGATGCCTGTAGAACAGATGTTGTATACGGATGCCAGAAAATTAATGCAACCGGGTGATGTGATTGCCTTTGGTGGTAAAGGTCATTTTTCTGAAATTATTAAAATGGCGACGTTTTCCAGCGTCTCCCATGTGGGGACGATTCTGCAAACAAAAATTCCAGAAGACGACAGCGGTCGGTTTTTTAATCAGATCATTGAGTCGGCCACCATTCGAGGGTTTAGCGGAGTGAGTGTGTCTAGACTGAGTGATCGTTTGGATGAGTACGAGGGGGAAATTTGGTGGTTGCCGCTCTCCGCTGAGCTGCGTCAACAGCGGTTTAAGCAGAAGGCTTTTTTTGATTTCTTGTTTAAACAAGCCAAAGAGAAAAAACCCTACGACATGCCGCAAGCGATTGGTTCGGCGATTGATGCTTTGGATAATTTGCCCTTTGATATTAAAGGGCCGGGGTATAACCGTGAGGATTTCAGCAAATTTTTCTGCTCGGAGCTGGTGGCGGCAGGCTTGGAAGTGGCGGGTGCGACGGGCAGCATTAACGCCTCTGAGGTGACACCGATTGATCTTTGTCGCTGGAATATTTATCAAGATACCTATTATCAGCTCAAAGGGGAGAGCAAGGTGATCTCTCGTTTTAATCGGGCTTCGCCCTCGGATTGGAACGCCGAATAGGGTTTTTTATAGGTGTTTGTGCCAATAGCACAGGATTGAAAAACGGGCCATAATGGCTCGTTTTTTCGTTGTCAAATGGGGGTGTTATGAAGACGATGTTGAGTGTGGGTTTGGGGGTGTTGCTGGCCGGTCAAGTGATGGCGGCAGAGGTGCGGAATTATCCAGCGGATAAAGTAGGCGCGCACACGTGGGTGATTCATGGCCCCATTGGCTTGCCCTCGGTAGAGAATCAAGGTTTTATGAACAACCCCTCATTTACGGTGACGGATAAGAGTGTGGTGGTGATGGATCCGGGTTCGAGTCGCCAAGCGGGAGAGATGGTGTTGCGTCAGATTCGTAAGTTGACCGATAAGCCGGTGACGCATGTGTTTAACAGTCACGTTCATGGCGATCACTGGTTGGGTAATCAGGCGTTTAAACAGGCTTATCCTAAAGCGAAATTTTATGCCCACCCTGAGATGATCAAAATGGCGCACGAGGGTGAGGCGGAGTCGTGGTTGAAGGCGATGCTGAGCATGACCGAAGGGGCAACCAAAGGCACCGAGGCGGTGATTCCTACGCAGGTGTTGAAAAACGCTCAAAAAATTGAAGTAGATAATCTGACTTTTGAGGTTTACTTGAGTGAGCACGCGCACACCAAGACCGATGCGATGATTAAGGTGGTGCAAGACGGTTTGTTGGTGACGGGGGATAATATTTTAAACCAGCGCATTGGTCGGATGGACGATGCCAGTTTTAGGGGCAACATTGCGGCGTGTGAAACGGCCAAAAACAGCGGTGCAACTCTGTTTGTGCCCGGGCATGGCCCCAGCGGTGATGCGGCTTCGACCCTGACCTTTTGTGATTATTTGAGCAACCTTTACACGCAAGTGGGCGAGCAGGTGGAGGAGGGCTTGAGTGCTTTTGAGATTAAACCCTTGTTACTGCCTCAATTTCAAGCGTTTGCCAACTGGCCTGGGTTTGAGGAGGAGTTCGGTAAACAGATCTCTTTGGCGGCTTTGGAGTATGAGCAGGCGGCGTTTGAGTAGAGTTGTTTAGAGATTTATTTTCTGTTATTCTGAGGCTTGATTGATAACAGCGTCAATGGCCGTACTTTTTTTTGCCAATATTGTTCGGGTTGGCGTGTAAGTATTTGGTTTTTAACGCGATAGTCAGTTTTTAAGAATTGGCCGTGTTAACTAAATAAACGGCCAGTGGCCGTTTATTACAGAGATGCAGCAGGCGCTCCGCGCCTACTGCATCGGTTCTGCGGATGTCCATCCCCTTGCTGGCCGACGCTGCGCGCAGTCCATCAAGCGCCTGAACCGGACGAGCCTTATGAAAATAAATTTTCAACGGAGCGCCGGTTATCCGCAGAACCGTTATGTTTCGTAGATTAATAAAAGGTTAAGGAGACTAAATTGAAAGAAAGCAATATTTTTAAAGACATGGAAAATGATGTCAATTCATCAAATTTAGATGAAGCCACAAAGAAAAAACTTTTTGAAAACATCTTAAATTTAAAGAATAAAAAAGTGAACCTCATGATAACTGGGGCTACTGGCTGTGGTAAAAGTTCAACAATAAATGCAATGTTTAATATGAATGTTGCTAAAGTTGGAATTGGTGTAGACCCAGAAACAATGGAAATTAAAAAACATGAGCTAGATAATTTAATTTTATGGGATAGTCCTGGTTTAGGTGATGGTAAAGAAAAAGATATAAAACATTCAAAGGGGATTATTTCAAAACTTAATGAGCTGGATGAAAATAATGATCCATTAATTGATTTGGTGTTAATTATTCTTGATGGGGGGAGTCGAGATTTAGGTACATCTTACGAGTTAATTAATTCTGTAATTATTCCTAACCTTGGTAAAAATGCGAAAGACAGGGTTTTAATTGCTATTAACCAAGCTGATGTAGCGATGAAAGGTAGGTACTGGGATTTTGAAAAAAATAAACCAGAGCCTAAATTAGTCGAATTTTTAGAAGAAAAAGTTAAATCTGTAAAAAATAGAGTGCAAGAAGCAACAGATGTAAATATAGAGCCTATTTATTATTCAGCAGGATTTAAAGAGGAAGGAGAAGCTCAACGACCTTATAATTTATCTAAATTACTCTATTTTATCGTAAAAAACACGCCATCAGAAAAACGGCTAGCTTATGTGAATACAACTTCAGATGATAAAGAGATGTGGGAAGATAGCGATGAAATTAAGGATTATAATAAAGAAATTAAACAAAGTTTTCTAGAGAGTATCAAAGAAAATGCAACTAAAGGTGCTGATATAGGTGGAACAATTGGTAGTGTTT
This sequence comes from Gammaproteobacteria bacterium, assembly GCA_030949385.1. NCBI lineage: Bacteria > Pseudomonadati > Pseudomonadota > Gammaproteobacteria > Gammaproteobacteria bacterium. The sequence goes on along the minus strand of JAUZSP010000007.1, from coordinate 259,537 downwards.
TTGGTAGTGCTGGAGAAACAATTGGTCGAGCAGTCGGGTCTGTAGCTGGTGCAGTATGGGGTGGTATGAAAAGTTTATTTGGGTGGTAGGATGTTTAGAAATTACAGAAAATCTGATTTAGATACTAAATTAAATATTATAGGGATTAATCCATTAGATGTAATGGTTACTGGTGTTACAGGGGCTGGAAAATCCACAACTTTAAATAGTATTTTTCAAAAAGAAGTTGCAAAAGTTGGCAAAGGTGTTGAGCCTGAAACGATGGCTTTAACAAGTTATTGTTTAAATGGTTCTTTCCGCTTATGGGATACTCCAGGATTGGGGGATGGCATAGAAAAAGACCGTGAACACTCTAAAAATATAATTAAATTACTTTATAAAGATTACTCCGTAGATGATAAGCAACATGGCTTTATAGATATGGTATTAATTATAATTGAAGGCTCTAATCGGGATATGGGAACAAGCTATAAATTATTGAATGAAGTAATTATTCCTAATTTTCAGAAAAAAAGAGTACTTGTTGCTGTAAATCAAGCTGATATGGCAATGAAAGGTAGGCATTGGGATTATGATAATAATAAACCCATGAAAAAATTGAAAGATTTTTTAGAGGCTCAAGTAGATTCTATTCAAAATAGAGTGAAAGAAGCAACAGGAGTTAATATTATAAAACCAATCTATTATTCAGCTGAGCATGGCTATAATATTGATCTTTTACTTGATTTATTAATTGATAATATGCCAAGTAAAAAAAGAAATTTAATGATGAATTAAAAAAACATAACAAATTGCTCAACATTGACAGCTAACTCAGCCCAGCTTTTGTGTATTCGCTATCGCTCATTATTACACAAAAACTGGGCTGAGTTAGCTGCAAGTTAGCAAGGCGATGCAGCAGGCGCTCCGCGCCTACTGCATCGGTTCTGCGGATGTCCATCCCCTTGCTGGCCGACGCTGCGCGCAGTCCATCAAGCGCCTGAACCGGACGAGCCTTATGAAAATAAATTTTCAACGGCGCGCCGGTTATCCGCAGAACCGTTATCCTCTGCAAAGAGGTCGAGAAAATATGAAAAAAGAAGAATACGTCACAGCAATATCATTTTTAACAATATCTCTACAATTCTTTTCACTTGTCCAAAATTCATTGCAAGAGATAATTTTGTCAAAAAATGAATGGATAGTTGTATCAGATGATGAAGCAACCATTGAAGAATATGAGAAAAAAACAGCATGGAGTGACCACCAAGTAATCATCCCTGTTTTATTTAATTTCTATCATGGACTGGAGCTATTCCTAAAGGGTTTGATGCAATTTGACAATAGTTTTTAATTAAAGGCAAAACACTCAATAGAAGGACTTAGTGCTGAGTTTATTAAAGACAACCAAAAAGAAGAAGATATTTGTAATTTTCTGAAAAAATATACGCATCTTGGACAACTTCCTTCTTTACTAAGTGACTTTCTCAAAATGAATAACCTCACAGTAAACAAATTATACGAGGCGTTACGATACCCTACAGATCCATCATTCACAGAAAACAGATCATATCTTGCATTAAAATACAAAGGAGAAGATGGAATAAAATTTTTCGAAGATCTTCTTCTTGATCTGGAAAAAGTAAGAAAATCTGCTGTGAAGTATGGCAGGTCTTTTGAAACTAAATAACATTACTTTCGGAGGAAAATTTATGAAAATAAAATCGATTATACTGGCCTTGTTATTCCTTGTTATTCCTTGTTATTCCTTGTTATTCTATCTGTAAATTTAGCGTCAGAAAAAAGTTTCCGAGACCGTGAATCCGAGGAGAAAATCGCCACGATTTATGGAGTAAGTATAGTTCTTGCTGGGTTAGCAATTGGTGGAGGAATTTATCTGAGCAGAAGAAGCCCTAAGAAAAAAACGTCAGAAAATTATGAAGAAAAAGGATAACAAGTCAATTAACCTGACCCGCAACTCGTCGGCGTTTTTTCTTGTAGATTCAAGAGAATAGCCGTTTATAAAGTTTATCGGTAGCTGCACGGCGGGCAGGTTGTCTCAAACGATGCAGCAGGCGCTCCGCGCCTACTGCATCGGTTCTGCGGATGTCCATCCTCTTGCTGGCCGTCGCTGCGCGCAGTCCATCAAGCGCCTGAACCGGACGAACCTTATGAAAATAAATTTTCAACGGAGCGCCGGTTATCCGCAGAACCGTTAGAGCTCAGTAAAAATCCACATCCTGTAGTAAAATATAACTTATCATTCAATAGAATTAAGAGAATAGAAATTGAGACCAAAAAGCGGGCTTCCCAAAAGAAAAGCACTTAGAAGAATGCCTGAATATGAATTCGGCTTTAAAAAAAACCCTAATGTTTTAGCTAGAAGAAAAGATGATAAAAACTATAGAATAAAATGGTCAGTTGCTAGTATGTTTACAGGGTGTGGCGGCTTTGATCTAGGAGCAGAAGGAGGGTTTACCTTTCTGGATAATTACTATCCAAAATTACCATTTGAATTAAAGCAAGCCTATGAAATTGATGAGCGAGCATGTGAAACATATAAACTAAACATTTCGGAAAATATATCTTGTTGTGACTTAGTAGAAATGGATCCATCTTTGATGCCTTATGTTGATATTCTTACAGGAGGGTTTCCGTGCCAAGATTTTTCCTCATGTGGACCAAAAAAAGGTCTTGAAGGCAAAAGAGGAAAGCTATACAAAGTAATGGTTGGGTATATGAAGCATCATCAGCCAAAAGTGGTTATTGGTGAAAATGTGCCATTCCTTTTATCTCTACATAATGGCGAAATTGTTGAAAAAATTCTAAAAGATTTTAGGGAGTGTGGTTATGATTTTTCAGTGTGGCAAGTATATTGCCCTGATTTCGGCCTTCCTCAAAGCAGAACCCGAATCTTTCTTGTTGGATTTAGGAATGATCTAACTATAAAGACTCCTCCTATACAGCCAACACCAACTCATGTTTTTAAAATTGTACCTATTGATGAAGCACTTCAAAGTTTAGAAAAAATCACAGATGAAACAGTATCAAATCAAAGCCAATACTTTGTTTCAACTAAGGCAACCGCAGGTGCTGGGCAAGGAGATCAAACATCTAAGCGTGGTGAGCTGGGTTATACTGTTAGGGCAAACCCCAAAGGGCGTGTTCACTTCCATTATGAATTAGATAGAAGACTTACCGTAAGAGAAACTGCAAGACTTCAATCGTTTCCCGATGAATTTGTGTTCCCACATGCCGCAGGGAAAAATTTCATGGAAATTGGTAATGCAGTACCACCTATTGTAGGTCACCATATAATGACACAAATTGAAGGTTTTTTACGCACCAATAAAATTCGTCCAGGAAAAGAATAAAATGACAGATGCTGATTTAATAAAAATATTTACAGACCCAATAAAAAAGTGCGCGGACTACAAACCAGTATTTGGGACTAAGAAAAAAAATGGGGTCTCACTTTCTGAGTTTAGAGCATTGTATGGTAGTGACCCACTTTATTCATGGGTAGGACTAGATTCTGACTATATGTATTCTGCACATAAAGCCGCAGGTGGTATGACTAGTTTTTACCGCCAGCTAGGTATTGGATGTGAAAGACTGGTTCGAGAAATAATAAAAAGCTCATTAAATATTAATGAAGATCAGGCTAACTGGTCTTATGAATATACGAATCCTCAGGAGAAAAAAGCAAAGCTTTCTTTAGATGCTAGGATTGATACTAACCATTTAAAAGACAAGGCACGAATTTCTATAATTAATAATTGGTGCAAAGAAAGCTTGTCCACCTTGAACAACAACCGAGCTGGAATAAAGGGGGCTGTTTTCGAGGTGCGTCAAGGTTATAAAAGTGCAGATTCAAAAAGGCAAAATGCTGATTTGCGAAATGCCGTAAGAGCTTATAACGAAGATTATCTCCCCGTAGTTATGGTGATGAGCAATCAACTTAATGAAACAATTAGAAGTCGTTATGCAGGCTCACAAATACTAATTCTTTCTGGGATAATGAATGGAAACAATAAGGAATGCACGTATTCATTTTTTAAAGATATTGTGGGTTTTGATTTAGAAGAATTTTTCAAGAAAAATCAAAAAAAGATTCGTGCTGAAATCGAAGGCATTCTTTATAACTTAGTTCAGCCCTAACAAACGCATCACTTGACCGTAAAAAGCGTCATTTTTTTGCGATGCAAAAAAAACGCCCCTTTTTACGGTCAAGTGATGCGGGCGATGCAGCAGGCGCTCCGCGCCTGCTGCATCGCTTCTGCGGATGTCCATCCCCTTGCTGGCCGTCGCTGCGCGCAGTCCATCAAGCGCCTGAACCGGACGAACCTTATGAAAATAAATTTTCAACGGAGTGCCGGTTATCCGCAGAACCGTTAGCACTCAAAACATATCAGCATATTGCATTAACTCAAGGTAAAATGGATCAATGATATTTTTAGGATGTAATAGCCGTAAATGAAACCAACAGCAATTAGTTTGTTTTGTGGTGCGGGTGGTTGCTCTCTTGGATTTAAACAAGCGGGCTATGCCATTTTGTATGCAAATGACAAAGATGTAGCCGCAGTTGAAACGTATAAGAAAAACTTCCCAGAAGCCATATGTAGCCACGAAGATATAGACAACCTAAATTTCTATGAAATTATGGACAATGTTGGGTTGCAGTCTGGAGAACTTGACATATTAATTGGTGGCCCACCATGCCAAGGATTTTCAACTGCTGGAACACGTTTTTGGGATGATCCTAGAAATCACCTTCTAAAAAGTTATGTCAAAGCACTAAAAACATTAAATCCTAAATGGTTCATAATGGAGAATGTTGAGGGTTTACTTACTTCAAATAAAGGAAAATATATTTTTGAAGCTGCCAATGCCTTTATTAGCCTTGGGTACGACATTAGAATTGAAAAAATATATTCTCAAGAATATGGTGTGCCTCAAAGAAGAAAGCGTGTATTGATTGTTGGTAATCGCATTGGGCATAAATTCAAAATGCCAGAACCAACCTTGAAAGTGTCCGGTCAGATATTTAGAAATTCTGATGTTACCATTAATCACGCGATTAGTAGCTTACCTCCTGCGACAAACGATAAAACCAAAGTATTGAAGCCAGTAGAAGACTCACCAGTTGACAACTTTGATTTTTTTCTTCGAGAGAATTCTAATGAAATAACCGATCATTACTCTCCGAAAATAGAAGGAATCCAACTAAAAAGAATTTCCGCCTTAAAGCCAGGGCAAACAATGAAAGACTTACCAGTTGAGCTTCAGCATGAGTCATTCAAAAAAAGAGCCAATAGACGAGTTGCTGATGGAACGCCAACAGAAAAGCGTGGTGGCGCACCTTCAGGGCTAAAAAAACTGCATTTAAACGAACCCTGCCTGACAATAACTGGTGCAGCAACAAGAGAACTTATACATCCCCTTGAAAACCGTCCTTTAACTATCCGTGAATCGGCTCGGATACAAACATTTCCTGACAGCTTTAGTTTTTGTGGTAATGCGTCCCAAAAAATTCAGCAGGTGGGGAATGCCATCCCACCTCTCTTAGCGCGTATTTTTGCCGAGCATATTAAAGGTGATTATGGTTTTAATGGTGGTGCTGTAAGTTCAGGTAAAATGCTTGGCTTTCTACTCACAAAAGCAGGAGCTATGAGTCCTGCGCTTAAACGAACAGATATGATGCTCAGTGGGATTTTAAATAAAAATAAGGAGCAACAGGGCAACCTGTTTTAATAAGAATATGACAAATACAGCTTTTATTAGAAATTTATACTCAAAATGTAAAATGCACGGATCTGGTGATGCTCAGGTGGTTATTTCTAATGGTGAGTTTTTATCTTTAATTTCCATAACAATAAATGATTTGGGATGGTCATTTGATGAGCTTGGTATTGTCGCCTCCGATCTTCCTAATAACTCATATTATCAAATCCCATTAAGTTGGTTTGATAACCAAGAAAATTTAGATATATCATCTGACGTTATTGTTAATGCTTTATCAACGTGTTTTGGCAAAGATAATGATTTTGGGTTATTTATAGAAAACTTATCAGCATTGCATCGTCGTAGAGTTAAGTACAAAAGAATCTTGTCCACTCAACCTATGCCAAATATGGATCAGATTGGCCCTAGAGTTCTATTAGAGTATGGAGGGTGTGATACAACTCTCTTAGCTAACTGGATGGTGTGGCGTAAGTGGATTTACGATATTGATAATCGTTCAGCACAAGAAACAGGTTATCTATTTGAGCCTCTTTTAGCGAGTTGTTTGGGTGGTGAGCCTGTAGGCTCAAGAAACTCCCCAGTTAAAAGACTTGATTCTAATGGGCAGCCTACAAATAAAGGGCGGCAGATTGATTGCTTGGTACCAACAAATAACCGCACCTATGAACTTAAATTACGAGTTACAATTGCTGCTAGTGGTCAAGGTAGGTTTGGCGAAGAACTTTCTTTTCCTGTAGAGAGCCAAGCCGCAGGATTTATACCCGTGCTACTGGTTTTAGATCCGACTCCATCGTCTAGATTAACTGAATTATCAAATAAATATTTGGAAAGCGGAGGTGAATTCTATCAAGGTGAAGACGCTTGGGAACATATGGAGCAAGAAGCTGGTGCGGTCGTATCAGTTTTCATAGAAAATTATATTAAGCCTGCAATACAAGATATAGAAGAAGTTGAAATGCCAGTGCTGCAATCTATTAATCTAAGCTGGTCAGAAGAAGCTATAGAAATATCGAGCGCAGAAAATAGCTATTTAGTTAATCGTACATAAGTGCTAACAAATAGCTCCAGCGGACAATTTAAAGCGTCACTTTTTTTTGCATACGCAAAAACGTGCCACTTTAAACTGCCGCTGAGCAAAGCGTTAGCTACAAAAACAGACCTACCTTGATTATAATTACATTGTAGTTATAATCTAGCTATGGATAGTATAAATTTCGAATGGGATGAGGTGAAAAATGCATCCAATCAAAATAAGCATGGTGTGAGCTTTGAAGAGGCTCAATCTGTATTTAGTGATGAATTAGGTCGATTAATCCCAGACCCCGATCATTCGGAAAATGAAGAGCGCTTTATTCTTATGGGAATAAGTAATAAAAACAAGCTCTTAACTGTTTGTCATTGCGAAAGAAAATTAAACACTATTCGTATCATTTCTGCTCGTAAAGCAGATAAATGTGAACTTAAATACTACGAGGGCTAAGGTTATGCGCGAATCATACGATTTTTCAAATTCTGCTCCAAACCCCTATGCCAAGCGCATAAAAAAACAAATCACAATTCGTTTGGATGAAGGAACAATTTCATACTTTAAGGAAATGGCGAAAGATAAAGGGATTCCATATCAAAGCCTTATTAATCTGTACCTTAGAGATTGTGCGAGTGAGCATAGAGAGCTGCAAACTAAGTGGGATTAGTGTTGAAAAAGCAGCTAACAAAAAGTTAAACACGGACATTTGTTTCAGCGCGCATTTTTGTGTTTCGCTGCGCTCATAATTGCACACCGTTGCAGATTACAACTGATCATAATGTCCGCCAACAGCAAAGATATAAATGTAGTCTTTATCGTACTTATGTTTGCTCGCACACCCGTTGGATGGGCGAGCGATGATTTTAGTTGTTGCCTGTTAGCTTATTAAGAATGATCATGCCAGGGCAAATACGGGTGACACCAGCAAAGACAAAAAAGACCGCTGGTAGATAGAGTACCCAGTGAACCACATCAAAGCCTGTTAACCAAATTCCCAGCCAGATGATCACTGACATCAGCAAGAAAAAAATCTGCATACTGCGACCAATAAGGTATTTATTCATATTAAATCTTACTCTCTGTTATTTTTAACACGGATTAAAAATACGTTATTAATTCGTATGTGTTTGTATTGGTCTACTTTTTTTCTAAAAAGTTTCAACTAGCCGAATAAAATATAAGTGATGGTGTTCTATTGTGTCAATCTTATTTTTCTTAGTGGAGGTTTTCCCCATCATCGAGGCAGATCAGAATAGTTTTTTTCGGTCAGGGTGTTACAGCAGTCAGGATCACTTAATTCAGTAATGATGTCTTGAATATAAGGGTGATCAAATTGACGTTCGCCCACCGCTTTGTAACGTATCTTGCCGTTTGCATCGAGAATAAAGGTGGTGGGCAGGTTACGGATCTGCCAAGCGTTGGAGGCTTCTTTTTGATAATCAAACAGAATGGAAAAATGGGGTGAGGGGTTTAAACCTTGTAAAAAAAGGCAGCACGGTGGCGCGATCTTCACCGACGTTCACCGCCAGCAATTCAAACGCTTGGCCACTGTTTTGGTAGAGTCGCTCTAATGAAGCCATTTCACGTTTGCAGGGCGGGCACCAACTGGCCCAAAAATTAACCATCACCACTTTGCCTTTCAGCTTGTTGAGATCGAGTAATTCACCGTTGCTGTGTTCCAGTTTTAGTTCTGGGGTGGGCATGTCGTTGAGGCTGTCGAGTGCATGGCTTAAGGGGGGGGGGTCTTGAAAGGTTTTTATTCCCATGGAGATCACCACCATGACGAAAAAGATCAAGCCGATTTGGACCATGCTGTTGTTATTGGACATTAAGGACTCTTGAGTAAAAAATGGGTTTGGATTTAATAAGGGGATTGAAGATCAAAACATCAAGCCATTTGCCAGTCGAAGCCATTCTACCGCAACTGCGACGCGCTTTGGCAGAGCACAGCAACGCCATTTTACAAGCGCCGCCGGGAGCAGGCAAAACCACCTTGGTACCGTTGGCGCTGCTGGATGCGCCGTGGTTGGCGGGGCAGACAATTCTGCTGCTGGAGCCGCGTCGCTTGGCTGCGCGCGCTGCGGCACGGCGGATGGCGATGTTGCTGGGTGAGTCGCTCGGTGAGCGGGTCGGGTATCGAATGCGTGGTGAGCGTCGCATTGGCTCGAAAACGCGCATCGAGGTGATCACCGAGGGCATTTTGACCCGCATGTTACAGAACGACCCTGAGCTGCAAGGGGTGGGTCTGGTGATCTTCGATGAGTTTCACGAACGCAGTCTGCACGCCGATTTGGGGTTGGCGCTCTGCTTGGAGTCGCAAGGGGTGTTGCGGGAGGATCTGCGTCTGTTGGTGATGTCCGCTACTTTGCAAGGCATGGCCTTGGCCAATCTGCTGCCCGATTGTGTGGCGCTCGCCTCCGAAGGGCGCTGTTATCCCGTCGAGCTGCATTATATGCCACCGCCTGCCAAAGTACTGGCTTATGAAGCGAGCTTTGTGGCCAACGTGGTGATGCAGATTTTGGCTACGGAGACGGGCAGTCTGCTGGTGTTTCTGCCGGGAGTGGCAGAGATTCGCACCCTGCAACTGCGGTTGCTGGCGCAGATTGAGGATGCCAGTGTGGTGGTGTTGCCGCTTTATTCCAACCTGAGCACAGCGGAGCAGGATCGTGCCATTCAGGTCGCAACGGAGGGCGAGCGCAAAATCGTCTTGGCCACCACCTTGGCGGAGACCAGTTTGACCATCGAAGGGGTGCGGGTGGTGCTGGATTGCGGTTACAAACGGGTGCCTGCCTTTGAGCCGCGCAGTGGCATGAGCCGTTTGCAGACCGTGCGGGTGTCACAAGCAGCAGCAGAGCAGCGCCGTGGTCGAGCGGGGCGGTTGGAAGCGGGCTGTTGTTATCGCCTTTGGCCGCAGGAGTTGCAAGGCCGCTTGCCGCAGCAGGAGAGCGCCGAGATGTTGCAGGCGGATTTGGCTCCCTTGGCTTTGGAGTTGGCGCAGTGGGGCAGCTCTGCCGATGAGTTGAGTTGGTTGGATGCCCCGCCCAACGGTGCTTTGGCGCAAGCAGAGCAGTTGTTGGCGGAGTTGGGCGCGTTGCAAAAGGGAAGAATAACGGATCATGGCCGTGAAATGATGCGCATGGCCGCACACCCGCGTTTGGCGCAAATGATGATCGTCGCGCAGCCGCTGGGGTTGGCGGGGCTGGCCTGTGCGGTGGCGGCGTTGTTGTCGGAGCGGGATGTGTTTACTCAGCGGGGCGAGGTGGAATTAGCGCCGCGTTTGGCGCTGTTGCAGGCTTATTCGCAGCGTCGCCCCCTGAAATCGGGGGCGAATCGAGTGGCGTTGAAAGCGGTGTTGGAGGCAGCGCGTCGTTGGACAATGGCGTTGCGGGTTGAGCTGCAATTCCAGCCCGTGGATCAATTGGGGCTTTTATTGGCTGTGGCCTATCCCGATCGCATTGCTCAATTGCGCGGTCAGCGTGACGGTTCGTATCGCTTGCGAGGCGGCGGTGGGGCGGTGCTGCACCCCAGCGCGAGCTTGTTGGCTCAGCCTTATTTGGCCGTAGCCCAGCTTTCGGCGGCGGCCAAAGAGCCGTACGTTCAGATTGCCGCGCCTTTGGTTTTGCTGGAATTGGAAACGCATTTTTCTGAGCAGATCGTCACGGAGCCGTCGGTGCGTTGGTCGGCCACGCAACGGCGGGTGGAGGCGATGACGGTGCGCCGTTTGGGGGCGCTGGTATTGGCGCAAAAGCCGTTGCAGCCGGTGCCAGAGGCGTTGCTGCTTCAGGGGTTGTTGGCGGGCATTCGCTCCTTGGGGCTGGCGTGTCTGCCGTGGCAAAAGGGGGCGAGGTTGCTGCAAGGGCGGCTGAACTTTCTGTTTCAGTTGGATCAAAAAAAGTGGTTAGATTGTTCGGATGTGGCTTTGTTGGAAACGCTGGAACGCTGGTTGGCTCCTTATTTAGCAGGCATGAGCCGTTTGGAGCAGTTGAAGAGTTTGAATCTGGAGGAGATTTTGTTAGCACAACTGGATTGGCCGCAACAGCACGCAGTGCAAAAAATGGCTCCAGCGACCTTTCAAGTGCCGAGCGGCTCACAGATTAAAATTGATTACCGCCAGCAACCGCCCATGTTATCGGCGCGGATTCAGGAGCTGTTTGGTCTGTTGGAGACACCAACAATTGCCAATGGCCAAGTTGCATTAAAAATTGAGTTACTGTCACCGGCATCCAGAGCGGTGCAGTTGACCCAAGATCTGGCGGGATTTTGGGCGACGACCTATCATGAGGTGAAAAAAGAGTTGAAGGGACGTTACCCGAAACATTATTGGCCTGATGACCCTTTGCAGGCGGTGGCGATTCGGGGTGTTTATAGAGGCAGAGTGAATCTCTCCAGCAAATAAGAGGTAAAATGATGCCTCTCCTAACCTGCTCCACATTTATTATGCCACCTCAAGCAAATTTCGGTATCATACTCTGCTGGTAAGAGGTGCCTGACGCAGTGGCGTTGGGATAATCGGGAAGCTTAGTGCGACTCTAACACTGCCACCGCAACGGTAAAGGGTCTTCACCCAAGTCCGGAGACCGGCCTCTGCTCAGACTTCATTCATTTACGGCACGGCTGGTGTCCCGAGGTTATTATGTCAAACAACACTCTCTCTAATGCTGCTCCTCTTGAGCTGGATCAAGCCAAAGTCGCCCTGTTGGGCAGCTTTCTGTTTGGCGCTGTTATGATGCTGCTGGTGGGGTTTTTACCCACCGAAGCGGTGCATAACGCCGCTCATGACACCCGTCACAGCGTTACCTTTCCCTGTCACTGATTAAAAGATAAATCTTCCCCAACCCCTCTTTGATTAAAGAGGGGAGAAAAGCGTTGGTTGTTTTAGGGCAACGTTTGGCTTGGGTCTTGGAGATTTGCTCTTAAAACGTCTTTCTAATGTGAGGAGAGGACGATGCTGTTTCGTCGATTGATTCTGTTATCGCTGTTTGTGGGTCTGTTGAGCGGTTCCTTTTTAACCGCTGTGCAGCAGTGGCAAGTGACCCCGATTATCATTGCTGCTGAGCAATTTGAACAGGCCGAGGCCGGTCATGGCCATAACCACGGTGCGCATTCTCATGGCGATGAAGCGTGGGCACCGGCAGAAGGTGTGGAGCGGACGCTGTACAGTCTGCTCTCCAATGTATTGGCGGCGATTGGTTTTGCTGCCATGTTGCTGGCTCTGATGGCCTACATGCAGCTTAAAAACAGTGCGCCGTTCAGTTTGGGCACCGGTCTGCTCTGGGGTTTGGTGGGTTTTTTGACCTTCTTCGTTGCGCCCAGTCTGGGGCTGTTGCCGGAGATTCCAGGTACCCAAGCGGCGGCCTTGGAATCGCGTCAAACGTGGTGGTTGCTGACGGTGCTGGTCAGTGGAGCGGGTTTTTATCTGCTCTTTTTTGCTCAGCTGCCTTTTAAAGTCTTGGGTGTTTTGCTGCTGCTGTTGCCGCATTTGATTGGTGCGCCGCAGCTTAACGGCCCCGAATTTATTCACCCCGATCCCGCCGCCGTGGCTTCCTTGGTTGAGCTGCATCATCAGTTTGTGCTTTCGGCGGGCGTGGCCAATCTGCTCTTCTGGTTGGCGATGGGGTTGCTCGCTGCGTGGGGCTTGCGCCGTGGTTTAATGTTTTCTACTGAAGCTTCGCAGTGAGTTTTAGCTTGTTGTCGTGTAAGCAATGGATTCCCGTATTCACGGGAATGACGAGCAAACGTGGTCGGCGGTTTGTTTTGTGAGTTACTTTCCTTTTTCAGCGGTGGTGGGGCAGCAGACGGTGAAAACCGCCTTGCTGCTGCTGGCCATCGACCCGCGTCTGGGCGGGCTTTGCATCAGCGGTCCGCGGGGTTCGGCTAAATCCACCTTGGCGCGCAGTTTGGCGGAGCTGTTGCCCGAGGGTGCGTTTATCAATCTGCCTCTGGGGTGCAGCGAAGAGGCGTTGATCGGCAGCTTGAATCTGCAACGGGTACTGGATCAGCAGCAGGTTGAATTTCAGCCCGGTCTGTTGCAGCACGCCCATCGGGGGGTGCTCTATGTGGATGAGGTCAATCTGCTTGCGGATCATTTGGTGGATCAACTGCTGGACGTGAGCGCCAGCGGCATCAATCGCATTGAGCGGGACGGCATCAGCCATCAACACGACGCGCGGTTTTTGCTGGTGGGGACGATGAACCCCGATGAGGGGGAGCTGCGCAGCCAATTTCAGGATCGGTTTGGTCTGGCAGTGGCGCTGAGTGGTCAGCACAGTCGTGCGGAACGGATCGAGATTGTGCGCCAGCGTGAACAGTTTGATGATGATCCAGCCGCTTTTTGTCATCGTTATCAGGCTCAACAACAGGCCTTGGCCGATGAACTTCTGGCCGCTCGGCGGCGTTTGCCGTCGGTGCAGTGCGATGAAGGGCATCGTGAAATCATTGCCGAACGTTGCACAGCGGCGCAGGTGGAGGGGTTGCGTGCCGATATTGTTTGGTGTCGAGCGGCTAAAAGCCACGCCGCTTGGCAGGGGCGTGTGGAGGTGACTTTGGCGGATCTGGAGGCGGTGCAAGAGTTGGTGCTGCTGCATCGACGTAAAACGCCACCTGAACCTCCTTCAGCGCCGTCTGAACCGCCTCCCTTTAGCCGTCCGCCGGAGCAAAACCAGACGGATAAACAGACCGAAGCGGCGGGAGATTGGGGCGGCATGGCACGAGAACAGTCACAGCCCAGCGCCGCTGTGCGTCGCGTGGATCTGCCCGAGTTGCCCAGATCCGCAAACCCTGCGCCGCAAGGCAAACGCAGTCAGAAAACGCACAGCAAACCAAATTGGTTTGCCACCGTTGTTGCCAATCGTGGCATCTGGCCGTGGCAGAGTTTGGCTTTTCAGAGGGCGCGTCAACGTCCACAACGGCTGCATGTGGTGCTGCTGGATCGTTCCGCCTCTACGTTGGGCGAGTCGGCGTTTGCTCAAGCCAAAGGGGTGGTGGCGGGCATTGCTCGGCAGGCCTATTTGGCGCGTCAGCAGTTGTTGGTGATTGGTTTTGGTAATCAAGAGGTCACAGGAGCTGCTACCGCGCCAGCGCGCACCCAAAAATCCATTGCTGTTTCTGGATGGCTTGACCGCTGCCGGAGGTACGCCGCTGCGCGAGGCTTTGAGCTACCTACAGGAGCGCACTCAACGCTGGTTGCAGATGGAACCGGAGTTGCAGTTGGTGAATTATCTGATCAGCGACGGTCGCAGTCGGCAGAGTTTGTCGCCGGTGCGCTTGCCTGGGCGCACATTGGTGATCGACAGCGAAGTGGCGACGGTCAAACGTGGGCGCTGTCGTGAGGTAGCGACCCTGTTGCAGGCGGATTACTTGCCCCTTTCTCAATTGGAGTTGGTTTTATGAGTCAAGATCATCAACAGCGCATGGCGCGCAAAAAAGCGGTCATCGACGAGCGCATTGCTAAGGCGACGGAGGAGCGCGGGGTGTTGATTCTGCTGCGCGGCAACGGCAAAGGTAAAAGCAGTTCCGCTTTTGGTACTTTGGCACGGGCGCTGGGACACGGTCAGCGGGTGGCAGTGGTGCAGTTTATTAAAGGTCGAGTGCAAACCGGTGAATATAAACTGTTTCACGATCATCCAAGGGTGCAGTGGCATGTGATGGGGCATGGCTTTACTTGGGAAACCCAAGATAAGCAGCAGGACATTGAGGCGGCGCAGCAAGCGTGGGCGGTGACAGAACAACTGCTGCAAGATGAAAACATTGACATGTTGGTTCTGGATGAGATGAGTTACATGTTTAAGTACCGTTACTTGCCCATTGAGCCGGTGGTGGCGGCGTTGCAACATCGCCCCAAAAACCAGACGGTGATCATCACCGGACGGACGATGGTGGAGGAGCTGTTGGCCATTGGCGATACCATCAGCACAATCAAAGACGACGGCCATGCGTTTCGTCTTGGGGTGAAAGCGCAGGCGGGAATTGAGTGGTGAGATGAAGAACGGGGTGTTTTTTATTAATTACAAGCGTTTAATTATTTTAGGGGTAAAGGAGAGGCGGCCATGAGTGAGTATCAATATTATGAGTTTCGTGCCATTGACCGTGCTTTGAGTGAGGTTGAAAAAAAGGAACTTTCTACACTTTCCAGCCGAGCGCGAATCACCTCTCATCAGGCCTCCTTTGTTTATAACTACGGAGATTTTCGAGGCAATGAAGTACAGCTGATGGAGCGTTGTTTTGACATCATGCTTTATATGGCAGACTGGGGATCACTTCGTTTAATGATTCGCTTGCCGGTTTCGCTGGTTGATATAAAAAAGGTGGCTCTGTTCTCTGTTTCGGAGGAGATTGATTGTATTCTCTCGGAAGATAAAAAACACATTATTTTGGATTTTAATTTCCAAGATGATGGCAGTGATGATTGGTTGCATGCTGAGAGTTGGTTGGATGATTTGGTGGATTTAAGAGCAGAGTTAATGCAAGGTGATTTTCGTGCTTTGTATTTGGCTTGGTTGCTCGCCGCTGCACATATTTGGGATGATGGTGAGGTGGATGCTGATCTCTTGGAGCCACCGTTGCCTGCGGGGTTACAAAGGCTTTCCACAGCGCAGGTGGCGTGGTGTAAGTTTTTAGGCGTTGATAAAGCCTTAGTTGCTGTTGCCGCAGAATTAAGCAAGCCACGGCAGGAGAAAAAAATTAATGTGGCTCTTTGGCTTGATAAATTGCCTGCTAAGGAGCAGCGTAAATTTCTTCTGCGTCTTGCTCATGGTGAAGAAAATTTATCTGCTTTGTTGAACAGAAAGCTGGAAAAAATGGCAAAAAAGGGGCAGATTGACGGCGCTAAAGATGTATCAACAAACCGCTCGATAGCAGAATTGCTTGAGCGGAAGGATGAACACAAACAGGATCAACAGGCAGAGCATCAACGTCAATTGGAGATTGCTCGCCAACAGCGATTGGCGGTGTTGGCAACGAGACAGGATGAGGCATGGCAGGAGGTTTATGATTTAATCGAAGAGAAAAAATCAAAATCATACGATAAAGCCGTGGCGATTTTAAAAGGGCTGTGTGATTTAGCTCATCATCAAGATGACTGGCAATCTTTTAAGGAACAGGTTGTTGAAATTAAACGTTGTTATCCTGGCCGATCTGCTCTGTTACGAAAATTGAGCAGTGCTGAGTTAATTGATTAGTGGGTTAAAATAATGGTGGTGGTATGAAGATCAACTACGGCAAATTTTCTGATCTATTGGCGGAAGTAAAAGCAGTAACGGGCAAAAATGAGAGCAATAGACTCTGTAGCTGACGGGACAATGCCATGAAGATAACTTTAAAGGCTCTTAACGGATTCCTAGGTCGTGGTGTAACATGGACAAATCAGGGGGATTTCTCAAGAGCAGTTACCGTTGTACCTGAGTTTTTTTGAGTTTACGCATAATGCGCGAAAACGAGGCAAAGGGTTATTGCCCTCTCTGCTGGAACTCTTGTTTTCCTAAGACCTAGGAATCCGTTAAGAGCCACTAAAAAGTGTAACTCAAGCTGAAATCAAGCCGATCAAATCCCTCTAATGGCGTAAGTAAAAACGAATCACCGTTGGCATCAATGCGGCTGTATTGGCCACTCACACTCCAACGGTCGTCGTATTGATAACGGCTGCTCAAATGCACCACTCGATTTTCAAGGTCACTGAAAAACATCACGGTGGCACCGAGCAGCAGATCATCACGCCAATAACGCTCGCTCCAGTTGATTGCCAACAGACCAAAGCTGGTTTTTGCGCTGCTGCCAGGATAATTGACAGAGGGCCATTCGGCGTAGAGTTCGGTAATCCAACTGCCGTAGTTTTGGCTGACGTAATCCACCCCCAACATGGCGCGATAACTCTCTTTCTCCTCAATCTGTGGTTTTTCTTGTGGGCTAAAAATTTGCGTCGGATGTCGAGGCAGATAGGCCAGTTCGGTTTTAAACAGAAAGGGATCGGCGGCACGGTTGTAACTGAGCGCCAGAACATCGCTGGCTCGGTGAGTTTGCTCAAAACCATCAAATAACGGATCTCGATTGGCAAAATGCCCCGCAATCAGAGCCAGCTCAGCGCGTGGCAGTTGCTGGTTCCAGCGCAGGCCGTATTCCACATCGTTGTCTTTGATGCGATCCGTACTGTCTGAAAAGAGCGTTGCATAGGGGTGGCCGCTGTTGACTTGAAGATTGAATTGCGGCTGCGGAATCAGCACCGCATTGAGCTGTTGGCCGTTGCCGTACCAGTCGAGTTGAATCAGATCTTGGCCTAAACGGGTCTCTTCGGGTTTGGCAAACAGCGCCGCGCTGCGATCTTGGGGGGTGATCATATTCACCACCGGCAGCAGGTCGGCTTTGCCCCAGACCAGCATTTTTCTGCCCACGCTGAGGCTGAACTGAGCGAAGGCTTTTTGCCAATAGAACTCCCGCAGCAGGCCATCTACTTCGTAACGGTCGATGATGGCTTGTGGATCCTTTTCCAGTCGGTAGGCGGCGTTGTAGAGGCCGGTGGCTTCCGCGTAAAGATGGCCGATCGGAGTCTCTCGGTCGAGGATCAGCTGAGTGCTCACGCCGTTGCGAACCCAGCGGTTGGGAGCGCCGATTTGACGTGCCAGATCCAGCGAAAGGCTGCCGCGCAGCCACGGCTCGGAGGACGTTGACTCTGTTTCGCCGACATCAGAAAAACCACCAAAATCGTCAAATTCTTCTTCGGCAGCGGATAAAATAAAAGGTGCGGCGAGTAGGCTGGGCAGCAATGCCCAGCAAAGCGCAAAGGTGAACGAGACAGAATGATAAAGGGGGTTAACACGCTGTGTCATTCCCGCGCAGGCGGGAATCCATTTGTTGATGTTGCATCTGCGTGTGGATTCCCGCGTTCGCGGGAATGACGGCGTAATTTTCGGGAATGACGGCGTAATTTTCGGGAATGACAGCGTAATTTTCGGGAATGACGGCGTGAATGGAAGCAATGACGATGTGAATGGAAACCGTGTTGCCTTTTTCACCTTTATTTCGCCAACATCCGCAGAGCCTTCATCTGCGTTTCGCGGTAGTTGCTGTCTTTGAGCGCACGAGACTCCAGCAGGCCGTCAGGCACGTCCACATTGAGTGCCAGTTTGTCCGTTACCATCAGACTCATGCGTTGATTGCTGTGGTTGATGATCTGCATCCGTTTGGCGATCCAGATGCCGTTGATTTGTTGTATTTTTTGTTGCAACAGGGTTTTGGCCAATTTTCCTTGGCGATTGTACAGCTCTATTTTTAAGGGCAGATAATGCTGCTGGTCGATCCAAACGACGGAGTGACCGTAGGAGGTTTTGGGAGCGAATTTTTCCGTGGGGGTGGCTTTGATCTTCCAGACCGTGCGTTTTCCGTAGCTGAGGTTCTTTTCCAGCAGCTTGTAACTGGAGTCGTTGATGTGGTGTTTTTCAATGTCTTCGTAGGCCAGCTCGGAGCCAAACAGGGTGCCGGTTTTGGGTCCGTCGTCGGTTTCGGAGACGATGCGTTTCAGTTTTTTCATCGCCGGTAAATACATCCACTGCTCCGAATCTTTGTCTGTGTCGTCGTAATCTTTTTGCAAAAAGGCCATGCCTTTTTCGCTGCTCGGTTTCAGAATCAGGCTCAGAGAGAGGCTGTCTTTGCCCTCTGCTCCTACGTCTTTGCCCAGACTTTCGGTCAGTTTGAGGCGCGGTTTGCTGCGGCATTTGCGTTTGCCCTTTTTGATCACAAACGCACAGCTCATCATACGGGCTTGGCTGTAACGGCTGCTGCCGTCGTCCAGATCCAAACTGTGCTGCATGATTTGCCGTGCGCTGGGCGCGGCGTGCAGAGGCAGGGCGGTGAGAGAGAGTGCCAATAGGCTAACGGTGAGTTTGAACATTATGCCGCCTCCGTGGTGAGGTGTTTTTGATTTTCGAAGGGTTTGAACAGATGAATCATCGCAGGTAGCAAGAACAGATCGGCCAGCAGAGCGGAGAACATGGCGATGGCGGAGAGAATGCCAAAGTTGGTCAAGCCTTGATGCACGGAGAAGACAAAGATCAAGAAACCCAGAGAGAGCACCACCGAGGTATAGATCATCGCTTGCCCGACGTGAGTCAACGCCGAGCGAATCGCCTCCTCTGATTTTTTGCCGCGCAGCAGTTCGGTGCGGTAGTGGGTCAAAAAGTGAATCGAATCATCCACCGCGATGCCGATGGCCAGCGGCATGACTAATAAGGTGTCGGTGTCCAAAGCAATGCCGAGCCAGCCCGTCACCCCGAGCAGCACCAAAATAGGGAACAGGTTGGGAATCATCGCCATCAGCCCAAAGCGCAAGGAGCCAAAAATCACCAGCAGCAGCACGGCGATTACCGCGATTACCAGCAAGTAGGAGTTGATCTGCGCTTTGGAGACGTAGCTCATCATCTCCATCATTAAGGGAATGCTGCCGGTGATGCCCGCTTTAAAGTCGGGGTTTTGTTGTTTGATCTCGGCAAAACTGTCGTCGATCCAACCTTGCAGGTTTTTATTGAACTGCTCGTAATCCCGCGAGCCGCGTGTTTTGACCTGAATGGTCATGCGCGCCACTTGCCATTCATCATCGACAAACAGTTTGCGCGTGGCGGGGTCGGCGGATTCAAAACTGAACAGGGTTTGCGCCAACACCTCTTGTGAGTCGGGAATGCGGTAGTTGCTCTCTTTGCCGTCGAGTAGGTTTTTATAGGATTCCTTGGCCAATTTGACGATGGAGTCCACCCGCGTTACCAGCTCCGGTTCACCGGCGATGATTTTTTCTTGCAGGCTCTGCATGGCTTTGAGCAGTTGTGGGTCTTTGATGCCGTCGGCACGGCCACTGTCGATCAAAATTTCGGCGTTGGAGCTGCCACCAAAGTTGCCATCAATGGCGGTGATGGCTTCGCTCATGCCGACCCCAGGTTTGATCAGGGTCATGAGGTTGGTGTCGATGTAGACCTTGGGCAGCCCCATCAAGGAGACCGCTGAGACAATGACAAAGGTGGCAATGATGGTTTTGGGGTAGGTGCGCCCGCAGTGATCGGTCCAGCGTAAAAAGGCTTGCAGATAGGCGTCGCGTTTTTTCTGCGTCACCTTACCGTCGGCGTTGCGTTTGATCGGCGACCAGATGCCCATCAAGGTGGGCAGATAGAGCACCGTCAGCCAGAAGGTGACAAACACGCCCACAGAGGCGAACAGGGCAAAGGCTTTGATCGGCGCAATGGGAATTGCCGACATGGAGAGCATCCCTGCCATCGTCGTTAGCGCCGCCAACATGATGGGCAGGCCGGTTTTACGCAGGGTTTCGGTGAGTGCCTCTTGCTCCTCTAAACCCGCTTCGGTCATCTGTTTGAAGACCGACAGAATGTGAATCGAGGCGGCGATGCCGACGGTGAGAATCAAAAAGACGGTGATGTTGATCATCATATTCACCGCTACCCCAGACCAGCCGACGATGCCCAAGGTCCAGATGATGCCGGTGATGATCAGCATCGTAGGCCAGACGGTACCCGCCAAGGAGCCGACGGTGAAATAGAGCACGATGATGATGAGTAAAATGGAAAGCAGGGAGATCAACGCCATCTCTTGCATCACCACGCTGAAAAAGAGATCCATAATCCACGGGTTGCCCACGGCCAGATATTGGGTCGCATCGGCATCGGGGTTGTTGAGCTGGTGTTGCCAGTGGTGTCGTGCCAGTACGTCGTTAAAGGCGCTCATAAAGACGCTGTATTCTTCCATCTCCACCCGCTCAAATTCGGGCAGTTCGGCGGCGGTCAGAGCCAAGCCGCTGTTGCTTGCCGTGTCGGGGGCGGAGAAATCGTCTTCAAAACCGCTGCCATCGTTATCGGCGGAGTCGAGCGTTTCGGTGTGTTTGTCAGCGATTTTAAAGCGTGCGCCGTAATCGGTCTGGATCATTAAAATGCCCAGTTTGCTGTCACGGGAGAAGAGTTGCCCAGGGAAGTCGCGTTGCTGCATTGCCAGTTGGCGCAGAGCGTCGCTTTCGGCAGCGGTGAGAGGAAGGCCGTCGGGGCCGATGAATTTGCGGCTGATCAGGGCATCGTCATTGGCCTCTAAAAAATCGGCGCTGTAGATGCTGCGCACACGGGTGATGCGATTCAGCGGTGTGTTGGCTTTGAGGCGTTGCTGGTTTAGATCTTCTTCCAGTGCTTTGACTTTATTCAGGGAGTCGGTGCTGAACACATCGTCGTCTTGCGGTTGGAACATCAGCATCAAGACTTGATCGCTGCCAAACAGATGGTGAAAGATATTGAAGTTGTGTAGGGTCGGGTCGTCGTCACGGAAAAAGGCTTCCATGCTCATGTCCAGCTTGATGCGTGGAATTCCAGCGGCAAAAAAGACCGTCAACAGCAGCAGTGAGAGCAGCGCTTTTTTGCGGTGCTGGCGGGTGAAGTCGGGGATTTTTGCCATGCCGTCGGAGGTTTTCATCAGCAGACGGTTGATAAATTGCAATGCATTCAAAGCCATAACTCATACCTATGGTGAACAATGTGACGAAGATGTTTCGGCATCATAAAAGGTCTGAGTTTAATCTGCCAACAAAAAGGCTGTGTTTGATGTTGGGGTTATTACCCCAACCTACGGATGGGCTCGTTTTTAAACCGATAAAACAGAGGTTTTACCATGCAGAATATGCAAGCAGCAGAGCAATACGGTGTACCCAATGCCCTCTTTTTGCAGAGGTTGATGGAGCTTGTGATCGCCCAGATCAACACACGCGCTGGTGCAGGCGGAAATCAGCCTGCAAGGGGGGCAGGTATTGAGCTGGACACCCAAAGGCGCAGAGCCGGTGATTTGGATGTCAGAAGAGGCACGACCTACTGTGGGCAAAGCGATGCGCGGTGGGGTGCCGGTCTGTTGGCCGTGGTTTGGTCCGCATGACAGCGAGGCTGATTTCCCTGCGCACGGTTTTGCTCGTGTGGCCGATTGGGCGTGCAAAGGCAGTCAATTGTTGGCTGACGGTTCGGTTTCGCTGCTGCTGGAGCTGGTCTGTGATGGCGGCTCGAAATGGTGGCCGTATGCAACGCTGTTGCAGGTGGAGTTTCGCATTGGGACAAAATTGGAGATCAACCTGAGCAGCCGTAATTTAAGTGACAGAGCCTTTGTCATCAGTGAAGCACTGCACACCTATTTTCAGATCAGCGACATTGAGCAGGTCTCGGTCAGCGGTCTGGAGGGGGGTGACCTATTATGACAAGGTGAGTGAGGCTGTAGCGCAAATGCAGCAGGGTGATATTCGTTTTGCCAGTGAGACCGATCGCGTTTACATCAACAGCCCTGCTACGTGCGTGATTCATGATCTGGGTTTAAAGCGTAAAATTGTTATTGAAAAAAAGCGGCAGCGATTCCACTGTGGTTTGGAATCCGTGGTTTGCTAAGGCCGAACGCATGGGAGACCTGGGCGCAGAGGGTTGGCGAAAAATGCTCTGTGTGGAGAGCGCCAACGCTTTTGATAACGTGGTTACTGTGCAGCCGCAACAGAGCCACAGCTTGTCTGTAGTTTACAGCTTACTTTAGGGTTTTGCCTTTGTGTTGGGCTTGGTGTTAAATGAGGCGCGCTAAAAGAGCGCGTTTTTTAATAAATACCTACATAAACTAAGGATTAAACCATGAAAGTTGCTTATATTTTTTCCAGTCAAGGCCACTCTGTTTCGTTTAAATTGGGTAAAATGATTTTGCCTCAATTGGAAGACGACGCACACGGTGTCGAAGTGGTGGGCATGTTCTTTTTTGAAGACAACAACTACGTCTTGCTGGAGGGCAACCCCATTGGCGAGCGTTTGGCCAAAGTGGCCAAGGAGAAAGGCATGTTGTTGATGGGCTGTGATCAGTGTTGCGAAGAGCGTGAGATCGAAGATAAGTTGGTGGAAGGCGCGGTGATTGGTTGTTTCCCCAATTTGTATGGGGCGTTGGCGGGTAACATGCCCGATCAAATCATCACCTTGTAATTTTGTCAGATTGCCACAGCGGTGGGTGTTGCTTGCCTCTGTGGCTCTGTTTTTATAGGTTTGGTTAAAAAATATGAATGCGGTTGAAATTAATGGGTTACAGAAATTTTACGCCAACGGCGTGGTGGCGCTTAAAGGGGTAGATCTGAAAGTCGAGCAGGGCGATTTTTTTGCCTTGCTGGGGCCGAACGGTGCCGGTAAATCCACTGCTATTGGCATTCTCTGTTCTTTGGTAAACAAAAGCTCTGGTTCGGTGCGGGTGTTTGGCGAAGATTTGGATGCGATGCCGATGGCGGTTAAGCGCATGATTGGTTTGGTGCCGCAAGAGTTTAATTTTAATGTTTTTGAGCCGGTGCTGGAGATCGTCGTTAATCAGGCCGGTTATTACGGCATTGCCCGTAAACAGGCTACTGAAAAAGCGGAGTATTTCTTAAAAAAATTGGATCTGTGGGGCAAGCGCTTTGCGATGGCGGGTCAGTTGTCCGGTGGCATGAAGCGCCGTTTGATGATTGCCAGAGCGTTGGTGCATGAGCCAAAACTGTTGATTTTGGATGAACCGACCGCTGGGGTGGACATTGAGATTCGCCGTTCCATGTGGGGCTTTTTGCGTGAGATTAATCATCAAGGCACGACGATCATTCTCACTACCCATTATTTGGAAGAGGCGGAGAGCCTGTGTCGCAATATGGCCATTATTGATCAGGGTAAAATTGTTGAACAGGGAGAGGTGCGAACGCTGCTCAAGCAACTGCAAACAGAGACCTTTCTGCTGAACATTGCTCAGCCCTTGCCCTCGTTGCCGGAGCTAAAGGGCTTCTCTTTGCACTGTCAAGAGGACGGTCGTACCTTGGAGGTGGAGGTGAATAAAGGTCAAAGTATTAATGCCCTGTTTGCAGAGCTGACTGAGAAGGGCATTGAGGTGTTGAGCATGAAAAACAAAAGCAACCGTCTGGAGGCGTTTTTCTTGCGGCTGATTGATAAAAACGCGCAGGAAAAATTATGAACTGGAAAAATTATTGGATCGCCTTACAGACTTTGGTAATCAAAGAGGTGTTGCGTTTTTCTCGAATCTGGATGCAGACCATTTTACCGCCTGCCATTACCACCGTGCTTTATTTGTTGATTTTTGGTGAGTTGTTAGGCCAACGTTTGGGGGACATGGACGGTTATTCCTACACCGATTTTATTATTCCAGGCATTATTATGATGTCGATCATCACCAACTCCTACGCCAATGTGGTCTCTTCGTTTTACAGCACTAAATTTCAGCGCCACATTGAGGAGCTGTTGGTCTCGCCTCTGCCCAATGTGCTGATTTTGCTGGGTTACGTTTTGGGGGGCGTGGCGCGGGGTTTGCTGGTGGGGGTGGTGGTGACGCTGGTGACGCTGTTTTTTACTGACTTGCAGATTAATAATTTTCCGCTGACGATTTTTGTTGCTCTGTTGACCTCGATTCTGTTTTCTCTGGCGGGGTTTATCAATGCGGTGTTTGCCAAAAGTTTTGATGATATTTCTATTATCCCCACCTTTGTCTTAACGCCTTTGACCTATCTGGGGGGTATTTTTTATTCCATCACGCTGTTGCCGGACTTTTGGCAAACCGCTTCGCTGTTTAACCCGATATTTTATATGGTCAACGCCTTTCGTTACGCCATTTTGGGGGTCAGTGATGTCTCGATGAGCAGTGCCTTTTTGATCATTGGCTTTTTTATTCTGGTTTTATTTGCCGCTTCCATGAGCCTGTTGAATCGGGGTGTGGGGATTAAAAGTTAAATGAGTTTGGCAGAAAAAGCAGATCGGCACGATCTCTATCAGCGTTCGGTGCAGGGGGTTGAGTTTGAGCTGGAATTTGTTCAAGAGACGTTTAAAGCCCTGCGAGGGCGTTGGCCGCACCGTTTGCGCGAGGACTTTTGTGGTACGGCGCTTTCGGCCTGTGAATGGGTCAAGTTAAACCCCGCTCACAGCGCGGTGGCGGTGGACATTGATGCCGAGGTGCTGGCTTGGGGAGAAGCCCACAATGTGGCAGAGATGTCCGTTGACGAGCAGCAGCGAATTGAGCTTCTGAGTGCGGATGTCTTGACGGTCGAGACGGATAGGGTGGACATCTGTCAGGCGTTGAATTTCAGTTATTGGCTGTTTCAAGAACGAGCGCAGATGAAGGCTTATTTTCAGCGGGTTCATTCTTGTTTGAAAAAAGACGGCCTGTTTTTTCTGGACTCTTTTGGTGGTTTTGAAGCGCATCAAACCCAAGAAGAGGTGCGTGAGCTGGAGGGCTTTACTTACATTTGGCAGCAGGCGGAATACAACCCAGTCACTGCTGACATGCAGTGCTACATCCATTTTGAGTTTGAGGACGGTTCGCGTCTGAATCAAGCGTATGCCTATCGTTGGCGACTCTGGGGAGCGAAAGAAATTCGTGAGTTGTTGCTTGAGTGTGGTTTTTCTAAGACACGGATCTACCTGCAGGCGTTTGATCCCGAAACCGATGAACCCTTGGATGAGTTTGTGGAAAGTGAGCGGTGTGAGGATGTGGCTTGTTGGATTGCCTATTTGGTGGCAGAAAAATAGGCCGTGCCTTTTAGGTCGAAAAAACTGTTTTTTTAGGGTGTTGAGTTGTATTTAAGCAACAAATGTCTGTTTTTTGTCTATTTTGTTGGACTCTCGTTGTAGTATGTTTTAGATTCAGCTGTTGCTTGGGAGTGGGCAGAGGGATCGAAGAGGGAGTGTCTTTACAAAACGGGGTTAAGCGTCAAATCATATGAAAAAAAGTAAAATAATAGCGGCACTGTTGCTGTTTTCCGTTCTATTTCATCTCGGCTCTCTCTGGGCTGAAGGCGAGTATGAACGTGCCACAGTGGCGATGCGTGATGGCGACTACGCCATTGCTTACTGCATTTTGCGACCGATGGCAGAAGCAGGTGATGCCGATGCTCAATACAGTTTGGGCTGGATGTACCACAACGGTTACGGCTTGGCGATTAACGATGAAAAGGCGATGAGTTGGTGGCTAAGTGCCTCGGATAAAAATCATGTGGATGCGATGTTCTCCATGGGGATGTTGTTTGAATTTGGGGATTCTGGTGAGCAAGATTACGATGTGGCGGTGGCCTATTACGCTCGCGCCGCTCGGCGGGGTAATGAGGATGCGCAAGCGATTTTACGCGCACGTCTGGGTCAACGAGACTATCCCTCCAGAGGGCGCTTGAAAGAGCTGTTGGAGGAGGAGGGTGAGCTGTTTGCTGGCCAAGTGTATACCCGTCGCACCGCTAATATTCGTCGCAGACCGGCGGTACATCACAAACGTATTGCTAAATTAAGGGCAGGTGAAGTGTTGGTGGAGCTGAGTCGGCAGGGAAAATGGGTCAAGGTGGGCATTATTGGTACGCAAAAAATCGGTTGGGTCTATCGTAAGCTGCTTACTCAGACACGACCCATCCCAACGCCTTAAGATCTGCTCCATTTTTCAATGCCGTGCAGGCGGCGTTTGCGTTTGTCACGTTTGCCATTGAGCAGTCTGGAGATGCGTTTGACGTAGTTTTTCGTTTCGGTGGGCGCATAAGGCTCCACATCTTTCCATGCTTTAATCTCTCCTCCAGCTCGCCGTTTGGCTCTTAGAATTCGACCATAACCGGCGTTGTAGCTGGCGAAGGTGAGAAGCAGGCGTTCCATATTAGAGAGCGCAGGCAGCCGCCATTTTCGATACAGACCACGGTTGTAGTAGATCCCTGCTGCGATGTTCCACTGCGGTTCTTCGATGTTGAGAAACTGACGGTTTTTGCTGCGGATTTCAGCGTAGGTGGCGGGCATGATCTGCATGATTCCCCGTGCGCCAACGTGGCTTTTAACTTTGGGTTTGAGACCAGACTCAGCAATGGCCTGAGCTTTAAACCACTTCCAATTGAAGTGCGGTCCAAAATAGCGTTTGGTGTATTTTTTAAAATAACGGTCGTACTTCGTTGTCCACTGATCAATGCTTTTGGCAGCGTAGAGCGTCGAGGGTGCTGCGCCGATGCAAAGGCAGAGGGAAAGAAGTAGGGGTCTGAACACGATCAGTTTAACCCAAGCCCTATGACGAGACCGAGGCCTGTGCCAACACCGACAAAAATGCCCATCAGCATAATGCCAACGGCGATGTTGCCCTTGGCGAGTTCGTCACTGATGTCGAAGCAGACAAGGTGATTGAACATTTTACATCCGAGCCACATAAACAGTAGGGTTAAGGTACCACCGGTAACGGCGTACAGAATATTAAGCACGATAGGATCAAGACTTTCACTCATGGGTTTGGTTTCCCCGTAATCAAAAATTGTGGCCACTCGTCCATGAAGGGCTGAGTAGAGTTTGTCTTAGTGGGTTGGCATCATACAGGAAATTGCTATTCCCCGTCAGAGCCTATGAATTGTGGATTTATAATCACTTGAGTTTATTGGTTTTTTGTTGATCTTTTACGGTTTAACGGTGGTTAAACCGAGATTGTTCCAGTTCTGCATGCCGCCACGATACCACTTGAGTTTGTGAGCGGGATAACCGAGCCGCAACAGGGTTTTGATGTTGCTGGGAGATTGGCCACACCACATGCCGTTGCAGAACATGACTAAGGTTTTGGCGTTTTTAAAGTCGAGAAAATCACTGTGTTGCTGGACGTTAAACTGTGCTTCCAAAATCTCAATTAGGCTCAGAGGGTCAGTGCCGTGGTTGAGGCTGAGTTTTTTCCACGGAATGTTGATGGCACCAGGAATGCTGCCCAGATCGACCCAAACTGGGGTACGAGAGTCGATAACGAGAAGGGTGTTATCGCCGCTGCTGAGGCGTTGCAGGTAGTCGATCAGTTCCAACTCACCGATGGTTTCCACTCCGGGTGCCAGAGTCATGGGTTGAATGCAAAAGGGCGGGCAGGGGCGTGAAGTTTTAGCGTAGTTGTCATCGACGGTGTGGGCGTTATCGGGGTTGCGTTTGATGATCACCTCTTTGCCTGCGTGTTTGATGCTGACCTGCTTGATATTCGCGCTGATGCCAACGGGTAAGCTGTCGCTGTCAAACTCTCCAGCTTGGGCAGTAAAAGTGCAGAGAAACAGCAGTGGTGCGAATCGAGCAAAAGACATAAGGAACCCCATTTGGTTGAAAATCACCTTTAGAGGATAAAGGCCTGAGATTAAAAATCAAGATGGGATGGAAATAAGGTTCAATCATCTTGCTCGTCATCGTGATCCTCTTCTTCATCGTTATCCTCACTCTCCTCTTCCTTGTCACGGTTTTCTGGGGGATTAAACATAAGCAAACCGCTCATCGCTGAGTGGCTTTGATAGGCCGCAGAGTGATTGCCGCCCGTGGCAACGGCATTGAATTGCGATACGCCGATGATCTGCTGAGGCGTTTTGTGTTGCGCCTTGCGGTGGCCGAGTTGACCGGCTGTATTTGAACCCCAGCTCCAGACAGTGCCGTCGGCTTTCACAGCGAGAGAGTGGAACAAGTTTGCGGCCAGATCGACCACTTGGTTTAATCCTGTGATCTGAACGGGAGTCAGGCGTTCGGTGGTTGTGTTATCGCCCAAATTGCCATAATAATTGGCACCCCACGCCCAGACACTGCCGTCCTTTTTGCGGGCAAGGCTGTACTCTTGGCCAGCAGTGATTTCAACCACTTGGGATAAATTGGCCACCTGTGTGGGGGTTCTGTGAGAGACACTGCCCATACGTCCTGACAGCCAAACGCTGCCATCGGCTTTTAAGTAGAGGGCGTGATAACTGCCGGAGGCGATGGCCACCACATTGCTGATGCCCAAAACCTGAAAAACGCCGCCAGCGGATGCCGTAGAAGTTGAGCCGAATTTCCAATAGAGGTTGTCTCCCCAAGCCCAAACGGTGCCGTCCTTTTTTAAGGCCATGACATCCGCAGGTCCGGTGGCGATGGCGATCACATTGGAGATGTTGCTCTGCACGGCGGTCAGTGAGTCTATCTGAGTGCCGTTGCCCAACTGCCCATATTGATTCTGCCCCCAGCACCAAACGCTGCCATCGGCTTTCAGGGCGGCCACCGTATCTGTTTTTGCTGCTCGGCTCACGGCAATGACGTTGTTTAGGCCGACGACCTGTACGGGTCGAGTGCTTTGTGTTGTGGTTCCATCGCCCAATTCGCCGTGCCAGTTTCCTCCCCAGCTCCAGACGCTGCCGTCTGTTTTCAGTGCAATGGAGGCATGAGCGCCAAGCTCAATCGCGCTGAATGGGTCAGAGTTAAGAATGGCATGGGGAACAGGACCACCGGCGGCGTTGTGACCCAGTTGACCGTTGTCATTTTTTTCCCCATGAGATGGGCAGCGCGTAAAGGCTGTGTGAAAAAAAAGAGATTACGATGAAGATTACATTTAATGATGTGGCTAAAGAGGGGGGCATGATGATTCCTTGTCTGTTTTTATCCATTGAGATTGGTGCGACTGCTTTATTTCATCTCGGCAAATTTAATGACTTTGTTTACCGTTATTTAAATCCTGATAGCCGATAAAACCAAGCAAGAGCAAATCTCCCTCGACCCCTCTTCAATGGAAGAGGGGTCGAGGGAGATTTTATTTTTTTCCCCAGAGAGTGTCGTGGGAATTCAAAGCAGTGCGTAACTCAGATCTACAAAAAAGCCCGCTCAAGAGCGGGCTTTTAGCTTTGAAAAAAGTCAGTAGCTATTGCAGTACTGATATTGCCATTGGGATCGGTTGCAGTTGTGGTACCCAGAGCATTGACGTTGTCTACTGCACTGGTTTTAGACTGTTTCGCTACACATCCACTCGAAACTCAATTTTTTCATTTGATAACACCGACTCAATCACTTTGTGAACACCATGACCTGGGTTACTTTCTCGACAAATGCGCACTAAATTATATTTGGCTAATAACTTTAAGTCGTTGTTCAAGCTAACAGGGCTTCGTTCCATCGCCAGCATCAAATCAGAAAAACAGACTTTTTTCTCTTGGCGTAGGTATTGAACCAAACGCCTCCTTGCCGGTTTTAATAACGAGACAAGATCATCACCTTCAACCCAGAGCGTTCTTTTTTGTGTCAAAGATTCACCGTTATCCACCGCTTTTGCCGTTTTTTTTGCTGAATGAAAGAAGTCACTCAGGGTGCCCGATTTAATTTCAATGCTCATTTAAATAGCCTCTTACTTCTGCTTCAAAATGTTCAAGCAAAACCTCATAACCTACAAAATCGTTCACAGGTGAGACCACACCAAAACAATGTCTATGGTGATAGTTATGGGCATTATCGTACCCAATTACGCGACCATGATCTCCAGAGTAGAGGGCAAAATTGATGTAAGCCATATTGTATCGAACCACCGCTCCGTACTGATCTTCCCACACTTCAATTTTGATCAAACCACCACCCCTATTTTTCGAGAAAGTATAACGCTCATCAACAACCTTGTTGTGCTTAGACTTTTTTTTCTTGACCATAAACAGATCTTATCAGCTATCTATTTTTTTATAAACCTGAAACAGTTACCCACAAAAAAAAGCCCGCTCAAGAGCGGGCTTTTACCTTTAAGGATCTGCTTGAATCAGAGCGACTCAAGCAGGAGGGTTAGCGATCAATCATCGTGATCGTCGTTACGATCATAATCATCGTCGTTATCACGGCTCAGGCCTTGAGGTTGAACTTCAACCACGGTGACGTTGCCGCTGGCGTCGGTGGCGGTGATCCGCAACACCATGCTGGGTGCTTCGATCTCAAGAATGCCGTCTTCGATCTCCACTTCGGTTTTTTCATCTTCGTATTCAAACTCGATGAGTTGACCTTTGGTAACCGCGATGGCGGTGGCGTGACCGGCGACGATCAGCTCCGCTACCACGGTGGGGTTGGCATCGACAATGTCAGAGACGTTGAAGGAGACAGTGAAACGACCTTCATCGGAATCATGATCATCATCACCCTGACTGACGGGGTTCAGATTGGCGGTCACGGTGGGTGCGGTGGTGTCTACCACGACTACGTTTTGTGTCGCGGTGCTGACGTTGCCATTCACATCGGTGGCGGTCCAAGTGACCACGGTGGTGCCTAAGCCGTAAGTGGCAGGGGCATCGTTAGTGATGTTGAAGCCAAAGATGTCGGTAGCGGTAGCGGTGCCGATGGCGACGGGGGTTTGAGCGCCGGTGGCTTCAATATTGATGGCTGCTGGAGCGATCAGTACTGGGGCGGTTGTATCGACCACCACCACGTTTTGCGTCGCGGTGCTGACATTGCCGTTCACATCCGTTGCGGTCCAAGTGACTACCGTGGTGCCTAAGCTGTAAGTAGCTGGGGCATCACTGGTAACCGTAGCACCAAAGATGTCCGTTGCGGTTGCGGTACCCAGAGCAATGAGGCTGGAGATGGCACTGGCTTCAGAAGTGATCGCTGAAGGAACGGTGAGAACCGGCGCAGTGGTGTCCGTTACGGTGATGGTTTGAGTCGCAGTACTTGTGAGACCGTTGCCATCAGTGGCGGTGTAGGTCACCACCGTATCGCCGAGAGGGAAGGTTGCTGGCGCATCGTTGGTAACCGTAGCACCAAAGATGTCCGTTGCGGTGGCAGTACCCAGCGCAATGAGACTTTCTACTGCACTGGCTTCAGAAGTAATCGCTGAAGGAACGGTGAGAACCGGCGCAGTGGTGTCCGTCACGGTGATGGTTTGAGTCGCAGTACTTGTGAGACCGTTGCCATCAGTGGCGGTGTAGGTCACCACCGTATCACCCAATGGGAAAGTCATCGGAGCGTCGTTGGTTACTGTTACAGCAAAGATGTCTGTTGCAGAAGCGCTGCCGATGGCGACGGTGCTTAAGACCGCGTTGGCTTCAACACTGACATTGGCTGGAACGGTGAGAACCGGCGCGGTGGTGTCTTGAACCGTTACCAGCATGGTATCGGTTGCTGTGAGGCTGACACAATCCGTGGCGGTAACGGTAACCGTGGTACCTGCGAGCGGGTAGAAGGCGGGGGTGGGAGCCGCACTCAGTGATGGCGAACCACAACCGACATCATCGGAGGTGGTTTGATCCAAGACACTAAAGGCAGCACCGGCCGCGTCGGTGGATTCCAGAGTGACATCAGCACCGGCATTGACGGTGGGTGGTGTGGTGTCTTGAACGGTGATGGAAACGGTGTCGGTTGTGCTGTCGGTACCGTCATCGACGGTCAGAGTCACAACTGTTGTGCCCAGAGGCAAAGAGACTGAATTGCTGACGCCCGTAGCTGAACCGCCTGCCCACGACCATGCATAGGTTAAGGTGTCGCCATCGGCATCAGATGAAGCAGAACCATCTAAGGTCACATTGGCGCTGGAGCTGCCGGTGCTTTCTAGGGTTTGATTGGCACCCGCATGGGCAACCGGTGCTTGATTGTTTACGCCTCCGGTATAAGTGAAGGAGTGATGCGAGCCTGCTTCTATCGATGTGGATGATAGACCACCGATCTGCACAGGGCGGTATTGGTTTGAGCGGTTGCCATGACCCAATTGACCAGCGCTACCATAGCCCCAACTCCAGACCGTGCCGTCTGTTTTCACGGCCAGAGAGTGGTAACCCCCTGCGGAGAGTGAAGCAACGTTATTTAGGCCATCGATCTGCACAGGGCGGTATTGGGTTGCACTGTTGCCATGACCCAATTGACCATAGAGACTATAGCCCCAACTCCAGACCGTGCCGTCTGTTTTCACGGCCAGAGAGTGGAAAGTCCCTGCGGAGAGTGAAGCAACGTTATTTAGGCCACCGATCTGCACAGGGCGGTATTGGTTTGCCCTGTTGCCATGACCCAATTGACCAGAGTCATTATAGCCCCAACTCCAGACCGTGCCGTCTGTTTTCACGGCCAGAGAGTGGAAAGTCCCTGCGGAGAGTGAAGCAACGTTATTTAGGCCACCGATCTGCACAGGGCGGTATTGGTTTGAGCGGTTGTCATGACCCAATTGACCAGCGGTACCATTGCCCCAACTCCAGACCGTGCCGTCTGCCCTGAGGGCTAGTGTATGTGTGTATCCAGCAGAAATTTGACTGTATTCCAGTCCCCCTACAATAGTAACGGGGCTATTACGTTGAGTGGTTGTACCGTCGCCCAGTTCTCCGTGCCAGTTGGCTCCCCAAACAGTGGGAGCGGCTTGAGCTGTGGAGAGTGCAGAAAGCAGACCTAAAAATAGAAAGGCCAGCAGCTGAATGAGTTTAAAAGAGTTGAAGGATTTCATTTTACTGTGCCTCACTGATAACGGGAGTGTGATTGACAGTGCCATTAGCATCGATATCAGAGGCATCAAGCATCAGCAGGGGAAGATCAGGAGCCGGTAGGGTGAGGCTCCAGTTTACAGAAACGCTGCTTCCTGCCGCCATGCTACCCAAGGAGAGTGAGTTGGCTTTCGAATGAAATGGATTCCATAGAGGTCAGTGAGAGGGCGCTGAGAGGGGTTGCTCCTGTATTGCTTACCGTAAGAGCCAATGTGACGTCAAAGCCGTTTGTTCCCTGCTGTTGTGACAGCACTTGGTGACTTGCAGTGAGTGAGGCCGCTTGCAGGGACGATGTGGTCACTGAGATGGCTGCAAAGGCCACCATTAGAGGGATTATTTTTAGTATCATTTGATATTCCTTGAGAAAATTTTATTTTTTACCGGTTGGATATGAGAACTGATTCACAGAATTTTATAGAAAAAAGAACTTTAAAACCTCATCCTAAAGTATGAATTTTTGAACTTTTTTGCGTAATTAAAATGAAAAAAGGGCGTATTGAGGCGAATATTGGAAGTTTTATGGGTTTGTTGGAGATTTTGTTTTGAGTGGAGGAGCGTAGGGGCAGAAAATTTTCTGCCCTAGGGTTTAGTTTGGATGGCTTTAAAAGCCCAACCCCATCGTTCTAACATGAGCAATGCAGCTGCTGCGATTGGGTACCCCAACAGTGCGATAAATGGCGCTGGCATGGGATTTAATCGTATGTTCACTGACGTTCATTACCGAGGCCACTTGCTGATTGGTGTGGCCTTTCACGATCAATTTTAGTACTGACAACTGTTTTTTGGTGATGCCTAGGTGCTGGAGGGTTTTTTGATCCTCTTCTGTACCTGAGCATTTTTTCAGTTGTTTGATCGACTTTTTGATCGGCTCTGATAAATAGCGTTCGCCTTCTAAAATCCGTTTTAGGATTTCGACCAACGTTCTGCAACCGCCGGTTTTGGAGATAAAAGCCGCTGCGCCTTGATCCCAGACCTTACGAATGATCTCGATGTTATCCGTCGCCGAGAGAATGACGACGGGGGTTTCAATATGACGTGCCTGCAAGGCTTGCAACAGGCTTAGGCCGTCCATTTTGGGCATGTTCATATCAATGAGCAGCAGATCGAAACGGCTGCCTTGATCAATGGAGTTGAGGAACACCTCGGGGTCGTAAAAGCTGGATACTTCACTGCCTTCTAAAAGGCAGTGAAAGGTGAGGCTCAATGAGTCGCTGAACATTTCATGGTCATCTACTACACCAATTTTCATAGCTGTTTTCCTTTTCAATTCCTGTGATGAGAAGCAAGCTCATCAAATATCAAAAAGAATCCATTCTTTAATTCCTGACAACGGACAGTTCCAGTCCGCTGTGTTATCTCCCTATCCGTTTATCCTCTGCTCCGTGCAACTCATACGACTCGAATTACCTTTGGTCGCTTTATTTGAATGGGATGATCGTAGTCTATTGACTTAGGTATAAAAATAACATAGGAAATTAATTACTTTTTTATCTATAAGGAAAATAAGTTAGAAATAGTTGGTGCAGTTGTTTTGGGGGGGATTGAGGGGGATGTGCTCTTGCTTGGTTTTATCGGCGCACTGCCCTTTGGTTAGTGCGCCCTACGCCGTCTTGATCTGTAGGGCGGTGGGATTCTTTTGGTTTCTTACCCACTGAGTAACATCAACTACTTACGTAAAAAGAGTCTGCTTAGTTTGGGAGCAAGATTTGATATTAATCCACTTTTGGATGACTCATGCGCTAGCTTGTTCATCTTGGATGAGAACTGTGAGAACAGGCTGTTGCTGCTCAAGGGTGTTTTGAGGGCGTGATGCAGTACTTTGGTCGAGGCGAAGCGATTATCGGCTTTGCCTTCGAGCATTTTTTCCACAATCTCAGCCAACTGTTCGTTGATGTCGCTGTTGATCTCACACAAGGGCGTGATGCGACCAGAGAGTGGGGTGTTGCTCAGCAGTTCGTAGAGAATAACCCCAAGGGCGTATTGATCGGCGCGGCTGTCGATCTCCAGCATTTGAGAGCCGTCGCCGCTGCCCAACTGCTCGGGAGCCATGTAACGTACGGAACCGGCGACGGTGCGGGTCTGAATCGCTTGTTCGTGAGAGAAGGTGCGGGCGATGCCAAAATCCATCAGTTTGATTTCGCCGTTGTCACAGACCCAGATGTTTTCTGGTTTGATGTCGCGGTGAATGATTTTTTTGTGGGCGTATTGAAGAGCGCTGCTCATGGCAATGGCGAGCTGATGGATTTCAGCTTGTGGCATGGCCTCATTGGCGCGTTGATGACGACGCATACGGTGGCGTAGGTTTTCACCTTTGAGCAGCTCCATGCTCATAAAGATCAGTTCGCCGTCTTTTTGCACGTCGTAAACGTTGACGATGTTTTGGTGGCTGAGTTGGCTGGAAAGGCGCGCTTCATTGAAAAAACGTTCGTAAGCGTCTTTGTCCAGATCGGGCAGCAGTACTTTGATGGCCACCTCTTGGCGACGGATGTTGTCGTAGGCTTGATAAACCTCGCCCATGCCGCCTTTGTCGATAAAGGCTTGGATGGTGTAGCGTCCATTGATCAGGGTCTGGTTTAATTCCAGTACGTGTTCGGCTTTGTGTTTGGCACTGACCGTACTGCGCTTGCCCAGCAAGGTTTTGTCCATGTTCAGATCAAGCGGGGCGCTCTGGGTCTGTTCTTTGCGCTTGTGTTGATGTTTTGAGAGCGACGTTTTGCGTGCGTCTTGTGCCAGTTGCTGTTCAAGTTCGCCTTGTTGTGGTGCCATCAAGGTGGGGTTGTGGTCTTCATCGTCCATTGGGAGATGAGCCTCATCATTGGGCGTGGCTTTTTGGATGCGAGAATGATTTAACTCAAGGTCAATGGCGGAGGTGTCTGCCAAGGTTAAATTGGGAGCGGAAGTGCGACGTAGGGTGACGCCCGTTGGAGGGATCATCACCGTTTCAGCGCTTTCGATGGCAAATTCATCATCGTCGTGTTTTTGGTTGGCGGCATTGCGCAACAGAGTGACGGCACTGTCTAGGTGCTGCATGGTATCGAGACTTTCTAAGCGTTCTTGCGCCGAGTCGGATTGGTCAATGGTGAAATTGCACTCATCCCACATCAATTGATAGGCCATTTCGGCAGTTTGTAGGCTGGCTTCAGAATCCAGACCTAGAACGGTTAATGCTTGTTCTCTTTCCACGCGTCGCTCTTCCTATTACGTTGTTATGAATAATATTCCCTATTCCGTTGGGACTTTCCTCCATGTAGCGATATTCTCCTGATCGCATCTGACAAAAGTCCAATAATTCGTTATGAACGGTGATATTCTCACACAAAATTAAGCGTGTTGTAAGGCTTTTGGATTGTGTTAGGGGCGCATTCTGACCTGCGCCCCTAAGGGCTAATCTTCGGATGGCTCTAAATAGTTGGGATCTTGGGGGTTGAGGAAGATAAAGTGGAATTTGCTGGGTTCCAGCTCAACGTAATCAATGGTGGTGCCTTCTAAGAGGGCAAAACTGGTGACGTTCACCACCACGGAAATCTCCTCTGTGACGGTGGTTTGATCGCCTTCGTGCTCGTCGTCATCAAAACCCATGGCGTATTGAAATTCGCCGGTGGCACTTTTGCTCACCGCCAGACGCAGGGGCATGTTTTCCATTTCGCCTTGTTTGGCGGCGATGCGAATTTGAACGGCAGCAGCGGGGGTTACGGTAATCATAAGGTTGGTCTCATTAGGTTAAGGGGTCTATTCAGGGGTTTGGCAGTGGCGTACAAAGTCGATAAAACGCCCCGTCCACGGGTTTTGTTGGCTGTTACGTTGATGACTGTAGCAGGCCATTAGGTTTTTGTAGATCAGGCCGTCGTGTTGGCCGTCGATGCCGACGCCGCGTTTCACCTGGTAGGCAAATTTAAACGCTGGATTATGCTCCAAACCGGACAGCGCCGAGTAGTGAAACTCATGAGCGGCGATTTCTGCGCTGCCCGCGCGTGGCCAGAGGCTGTCGCTGTTCTCTTGCAGACGAACGTAACCGCGTCCTTGTGGGCGAGGGTGCATTTCGGTTTCAGCGGGGATGATGCCGACCATTTCACAGCGTTGACCTTGCCAATGAATCGCGTTTGAAAGGTACATCAGACCGCCGCATTCGGCGTAACAGGGCAGACCGTTTTCAATTGCTTGATGGATCTCAAGACGCAACTGAGTGTTGGCTTCCAACGCCTTCATCTGGGTTTCAGGGAAACCGCCGCCGATAAAGAGGCCGTCAATCTTAGGCAGCTGAGTATCCTTAAGCGTGTTGATGCTGATCAACTCGGCTCCAGCGTCTTGCAAGGCGTGCAGGTCACTGGGGTAATAAAAACCAAAGGCGGCATCTTGAGCGATGCCGATGCGCACCTTTTTCTGTGTGTTGAGAGGGAGGGGCGCTGGAACGGCGGGGGTGGGCAATTGCGCTTGTTGGGCAATTTCCAGCAGCTGATCCAGATTGACCTGCTTGGCAATGGCGCTGCCGATGGCGCTGATTTTTTCTGTTGCCAGATGATCTTCGTTGCTTGGCATCAGCCCTAAATGGCGCTCTTCCAGATCGAGAGCAGGGTCACGTTGCACCGCACCCAAAACCGTAACGTCGGTGTAGTGCTCCATAATTCGGCGCAGCTTGCCTTCGTGACGGCTGCCACCCACTTGGTTGAGGATCACGCCAGCGATGTTGACCTCGGGATCAAATTGCTGATAACCCAAGATTAACGGCGCAATGCCTCGGGTCATGCCACGCGCGTCGAGCACCAGAATCACCGGTGCGTGCAAAAATTTGGCCAGCGCGGCGTTGCTGTTGCTGCCTTCCAGATCAAGGCCGTCGTAGAGACCTTTATTGCCTTCGATCAGGCAGAGGTCCGATTGATGATGATATTGAGCAACGGTTTGTAAGATCTCGCTGTGTTTTGAGGTGTAAAAGTCCAAGGTATGGCAGGGATGTTCAGCAGCACGACTGAGCCACATGGGGTCGATGTAATCAGGGCCTTTTTTAAAGGGATGAACTTCTAAACCTCGGCTTTTAAAGGCGGCACAGAGACCGATGCTGATGGTGGTTTTGCCCGAAGATTTATGGGCAGCTGACAGTAGAATATGAGCCATGAAGGTAACTTTGGCAGTTTAAAAATAGAAAAACCCCAAACGCTGGGCAGCGCTTGGGGAGTTGAACGGTGTGGCTTATGTGCTTTTGGAGGCCGTGTGCGGATCGGCGACTTCATCGCTGAGGTCTTCAGGCAAAAAGGCCAGAATTTTGACCGCTGCGGTGACGATCACCAGAGCCATGGCAAAACCGCCCACGCCAAGCATCACTTCCCAAGTGCTGGGAGCGTAGCTGGCGGTGACACCGTCCCCAAAGCTGCTGCTCACTTCCATGCCATGAAACATCGTCATTGGAAAGGCTTGGCCACCGATGATGATGGTGTACATCTGTGCCAGACCACCCAAGATGATCAGCACCGAGGCAAAACCGAGCATGACGCGGTTTTTACCGGTGACGGGGTGGTAGAGCAGCGCCAATGGCACCAAGCTGCCGAGCAGAATTTGACCGATCCAGAACAGGTTGCTGTAAATGCCGCCGCCGTTTTCACCCAACAACAAGAACGCTTCATAACCGTGGTGTTCGGTGGCGTAGAGGTTGGTCAGGTGGTAGGCCAAGACAAAATAGAGCACACCGGCAACAAACACACCCAACAGGTTTTTCAGACGCTTTACCGTGGCATCACCCAGAGGGCGTTCAGACCATTTGTACGAGGCCATCAGAACCAGCAGAAAGATGGCCAAACCAAAGGAGAAGGACATGACAACAAACATCGGCGCCATAATGGCCGCATCGTAGCCTTGACGTGCCACCAAAAAACCAAAGATGGAGCCGGTACCGGTGGTGAGCAGCAGCCGCCAGATAAAGGCGGCCATACCAACGGTGCGGCTGTATTTGTTAAAACGCCCTTCCATCATCATCCAGATGTAAATCGCTACGATGGCGAACAGGCCGTTGTAGAGGATGATGTTCCAAGCAAAAATCGACTTGAAGTTGTAGGTGGTCATGGCAACGATGAGGCGATCTGGGCGACCCAAATCCAAAACCAAGACCATCAAACCACCGGCCAACAAGGCGATGGAGAGCAGCCCTGAGAGGC
This sequence comes from Gammaproteobacteria bacterium, assembly GCA_030949385.1. NCBI lineage: Bacteria > Pseudomonadati > Pseudomonadota > Gammaproteobacteria > Gammaproteobacteria bacterium. Next base: position 220,443 of record JAUZSP010000007.1, on the reverse strand, counting down.
GCGCCAGCGGTTTGTAGGCGGTTTTGGCAAACACCGAAGAGATCGAGGCGATGTTGAGCGCGCCAGAGGCGGCGACGATCAAAAAGACCGCAAACACATGGGGCATACCCCAGACGATCTGGTTGTTCATGCCGGTGATCCAGTGACCTTCGCTCTCCATGTGGTGAGCGGCTCCCAGACCGGCCAGAACGAACAGGCCAAGAACCCCAAACAGGGCAAAGTAGCCGCGACTGCGGCCTTCAATGGTACGATAGGCTATTTTCATAACAGCTTTCCCAAACAATAACGGTTAAATACCTTGGTAACGCACACCAGGGTTGAGTCCAAGATCTGCACGGATGCGGGTGCCGCCTTCTTTTTCCAGACGCTTGGAAATGTCGCTGTCGGGATTGTTCAGATCACCAAACAAAATGGCGTCGTGGGTGCAGGCTTCTGCGCAGGCAGTAATGGCTTGATCGCCATCTTTGTCCACCCGATGAACACACATCGTGCAGGATTCAACGGTACCGATGCCGCGAGGCACGTCGGGTTTCTGTTCGGTCAGATGTTCATGCACAAAAGAACGTGCTTTATATGGGCAGGCCATCATGCAGTAACGGCAGCCGATGCAGGTGTGTTTGTCCACCAAAACGATGCCGTCTTCACGTTTGAAAGAGGCACCCGTTGGGCAGACGTCTACACAAGGAGCGCTTTCACAGTGCTGACACATCATCGGCAAGTGGGTCACGTGTTGGGTGCTGGTATCACGCACTTTGACGGTACGAATCCACTGTGCGTCTGTGGCGGGGCCGTGAATTTCTTTTAGGCCATGCTCTTCATTACAGCCGGTAACACAATCGTTACAGCCTTCACCGCACTTATTGGCGTCGATTAACAGACCCCAGCGGGTTGTGTTGCTGACCGCTTCAGCCGCCGGTTTGGCTTTCACAACGTTAAGCAGCAAGCCAGGCGCGACGGTTAGGGCGGCAAGAGCACCGGCACCGCCGAGAAAACGGCGACGATAGGCGTTAATGTGCTGATCGCTCATGGTTTGGCACCTTTGGCGGCAGAGGGAGATGCAGGGCGGTCGGCGTGACAATCAAAACAGTCGATTTTAACCGCCGCGTAGCTGTGGCAGCTGTCGCAGAAATGTTGTTCGCTGTTATTGGTGTGAACGCTGGGATAATCACCCGCTTTGTTGGCTTGAACGTGGCAGTTAATGCACTCTTTCAGGCTGTGTTGTTTGGTACGAATGCCTTGGCGCACGGTTTTATCACGTTGATGGAGCAGATACTCCATGTGATTTTTGCGCATGTCAGCGGTGGGTTCAACGCACTGTTCACCTTTGCCTTGCGGCACAACGGGAGCCGAAACTCCCGCAGATGCCAACAGGGAGGCTGCCATAAGCAGCCCCCCTAGCAGAGTGGACAGCAACGTTATGCCTCGGTAAGAACCGGCCATAATGATGCTCCGTTGTTGTTGATTAACCCAAAGCCATGTCGATGTAGCCGGTGGGGCAGACATCGGAACAGATGTGGCAACCAACACAACGAGAGTAGTCGGTGTCCACATAACGGCCGGTGGTTTTTTCGGATTTCTTGACGCGGAAGATGGCATCTTGAGGGCAGAAAATGACGCAGTTATCACACTCAAAACACATACCGCAGCTCATGCAGCGTTTGGCTTCTTCAACCGCCTGATCGTCGCTGAGGGCAATCAGTCGTTCTTCAAAGTGACCCAAAACTTCTTCAGAGCTGGGAACCACTTCATCACGATGGATGCGAGGCGTGTGACCAAAATGACCCAAGAAGAGTTTGTCAGAAGAGATGATCTCTTGATTGGAGCGATCTTCGTAGTTGTGGATGGCAAATTTTGCATCATCGGTACCACGCAGATCACCGTCACTGTCGTCAAAGGATTCTGGTGCTAAATCGGTCTCTTGCAATTTGCTGAGCAGGTTGAAGTGATGCACATCCACTTTTGGACGTTTGCTCTGCTCTTCTTGATTGAGGTAGTGAATGATGCTGTCAACGGCGATGGACGCTTGGCCGATGGCGGTGGTCAACAGATGAGGACGGACGATGTCACCACAGACGAAGTGACCGGCTTTACCAGGTACTTGGTAAAATTTGTCGGCGTCAATCAGACCGCGACCGTTGTTCATCTCTTCCAGGTCGGTGAGATCACCGCCTTGGCCGATGGCGGAGACGATCAGATCGGCTTCGATGTCGTATTCAGAACCTTCAACTGGGGTCGGACGACCGGCGCTGTCCACGGTGCATTTGGCAACGCGCAGAGCGGTGGCACGACCTTCGGCGTTTTTAACCAACGCAATGGGCATCACACCTTCAAGGATGGTAACCCCTTCGGTCAGTGCGTCGGTGACTTCGTGTTCGGCAGCGGTCATGTTCTCTTTCGGGAACAAGGAGGTCAATGTGACCTGTGCGCCTTCACGAGCCGCAGCGTAGGCTGAATCGTGGGCGACGTAACCGCCGATCACATGCTCGGGTTTTTCATGTTCAGGCAAGTTGGTGATTTTACCCAGACGACGTGCCACAGAGACCACATCAATGGAGGTATCACCACCACCAACGCAGACCACTTTGTCCGCTGCAACGTGCAGCTTGCCGGTGTTAAACGCTTCTAAGAACGCCACGCCGGAGACGCAGTTAGGAGTGCCTTCCCAGCCGTCCACAAACAAGCCACGACCGGATTTACAACCCAAGGCCCATAAAACAGAAGCGTATTCTTTTTCCAAGTCAGCCACGGCCACGTCACGACCGACGCGGGTGTTGGCGCGGAATTCGATTTCGCCCATGTTTAAAATACGTTTGCACTCGTGATCAAGTACTTCACGAGGGGTACGGTATCCTGGGATGCCGTAACGCATCATGCCGCCAAGTTGCTCATGATCATCAAAAATCACACTGCCGTAGCCTTTGCGACGCAGTTGGTAAGCGGCAGCCATGCCCGCAGGGCCGCCACCGATGATGGCGATGCGAGTGCCGTTGAAGGCGGGTACGTCAAAGGTGTAGCCGTTTTTGAACGCTTCATCACCGATGAAATGCTCAACGGAGTTGATGCCGACAAACTCTTCGACGTTGTTGCGGTTACAGCCGTCTTCACACGGTGCTGGGCAAACACGACCCATCATGGCGGGGAAGGGGTTGGCGTCGGTGGAACGACGGAAAGCGTATTCCGACATTTCCATGCCTTCGGGAGGCAGTTCGATACCACGAACGATGTCCAACCAGCCACGAATGTCCTCACCAGAGGGGCAGCTGCCTTGGCAAGGAGGCGTACGATGCACGTAAGTCGGGCATTTGTACGATGTGTCCTCGTTTAAAATTATGTCGCCTGCGGAGCGGTATTCACTATCACCGTCCTCAAAACGTCGAAAAGTCAGTTTTTGGTTCATATCGTCTTTAGAAGTGGCCATGCCCGTCCTCCTGTGAGGTCTGTTTAATCTTTAAATTGTGTAAATAAGGTACAAGTGAAGCGCCGTTTAGGCGGCTTCACCGTTATCTGTTTCAATTGCGTCGAGTTCTGCTTCTTGTTCACTGCCTTTCATCACCAGCGCAGAGCTCACCAGTTGGTGAACACTGACAATTTGATCCATCTCGAAGCCGTAGTAGGGCAGCATTTTGCTGAACTGGCTTTTACAGATGGCGCAAATAGCCGCCATGTGAGTTACTTTTTTCTCCTCGGTTACTTCTTTCAAAGCTTCCATTCGTGGGAGAGCACCTTTAACCCGCAGCTCAAGCAGATCATCGGTTAACAGACCGCCGCCACCGCCACAACAGAAGGTGTTCTGATGGGTGGTGGTGGGATCCATGTCGTAATAGTTATTGCAGGCGGCTTTGATCACATCCCGTGGGAAGGTGAATTGGCCGCCGGGTTTGTCGCCCATGCGACTGGCGCGTGCCACGTTGCAGGAATCATGGAAGGTCAAGGTCATGTGATCGTTGACCGCCGGATTCATGCGCAGCTTGCCCTCTTGCAGCAGCCCGTGGGTCACTTCAAGAATGTGCTGTGGTACAGGGTAACGTTGATCCAAGAAATCAAACGGTCCTGCCAAGGTGTTGAGGAAGCTGTAACCGACGCGCCACGCATGGCCGCACTCGCCAAAGACGATGCGTTTCACGCCCAGATCTTGGGCTGCTTTACGAATGCGCAGTGAAATTTTGCGCATGTTGTCGTAGTTGCCGATGAACATGCCGAAGTTGGCACCTTCTGAGGCGTAGGAGCTGAGGGTCCAGCTGATGCCCGCTTCGTGGAACACTTTGGCGTAGCCCATTAAACCATCAACATGAGGTTCGGCAAAAAAATCAGCGGAAGGGGTGACCAGCAGCACGTCTGCGCCTTTTTGATCCAGTGGCAGTTTGACTGCTACGCCGGTTTCGTCTTCGATGTCTTCTTCCAGACCTTCCAACGTATCCAGCAGAGCGGGTTCGGGCAGACCGAGGTTGTTGCCAATCTTATAAACCTTGGCAATGATCTCGTTGCAGTATTTTTGCCCGACACCGATGTGGTTCATTACGTCACGCGCCGCCATGGAGATTTCGGCGGTATCAATGCCGTAGGGGCAAAACACCGAACAGCGGCGACACTGTGAGCACTGGTGGAAGTAGCTGTACCAGTCGTCCAGCACCTCTTTGGTCAGATCTTTCGCGCCCACCAGTTTGGGGAAATATTTGCCAGCCACGGTGTAATAACGACGATAGACACTGCGGAACAGATCCTGACGTGCCACCGGCATGTTTTTCGGATCGTTGGTGCCAAGGTAGTAGTGGCACTTATCGGTACACGCGCCACACTTGACGCAGGAGTCAAGGTAGACCTGTAAACCACGGTATTTGCCTTTTAGCTCACCGATTTTTGCGATGGCTTTCTCTTGCCAGTTGTCCACTAATTCGTCAGGAAAACCCAAAGGCTCCTGAAAAGGCACGCGTGAGATAAAGGGTTTGCTGTGCGCCATCGTTCCCTCTTGCAGCTTGGGAATGATGGGGTATTCTCTAAATTCAGGTGTTTCAAAATTGGCCACGTGCTGCTCCTAGTCGTTTATTGAGGCTCTGCGGTGAAGGCGCTTAGCGCTTTTCACCGGCTTCAAGTTCGGCTGCCCAAGGCGCCAGATGGCGTTTTTCACGTGGATTGTCCACCTGGTTGCGGCTGGGGCTAAAGAACACGCCGGGGGCGTGCAGCAACTTGCTAAAGGGGAAGATGATCGCCAGCAGTGCCACCAGTGACAAATGCACGATCAAAGGCACGTCAGCGGGCAGCGGGTGGCTGAAGTCAAAGGACATCAAGCCCATAAAGAACACTTTGACCGCCACGATGTCGGTGTGTGAGACAAATTTCATCATCACGCCGCTGATGCCGATGCCGATCAGCAGCGCCAGCATCAGGTGATCGGAAGGGGCTGAGATGTAACGCACCCGGTCAACCAAGAAGCGACGGGCCCAGAGACCGGCTAAACCGGCCAACATGGCAAAGGCGGCGTATTTACCGAACGGTTGCAGCATCTCAACCAGAGGCCAAACAGGGTCGGTAAAATAACGCAGATGGCGAATGACGATCAGCGCCAGTGCCACATGGAACAACCAGCCAAACAGCCAGATCCATTTATTGGCTTTAAACAGGCTCTCAAACAGCGTCACTTCGCGCAACATGCGCAAGACCACACCACCACGAGTCACCGGAGCCGGTGTGGTCGGAATTTTTAATGGAGCAGGAGTGGAGGCATATTGATAGATCTTGTTACCCACACCGACAAAGAAAATAAGGGCTGCGGCGTAGAACAAAATTGTGAACAAGACAGACAGAAGCATGCTCCTGAAACTCCTCAGGTGTAAAATTTTAAAGACAGTAATGAAAACAGTGGGGGAAGAGTCCCCCACTTAGGCAGCGCAGTGTTACACGCAACCGGTAGGCTTAGGCAGGCCAGAATATTTACAGGCTTGCTTAGCAGGACCGTAAGGAAACAACTCGTACAGGTACTTGCTGTTGCCTTTGTCTTTGCCCAGTTTTTTGCCAATCGCTTTGGTCAAAACGCGAACTGCGGGAGCAATTTGGTACTCTTCGTAGTATTCGCGCAGAAAGTTCATCACTTCCCAGTGAGCGGAGGTCAGTTCTGCGTCATCCAGACGAGCCATTTCAGCTGCGATATCTTCGTCCCACTGGGACAGATCCGCTAAGTAGCCTTCTTCGTCGGTGTCGTAAGTCTTGCCATTCAGTTCAATAGCCATGTGTTTATTCTCCTAGAGACTACCGAGGTAATCTCAAATTGGGTTAAATTTAAAGCCAAGATTGTACGCTGTCGTGCTCGATGGAAAGATCCACAAAGCCGTTGTAGTCCACAACCTTAAAGCCGTCGATGAGTGCGTCTGCTTTTATTCCACGAGCGTCCATGTCTGGACCGAGAACATAAAAAGTCAGCGTGCCCATTGCACTGTTGATTTTTTCGGCAGCGGTGGTGTTTTTCATTGCTGCATAAACGCCGTCTTCGATGAGAAGTACGGAAGAACCCTCTTTTGCCAAGCGCAAGCAACTTTCAAAGGTGTTGCGATCAAAAGAGGATTTATTAACGGTGTGTAACATCGCCATTTTTCAATACCCCTTAGAAGCTCAAGACCACGTCTTGCTCAGACATGATGTCAGCAAGTTCGGCGGAGGTGACCAGGCGGATAGAATCTCTTTCTGCCCAGTCGTCATCTTCATCTTCCCATTTTAGATCCATCAGATCATCAATGGTCAGGCCTCGCGCTTCCAGAGACTCTTTTTCGACGTACAGTTTGGTGACGTCGTAATCACCGAGCGCTTTGTAGGTTGGCGAGAAGTTTTTCATGCCAATTCCTGCGGTGCTCTGGTTTTTCATCAACTGATATACGCCGTCGTCGATAAACGCCAAGGTGACGTCTTGTTCGAAAGCGGCACCAATCAGTACCACCTCCAATGATTCCAGAGCGTAAACAGTGCCGTAAGGCGCTTTTCTGTTAACGTAGAAAAACTTTTTAATCGTAGACATAAGAGGCTCCTTTAATCACCAAAGACCAGTAAACGATCCGCCTGAATGCCTGCTTCAATCAGCTGACCCAGACCGGAGATACGAAAACCGGAGGCGATGTTATCGGCATCTTTGCCTTGACGTTTTGCTTCATCTGCATCGAGGATGCCACGGCGTTGAGCCGCAGCAATACAGACGACGAGATCAAGCTTGTGCGCTTCCGCCAACTCCTGCCACATTTTGGTCACGTTACGGTCGTCTTGCGGTGGAACCGCCAGACGAGTCGCGTTGTTGACACCATCGTGGTAGAAAAAAACACGAAAGATTTCATGGCCTTTTTCCAGAGCGGCTTTGGCGAATTGATACGCGCTGTCAGCCGCTTGATGGTTGTAAGGCCCTTCGTTGATCATGATTCCGAATTTCATCGATAAACCCTGTCTTAGAAACGAATGTGTGCAGAGGAGTTTAAGCTCGCACGCGAACCACGCCAGTTATCGATGTGGTATTTCGTGAAGGGCAGACCGGTTTTTTCGAAGAAACGAGGCCAGCCAATGCGTTCAACCCACTCGTTGATGCGCTCCCAATCTTTGGCGTCTTCTTTGTAGACACTGAGGATTTTCTTCACGATGGCCGTTGCTTCAGGCCAGCGAGGGGGGTTGTTGGGGATACCGGCAGCAACCAATTTTTGGAAGGTCGGTTTGCCACGTGCGTTGGAGTGATTACCACCCACCCAGATAGCCAGTTTACTGTGCTCTGGATCATTGATCTGCATCGGAGGACAAGGTGGGAAACAGGCACCACAACAGATGCATTTCTTCTCATCGACTTCCAAAGACGGCTTACCATTGACCATTGCAGGACGAATAGCAGCCACAGGGCAACGAGCAACAACCGAAGGACGTTCACAAACGTTGGCAACCAGATTATGGTTAATCTTCGGTGGCTTGGTGTGCTGAACGTTGATCGCGATGTCGCCTTGACCACCGCAGTTGATTTGGCAGCAAGAGGTGGTCATGTGTACGCGGTTAGGCATATTCCACGCTTTAAACTCACCAATCAGCTCATCCATCATGGATTTCACAACACCAGAAGCATCGGTGGCAGGAATATCACAATGCAACCAACCTTGGGTGTGAGACAGAGTGGTCACGGAGTTACGTGTTCCACCGACCACAAAACCTTCGGCTTCGATGGCTTCGATCAGAGGTTGGACTTTGGCTTCGTCGGTGACCATGTATTCCAAGTTGGAACGCAGGGTGAAACGAATGTGACCTTCAGCGAATTCATCACCGATGTCGCATAATTTGCGAATGGTGAAGACATCCAGAATACGTTGGGTGCCGACTTTGATGGTCCAAATTTTGTCACCACCGTGCGCAACGTGCAGTAGCACGCCAGGCTGTGGATCTTCGTGGTATGCCCAGTTACCGTAGTGTTTACGCATCATGGGATGCATATACTGGAATGCGTCCGGACAACCGGACTCGATAGGAGAGCGAGGTGTTGCTTTAGCCATGATAACTCCTGAAATATGTGGGGGTTAAAAACCGAATAAACGGAGAGGAGAAGGTGTGATCCACCTTCTCGTTCTGAGCCTGCGTTTAGCTGGCTTCTTTTTCCGCTTGACGTACGAACCACTTCTCGGCTTGTTCGTCCCAATCGTCCATACGAACGTAGGAGCTTTGGCGTGGGCTGTTGATCATATTCGGATCAACATCAACATCGATGCCTTCAAGGAAGTTGGCCAGACCGATACGCTCGATCATTTCACCACAACGTTCGTGCTCAAGACCGTTCTCAGCCCAGAAGTCGATGACCTCTTCAGCCAACTCAACTAATGTTTCATAGTCGTCTTCGGTTTCCAGTTTTTTGAACGGGATGATGACCGTGCCCATCAAATCACCGATTTTCAGGGTACGTTTGCCGCCCATGCTGATGATCACGCCTTTGTCATCTCCAGGAGAGAGGGCTTTAGGCATAACATTCAAGCAATGCATGCAGCGAACACAATCGCGGTTGTTGACGTTGAGGGTGTCGTCGTCGTTCAGTGCCAGTGCATCGGTAGGGCAACGGCTGATGACGTTGTCGATGATGTACTCACGACCTTTGGTGCTCATGTAGCCTTTGAAGGCTTCCTGATCCACTTTCATCTCATCACGCCAAGTACCAATGACGGAGAAATCAGAACGCTCAATGGAGTTCTGGCAGTCATTAGGACAACCGGAAATTTTGAACTTGAACTTGTAAGGCAGAGCGGGACGATGAACGTCATCGGTGAAGTTGTTTTGCAGTAGGCGATGAACTTTTTGCTCATCAACGCAAGACTGCTCACAACGTGCTGCACCAACACACGACATGCCGGTACGCACGTCAGGGCCTGCACCGCCGAGATCCCAACCGTAGTCGTTGATTTCGTCGAAGAAGACTTGAGTACTGGCGCTGCTGGCACCAATAAACATGATGTTGCCGGTTTGACCGTGGAAGGTCACCAAGCCAGAACCGCTTTTTTCCCAACTGTTAGCCAGTTGGCGCAGCATGTCGGTGCTGTAGTGGTTTCCGGGTGGAGGCTGAATGCGCAGAGTGTGGAACTCTTTAGAAGCAGGGAAGGCTTTTTCAACTTCGGAAAAGCGAGGGATGATACCTGCGCCGTAACCGAAGACACTCATGGTGCCGCCTTTCCAATACCCTTTACGAGTTTCGTAAGAGTGTTCCAGTTGCCCCAACAGATCGTTGGTTACGGCGTTGATGCGCTCATCGGGATGTTCGTCACGCAGACGTTTAATTCCGGTGATGAAACTGGGCCATGGGCCATTTTCCAACTCGTCGAGCATTGGGGTGTCATGCTGATTTGTAGCCATACTAAATCTCCCTTAACTTAAGGATTCAGGATTGGTGGACGCGGTCAAAGCCCGCGAGCTGTGTCCTGGCTATTTAAAATAAAACGTTATTTTGTACTGTTACCGAGCACACACAGGGCTGTCCGATAGCAGGTGGGATAAGTCTAGGTTCCTGAGCGCGTGTCGGCTACCTTCACGATGGGGTGGCATGAGGAGGGATATTTATCCCTAAGGGGATATGTCGGCATAAGTTTTTTATATAGAGACCTGCTTTAGATGTGGTTTTGGGCAGGAGGGGGTGTTTTTATGTTTGCGCAGCTGTCTTTATTTTTTTGTTTAAAAACAGGTGGTTGTGTTTTTTTTATGAATTTAGAGTGGTGGTTTTTCTGCTTTTTTATACCTTTTTATTCTTGGTCTGGCGTTTGTTCAGTTTCATTGTGCGTCTCTTGCCTTGTGGGTAGTCACAATGTGTAGAAGCTGTAATAGAATACTGGCCATCAAAGTTGAGAGTGGTTGCGGGTTATGCAGCAAGCCGTTTGTAACCTTAATAATGAGGTTGGGTGCAGATTGATGGTCTCGCCTTTTAATCTGGGTGATAATCTGGCTTATCAATCCTGGCGCGAAGAGAAGTTGTCGAGTCGAGCGAACTCGGTGAAGGAACTGTTGGTCTGTTTTGCTCAGCTTAAGCCGAGTGAAGCAGAGATAGAATGTTTAAAGATCTGTTTGCAGCAGAATAATGCGGTGCTCTATCAGTTACCTGACGGTGTGGTGGGTGATAAAGCCTTTGTGCGTCAGTTGGGATTGTCGCTGGGTTTGGAGCGTCTGGATGGCAATCTCTGTGCGGACAACGATGCGATCACGGCGTTGCAGGTGCGCAAACCTGGTGCGGTTCAGGGTGAGTACATCCCCTACAGTAATAAAGGCTTGAATTGGCATACGGACGGCTATTACAACCCGGTGTCACGGCAGATTCGTGCCATTGTGATGCACTGTGTGCAACCGGCAGCGGAGGGTGGTGAAAATTTTTTAATGGATCACGAGCTGCTTTATTTGCAGTTACGAGACTTGAACCCCGCGTACATTGAGGCTTTGATGCGACCGGATGCGATGACCATTCCGGAGAATGTGCAAAAGGGCGTTTGCCTGCGGGCAGAGCAGAGTGGGCCGGTCTTTTCGATCTTGGCCAGCGGTCATCTGCACATGCGTTACAGCGCACGTCTGCGCCATGTGATTTGGGCGCACGATGCACTAACTCAGGCTGCAGAAGCGGCTTTACGGCGCTTGATGTCTGAACAGAACGACGCTCTGCTGCGTTTTCGTTTGCAAGCAGGGCAAGGGATTATCTGCAATAACGTCTTGCATGGTCGATCCTCGTTTCAGAACTCTGAGCAGCAACAACGGCTGCTCTATCGGGCGCGTTATTACGATCGTGCTATTGAAATGAGTGCGGTATGAAACAATTTTGGAGAGTGTGGAATGTTGTGTTTGAGTGAAGTATTGATTCAAGAATTTGCTTTGGAAGGGTTTGAAGATCTGGAGCAGCTGATTAAACAGCGTGCTAAAGGCGAGATTCACTTCAGTATGGATGTGAAACCGCCTTTCAGTGACACCCCAGCTGATTGGGAAAATCGACTTGAGGCAGCGTTTACCGTTGCGAACAAGGTTTAGAGGCAGCGTATGTATTGGCAAGAGAGCCCAGAAGAGCAGGAATATGAGCTTACTGATGAGGTCATGGACCTCTCTTTTAAACTGATTGGCTCTTCGATTCCCGTGGATCACGCTTATGTATTGTCTCAATCCTTGTGCGAGGTTTTGCCTTGGTTGGAAGACGAACCAGAGGCGGGTATTCACCTGATTCATGTGGCAAATTCGGCCAACGGTTGGCAGCGCCCAGAAAACCCAGAAGATCTGTTGCACTTGTCACGTCGTGCGCGTTTGACCTTGCGTCTGCCCAAGCACCGCTTGGCAGAGGCGGAGCAGTTGCAGGGTCAGACATTAAATATGTCTTTAGGGAAATTGACGTTGGGCGAGACCTCGCGTAAAAAATTGAGCAAATTAACCACGGTTTTTTCCCGCTACATTGAGGTGGATAAAAATCAGGATGAAGATGAGTTTTTAACCTCCGTTGTGGCGCGTTTGAGCGCAATGGATATTACGGTGCGCAAGATGTTGAGTGGTCTTTCACACCGTTTTGAAACCCCGAAAGGGCCTTTATTTACGCGCAGTTTGATGCTGGCTGACTTAGATATAGAAGAGTCGGTGCGTTTGCAGCGTATGGGTTTGGGTGGCGGGCGTAAAATTGGTTGTGGTTTATTTATTCCGCATAAAGGCATTGAGGCGGTGAACAAAACACAGCAGATGAAGTAACAGGGCTTTTTTATAAGCTCATTTTTTATTAACCATCAGTGATTAAATGACTTAAGGAGACGGTTTATGGCTCTTGAATTTAACGGTGCTAGCATTGAAACCACCGCAAGCGGTTACTTGGTAAATATTGAAGATTGGAGTGAAGATTTGGCAACCCATATGGCAGCTTCTGAAACACTGGAATTGACCGACAAACATTGGGATTTGATGAATTATCTTCGTGATGAGTTCATTAATAACGGCGCTAATCAGCCGAACACCCGTGCGATGGTGAAAACCATGGGCAAAAAATGGGGCGAAAAGATCAATGCAAAAACCTTGTACGATCTTTTCCCTGGTGATCCCAGCAAACAAGGGGGGCGTCTCTCTGGTCTGCCAGAAAGTCGCCGTAAAGGCGGTTACTAAACCAGCCTTGCTGGTGTGACTGTGATTGAAACCAACCGCTGATTAAGCGGTCTGAAATTTCCATTAAGGTAAAGGTATAAGACCATGAGTGAAAAAACAGATTTGATCAAAGAGATGATCGCAATGCAGAACGATTTTTCCGCGTACGAGCGTGAACACGGTGTTGGCATGAAAGAATACTTCATGCCTGAAGATGATGATAAATTGTTCGGTTACCGTAAAAAGTACGATGACATGGCAGTGAAATTGGTTGATATTGCTCATGCAGAAAAAGGTTCTGTACGTTAGTTAAAACGTTCGGTGCTGTTCAAAGCCGTAAACCCAGTTGGGCTGCGGCTTTTTTTGTGTGTTGTTCAAATAAAGATTGAAAAAAAAATTCAGGCCATTATCCTGTCTTTAGGATAAAGTTGACCATTACGGTTGGGTATTTCGATACCGTCAGGCATTTTGATGAGGATAAAGTGATGCAAATTGAAGCAAACGGCAAAACCATTGAGTTGAGCGAAGCGGGTTGGTTGGAAAATCTGGATGAATGGACAGTGGAAGTGGCTCTGGAAGTGGCCAAAATTGAAGATGTAGAGATGAGTGAAGAGCATTGGGTGGTGGTCAACGAAGCGCGTGATTACTTTGAGACCAACAGTACCGTTGCCGAGCCGCGTATTTTTGCAAAAGTCATGAAGAAAAAATACGGCAAAGACCGCAGTACCAGCAAATACATCTACGGTTTGTTCCCAATGGGTGGTTTGGTGAAATCGGCAAATAAAATTGCCGGTTTGCCTCGCCCTAAAGGCTGTAGCTAAACCGTTCAGGGTTTAACTGTTTAGGTCGGAAAAAAAGAGGGGTGAGGCTGCGAGCTTTGACCCCTTTTTTTGTGTTAAAGCTCTGACCACATGCGCATTAAGTTCATGTAACTGCTGTCCACGTATTGGGACTCTTGGCTTTCAGGAGCGCTGCGCAGCAGACTGTCGCGCGCTAAACTCAATTCGTACAGCAGTTGGCGTTTGTCGGGGTCTCGAATCAGACTTTGACTCCACGTGACCGCCGCCAGACGTTCGCCAGCGGTGACTTTCGCAACGTGATGGCGGCTGGTGGAGGAATAGACAATGGCGCTGCCCGCCGCCAGTTTGATCTTTTGTTGACCAAATTGGGTTTTGATCACCAGTTCACCGCCTTGGTAGTCATCCGGCTCATTGAGAAACAGGCTAGTGGAGACGTCGCTGCGGTACTGTTGCCCCATCGGTCCCATGATGGGGTCATCGAGGTGTTCGCCGTAGTGCATCCCCGTGCTGTAACGCACATAAAATGGGCTGCCAACACGGTGGGGCAAAACCGCACTTTGAAAGATGGGGTGACGCAGCAGATTATTCATCACCAGTGCGTTCAGCTCCTGTTGCAGTTGTGAATTTGGCGGGAGCTCTTCGTTGTTTTTTTGCCGTTGAGCGGCGCTGCCAGCGGAGAGTTTGCCGTCGATAAAGGTGGCGTGTGCAAGTTTATCTTGAATCTGTTTGAGCTGCATTGGGGTCAATACATTGGGGATTTCGATCAGCATGGGACGGGTCTCCGGTGGTAAACAGCGTGTCGTGAGGCTCGCGGTTATCATACCGATTGAATTAAATTATGAAAGTGCCGGATGCCATGTGCTGGGCCGAGTGAATAAGGTAAAGAAGAAATGAAATTAAAAATAACAGTGGAAGGCGAAAGTTTTCCGATTGAAGTGCCGGAATCTATTTTAACCAGTGCCGATGAGTTTTTTCGCCAACTGGACGCGGATATGGATCGCGGCTGGCAGATGAGCCGCGATTGGGTTGAAGCACCAGATCAATATCAGCGCTGCCAAATTGTAGCGGATAAAATCGTCAGTGCCATTCATCGCCAAAATCAAAAAATGGGGGTGTTGCTGGCCGCTTACATTTTAAAACGGGTGCCGGGCATTCAAGAGGTGCTGGTGGATACGAGCGGTGAAATGAGTGAGACGGAACTGGTTGTCTAATTATAAGTGCTGTCGCAGTTTTGCTTCGACCTCATGCGGTTGAATGGGGTGAGTTATCACCGCCGCAATGGGAAAACGATCCGCGACTTTTTCCAGATGGTGCAGATGCTCTTTTTCAATAAAGACAATCAATTGTGTGTCGGGTTTGCTGCGTTGCAAAAAAGCAAACAGCGATTCTAAATTACAGATGTAAGAGCCGTAAGTGGGGGCGTAGATAAACTCCGCTACCACAATATCCGGTTTGTGTTTTTTGCACAGCGAAAGACCTTTACGCATCGAGGGTGCGGTGTGAGTGGTCAGCCCCAGCTCTTGGTAGAGGGGTAATAAATTCGGGTAACCGCCGTGTTCAATGATGGCGAGCAGGTGTTTGTTGTCAGACATGAGGACTTTTTCTAAGTTTAGGAATATGAGTTTAAGCAGTGAGGCCATGCTAGCACGGGCTGGCGTGAGTGCTCCACTGTTCCAGTCGAATCATTTTTAGAGGAGATACATCAATGCGCGTTAAAACTCGCTGGAATCAAAAAGATCGGGATCGTTCAACAGAGCATGTGGCGACGGCCATTGGCATTGCTATCTGGAAAATTGGTCAAACGGCGTTGTTGGAAATTGAAAACGAAGGCTTTCAAACCGACACGCAATGCCAACGTCTGGATGTGTTGGCGGAATTTTCTGCCTTTTTAATTCAGGTGGTGGATCGCAGCATTTACGGTAAAAAAAGCGAAGAAGAGCGACAGATTTTTGTTAGTGCCTTGGCGCTGTATATGGTCGATTTTTATGCGGAAAACCGCGCTGATTTTGAGCCAGAAATTGATCACCGCAGCAATTTTGTGGCGCTGTTAAATGAGCGCATGGCCGATTATGCTCAGTCGGATTTTAGCGAAGAGGACGGTCCGAGTTACGTTATGCGGCGTAATTTTGGCAACAATGTTGCCAAAATTCTAGGTGAAAAAGACAATAAATGGGTACCTGATTACATTATGGACATTCAAGTTCCCAAAGCGTTGCCGGTGTTAAAACGCGCTTTGGTGATGTTGAAATAGGGTTTTATGGGTTGCCTTGCAGTGCGATCCAGAAAGGGAATTTACCGCTCTTAATTCTCCGCTCGATTTTCAATGTGCGGCTGTTGATAACCGCGATTTCGTTGGCTTGCGGTAAGGTGACGTAAATCCAACGGCTGTCGGCGCTGCTGCGAACGCCGTGGGAGCCGTTGCCCAGTTCGATTCTGGTGACTTCTAAAGTCTGGGTGTCGATCACAGAAAGTACGGTATCGCCAATTGCCGTGGTGATGGCGTAACGACCGTCGGGGCTGACGTCAATGCCGCCGTGACCGTTGCCAACGGTGATGATTTTTTTAACCTTATTCGTGGTTAAATCCAATACCGCCACATGGTGAACAAAGTCGCGCACAAAGGCGGTTTTGCCATCTTTAGAGAGATCCAAATTGTGCGGGCCGGTTAAACCCGGCAGCGGGATGACTTGGATCATTTTACGTTTTTTGGTGTTGATCACGCCCAGCCCAGCACCGCCTTGCAGGGTGACGTACGCCCATTTTCCATCGTGACTGAAACGTGCATTATGTGGCTCTTTTTCAACTTGAATGGTATCGATTACCTTCAAGGTGTTTAACTCAACCACACTGATGTTTGCCGAACCTTGATTGCTCACATAAGCCCACTGGCCATCGGGGCTGATTTTGACTCCTTTGGGGGCTTTGCCGACGGTAATAATGGCGCGTTGTTGGCCGCTTTTGGCATCAAAAACGTACAGTGATTGGCTGGAGGGGCTGGTGGCCAAGACGGTTTTGCCATCGGGGCTGATGGCGGTGTAGAGCATGTTTGCTCCGCCTTTCCAGCTGTTTTGCACGGGAAAGTGTTGTACGGTCGCGTCTGCTTTCATGCTGATAAAAACGTCGCTTGGAAATAGGCTGTGACTTGTTTTTTCCGTTGCAGCATGGTTGGGTGAGCTGAGGCCAATAAGGGCGAGTAGGGCAAGGCGGGGTAAAACAGAGTGTCTGTTCATGATGTTCCTGAGTCTGATTAAAGCGGTTATTTTAAGGCAATCAACGTGTTTTTTTCTGCTGATTTTCAGCAATTTTTTGCCAGTCAATGTTATTGCAGGCCTCACACTCTTCTTTTAGCACACCCATCCAAACCAGCAAGGCGTGCAGTTTACAGCCGACACAAAAACCCAAAATCGCTTCCAACCACATAAAACCGAGACAAACCCAGACCAAGGTGGTTCCGGTGTTGGCGGGCATGTAGTTTTCTGTGGTGGGCAGCAGCGGGCTGGTTGATAAAAAATTAACCCATTGAGCAAAGGTGTCTGGGTTGAAAAACACCAAGCAGATGCTGATCAGGCAGGCTCCGATGCTCCAGGCAAAACGCTTGGGCAGTAGGGGCTTCCAAACTGGCGGGCTGTTTTTGGCCAACAGACTGGCCAATAAAATCGTCGGTGAGAGGCGAGCGGTGAGGCGAAACATGCCCGCTAGCATCTCGAACAGGGCGTAAAACAGCACAATTGTTTGAGTGCTGTATTCGTAGGTGCGTTTGCTGGCCTCGACGGCGTAAATAATATCGCCATCCCAGTTGGTTTCGTAGGTGTCGCTGGCGGTGTTGCCATCCACCACCCATTTTGAGGTGTAGGCGACATTAAACAGCGTCAGTCCCATAAACAGCGGGATGATGAGCAGCATACCGGCGCGAATGCGCACTGCAACGTCATTGATGTAGAGAGGCGATTCTTTGGGGTCGCGGAACCATAATGTTTTGAGGGCGGTTAACATGCTCGCTGTCCAGCGTGTGATTTGTAGGTGTTAAAGTATACACCCGAAATTTTTATGGGATCGCTTCATCAAAAATGTTCACCATCTCTAATAAAACACGCTGCTGATTACCCTGTTTCTCCTCTTGCAAAGCCCTTTTGGATATTCCAAGATGCGCCCCTAAAACTTCCCTTGGTTACTTTTGGAATTGGTCTATGGATATTTTTTCCCGTCTTGCTGATGAGCTGATGGTGGAGCGCAAACAGGTGGCTGCGGCTGTGGGTTTGTTGGATGACGGTGACACCGTGCCTTTTATCTCCCGCTATCGTAAAGAGGTCACGGGCGGGCTTACTGATACCCATCTGCGTCAATTGGACGAACGTCTGACTTACTTGCGTGAGCTGGATAAACGCCGTGTGCTGGTGCTAGAGACCATTTTTGAGCAAGGAAAACTGATTCCCGCACTGGAAAAGTCGATCCGCGAAACCGACAGCAAAACCCGTCTGGAAGATCTCTATCTGCCTTACAAACCCAAGCGGCGTACCAAAGCGCAGATTGCCCGTGAGCGAGGTTTGCAACCGTTGGCAGATCAATTGTTGGCGCAGCAGGATCTGGATGCCGAAGCGGCTGCAGCAGGTTACGTCGATGCCGAAAAAGAGCTGGCCGATGTGACTGCGGTTCTGGACGGTGCGCGGCAGATTTTAATGGAGCAGTTCGCCGAAAATGCCGATCTGGTGATGCGCTTACGTCAATTGGTCTGGGATGAAGGCGTGATGGCTTCGCAGGTGGCGAAGGGAAAGGAGGAAGAGGGAGCCAAATTCAAAGACTACTTTGACTACCGTGAAGCGCTGCATAAAATGCCTTCGCACCGTGTTTTGGCGCTGTTTCGAGGCCGTAACGAAGGCGTATTAAACCTCAAGTTGCAGGTGAGCGAAGAGGAGGCCGTTGGCCAGAGTCGGTGTGAAAACGAAGTAGCAACGCAGTTTAAGATTGATCCTGAAGTCGCTTCACCGTGGTTGTGGAAAACGGTGCAGTGGAGTTGGAAGATTAAGATTTTTAGTCGCATTGACGTGGATATGAAACTCAAACTCAAGGAGCAGGCGGAAGCGGAGGCGATTAAGGTCTTTGCCAACAACCTCAATGACCTGCTGCTGGCCGCTCCTGCAGGGCCTAAAACCGTCTTAGGTCTTGATCCCGGCTTGCGCACCGGAGTCAAAGTGGCGCTGGTGGATGCCACCGGTAAAGTTTTGGACACCGATACCATTTACCCACACGCACCGCAAAAAAAGTGGAATACGGCGCTCGCCTCACTGGCACGTCTGGCCAAAAGGCATCAGGTCAGTTTGATCAGCATAGGCAACGGTACGGCTTCCAGAGAGACGGAAAAATTGGCGCGGGAGCTGTGTGAGGCACTGCCGGAGTTGAACATGACCCCGATAGTGGTTTCTGAAGCGGGGGCTTCGGTCTATTCGGCTTCGGAGTTGGCCTCCAATGAGCTGCCTGATATGGACGTTTCCTTGCGCGGAGCGGTTTCCATTGCTCGTCGTCTGCAAGACCCCTTGGCGGAGCTGGTGAAGATCGAGCCAAAAGCGATTGGTGTGGGGCAGTATCAGCACGACGTGAATCAAGTGCAACTGAATCGCGGTTTGCAAGCGGTGGTGGAAGATTGTGTTAACGCAGTGGGGGTGGATGTGAACACCGCCTCGCCTGCGCTGTTGACTCAAGTGGCGGGGTTGAGCCGCGATATGGCAAAAAATATTGTGCTTTATCGGGATCAAAATGGCGCGTATCAAGAGCGTAAACAACTGCTGAACGTGTCTCGCCTTGGGCCAAAAGCCTACGAGCAAGCAGCGGGTTTTCTGCGCATTGTTAAAGGGAAAAATCCACTGGATGCCTCAGCTGTGCATCCCGAGGCTTATTCTCTGGTGGAAAAAATTCTGCAAAAATCAGGGCGTAAAATCGAGCAAATTTTGGGTGAGAGTGCTTTTTTAAACAGCTTGAACGTCAATGACTACCGCGATGACACATTCGGTGCGCCAACGGTGGTGGATATTTTTAAAGAGCTGGAAAAACCCGGTCGTGATCCGCGTCCCGAATTTAAAACCGCCACCTTTAAAGAGGGTGTCGAGACGATGAAAGATCTGCTCGAAGACATGCGTCTTGAAGGGGTGGTGACCAATGTGACCAATTTTGGTGCGTTTGTCGATGTGGGGGTGCATCAAGACGGGTTGGTACACATCTCTCAGTTGGCAGATCGCTTTGTTAAAGACCCACGGGATGTGGTCAAAGCCGGTGACATTGTTAACGTGCGGGTGGTGGCGGTGGACATTAAACGCCAGCGTATTGCCTTGTCGATGAAGTTGAATGAAAAAGCCCGTGATGCAGAACGAGTGGAAAAAAAGAGTGATCGTTACGGTGGTCAGCAGAAAAAAGCCTTAAAACAGGCCAATCAAGATGTGGCGCTGGGCAGTGCGATGGCGGATGCGTTACGCGGGGCGTTAAAACGCGGTTAATCAGGGTGTAATCTAAGCGCCGCTTGAGAGCGCTTAGGTGGGGGCTAGTGTTGTTCTGTTAGCAGGGCTTCCAAGGCATCGGGTTTGCCTTTGCAGGCTTGTACAATTTGGTTTTTATGTCGCGCTAAAAAGAGACCAAATTCTTCTGATTTTTTTTCATCCACATCGGGGATGATCTGTTCCAATAGCTGGCTAAAGGCGCTGCCCAGCTCCAGCTCTTTGTCGTGCGCATCAGCGTCTTTTTTGTTTTCAAACATAGAGTTGTCTCTGTCGCATTTCCACATGGGGATGACGGCCATCTTTTTTCCTCTTTTTTAAAGACCGGTTGGCCTGAGTTTAAAACGGTTTAGGGTAAAAATCGGTTCATAAAGCCCATTGGGCGAGACATCTGGCGTACATTGCCACTCATTAAACGGATGCCTTGCACCATGTCGCCAAAGTTGTGATTGACCCCATAAATGGCGGTGTAGATCAAGTCCATGTCGTCATTCATGGTTTCCATGTCGTGCAACATGTCGGCAACGCTGGCGTTCATATCGACGGTGTATTCGGCCATGGCGGCAACGGAGTCGTCGATAACGGGCATCACCGTTAGGTGATTGTCGAACTGTTGCATGGTATCGGTGAGGCTGATCATGTCTGAGGAAATATTGACCACTTTGCTGTTGAGCGATGAGACATTATCAACGATTGAGAGAAAGTGGTCGTAGAGATTGCTGATGTAGTAGACGTTAAACAGAGTCAGAACCAAGGTCACGATGGTGACAAAACGCACCCAGATATTGGTACGGCGCATGTGGTAAAAACGCGCACCACGGTGTCGCTCAGCCTCATTTTCCAGCTTGGTGAGGGTGAGGTTAAATTGCTGTTGAAAGCGACGCTGTTGCTTTTCATTCATATTTTGCTCTCTCTATCACGTCGCTATGGAAAGGGCATAAACCGGTTCAGAGTGCGAGCCGGTTGTGCCATGTGGTTGACTTCGCTCGTCATGCGCTGGATGTTCTGTGACATCTGCTGTGAACGTTCGTGCATGGCGACGCTCTGTTGTTGAATCGAGGTGACATCGACGGTGATGTCGTCAATTTCATCGCGCATTAATTTCATGCTGTTGTTAAGTTCTTTGATATTGCTCTCCATGATGGGCATGGATTGGCTGATGTGGGGTAAACGCGCCACATTGACTTCCAGTTTTTTCATAATGTCACGAATGTTGTGCATCCGGTCATCGACCACTTCAAACGATTGGTTCATTTCAGCAATGACGGTGGCCACTTGGTTCATCTGGGTGGAGACGGTGTAGAGCATCAAAAACATGCCGATGCCGATGATGCCAAGAAACAGCATACCGATGCGTATGCTTAGCCGAATCCGCTTTCCTTGATGTTCTTGCACCGTGATGATGGTGCGAATAATGCGCTCAAAGTGGCGAACGGAGCTGGTGAGCTCTTCAAATTTGCTGTTGTTTTCCATATGACCTGTTTGTGGGATTAGACGCGAGAAGAGCCGAGTATAACAAACGTGTTATTCGTCGGGGCGATGAATTGTATTGATGGGAATTAATTGCAAAGTGGTAGGGTAAAACGATAGAGTATAAGTTTAGGCGCTAAACAAAAGGAGAGGGTTATGAGTCGTTGGGGTGTTGTTGGATTAATGTTGTTCCTAACAGGTTGTGTGAGTCCGTTGCCAAAATCTTTGCAGATGGAGCCAGCGGAGAACCCGTCACTGAAAGCGGTGTTGGCGCAGACGGATCATTACGTCGGCAGCATCGTGCGTTGGGGTGGCACGGTGGCCTCGATTGAAAACGGTGAAAAGGAGACGCTGCTGGAGGTGGTAGAACGGCCTTTGGCAGAGAGTGCTCGCCCGTGGCGCAGTGATCGTACTCATGGCCGTTTTTTGGTGCGAGTTACAGGTTTTTTAGACCCAGATATTTACGCCAAAGGGCGAGCGGTGACAATCAAAGGGGTGGTGGACGGTGAGCGCGAAGGAGAAGTAGGAGAGCATCCTTATCGTTATGTACTGCTGCATTCACAAGCTTTGCATCTGTGGTCGAAACAGCCTCAGAGGGTGCGCAGTGACGTGCAAATTTACGTTGATCCGTTCTATTTTTATCGGCCTTATTTTCGCCGTCACATCTATTGGCATTGAGGTTGGTTATTTTTGAGTGTTGTTTTAAGCTTCGTTATTTAATCTGCTGTTTGCCTTTGAAAATCACTTCAACACGGCGGTTTTGCGCACGACCTTCGGCGGTGTCGTTATCGGCAACGGGGTTGCTTTCACCCATGCCGATGGACGTAATACGTGCAGCCGCAATGCCCTGTTTTTCCAAATAGGTTTTCACCGCTGCTGCGCGTGATTCAGAGAGTTTCTGGTTCATTTCTGCATTGCCCATGCTGTCGGTGTGACCAACAATTTCGATGGAACGAAGGGTGTCGGTTGCTTTGATTCTCTTGGCCAGTGCATCGAGCTCACTCAGACCGGCATTGCCCAGAGAGGCTTTACCACTGGCGAACAGCGCACCGGATTTCAGCACCACGGGTTCAAAAGCCGGTTTTTTGGGCTGTGTGACAGGTGGGGGTGTGTTTTCAGCGAGTCTTGTAACGGGGGCAGGTATTGCTCTGGGAGCCGGTTTTGTGGTCATTTTTACCGCTTTACCACCTGCACATTCGGCAATGGCCAGTTTGGGGCTCCAACTGCCGGTGTGCCAGCATTCGCCAAAGGGGTCTCTGACAACGTTACCAGAGCTGTCAGTAACGTAACCGGCGTTGCCTTTGATGGCGGCAAACGCGCTGGAGCTGATGATTAAACTGCTCAGAAGGGTGATGGGCAGCAGGAAGGTTTTTTTACTCATGGGGTTGTTTTTCTCTCAAAGGGATGGAAATAAAGTTTGGGAGAGCGTTCATCTGTCAGCCGTGTTTTTCCATCCAAAGTGCAAATTGTGTTTCCGCTTGTTGCAGTTCAAATGGGTTTAATAGGCCGCGTTGCAAAGCCACGCTTACCGCTCGTGAACGAGGGTTCAGGGTTTCACAGCCGTTTTTTAGGGTGATGCGCTCGATGCCCAATTTTTGGTAGAGGGATTTTAAACGGCTCTGTACGCCGCGTCGAGATAAAAAGCGGCGCTGTGCGATCAGGTTGTCAGTCAACCCTAAGGCGATGTCGAGCAAGACATCAAACTCGGCATCGGAAATCAGGTCACGAGATTGGCCGGTGCGCGCTTGCACCGGTCTGAGTTTGGGATCAATCCAACACTGCTCTTCGTGAAAGACCTGTGCCAGTGCTTTGAGTAACGTTTTGGCGGGGTTGCTTTTCAGGATGTAACCGTAGACGGTTTCGGCAGGAATGATTTTGCTCAGCGAGCGGATGTAGATTTCATCTTCATACTGTGACCAAAAAACAATCCGTGCTAAAGGCGCACGTTGCCAAACTTCGGTGGCCATGGCAATGCCGTTTAATTTTGGCATCTGAATGTCGCTCAAAATATGGGGCTGGTTAAAGTTAGACAGTGACTCTAATAGATCCATGCCGTTATCAAACAGAATTAACTCGGCGTTAAAGTCTCTCAGATTGGTGCGTAAAAACTCTTGATCACGCGGGTTGTCTTCTGCAATTAAGAGTGGGTTGTTATGATCCATTTTATCCTTTTTGCCTCCGTTCATAAGGAATGTCCAATTGCACACAGGTGCCTTTGCCGTTGGGATTGGACTGCCAGCGAATGTCGGCGTTCATGCTTCTGACGCGGGTGCGAATGTTGGCCAGTCCGTGTGAATTAATGCCAATGTCACTTTTGTTAAAACCGATGCCATCATCGGAGACTAAAACTCGAATGTTATCTTCACTCTGTTTTTTTAGCGTGATGTGGAGTGCGCTGGCTTGGGCGTGGCGTACTGTATTTTGGCTCAATTCCAGTAAAATTCGATACAGATTCAGTTGATTTACGCTGCCCAGAAGTTGATCTATTTCAGCTTCAATGGTCAGTGACCATGTGAGTCGATCTATTATTTGAATTCGTTTTTCAAGGGCATCAGAAAGGGTCGCTTCCAGACCTAAAATACTGAGTGCTTGCGGGTGCAAGTCATCAATAATGCCACGAATGCCTTCACTCATGGTATTGAGGCTGTTGGTTAGGGCGGACACTTGCTGATGCAGAGGGTTATTTTTTTCACATGAAATTAGGTAGTTGTCTGTTTCACGGATTCGATGGGTGATTTCGCCCAAGACCTGATCGTGCAGATCCATCGCAATGCGGGTTCGTTCACTTTCAATTCGTTCAATGGTCAGAGTGGCTTCACCGGTTTGACGAATTTCACGACGCTTCAATCTCAGCACGGTGAAAGCAACAAGAGAAAAAACAAGAAAAATCAGGCTCATTTCAAAGATTATTTTGGACTTTTCTTGTTGAAATAAGGTGGTGTCCGGTGTGTCGATTAATACCCACGGGGTATTCGATACTTTTTGCAGCGCGAGCAGTTTATTTAGGTTGGTGGGGGTGGGGCTGTTTTTTTCGGTCGCGTGTGCCTTTTTAGCAAAGACACTGAAAAGCGTGTTGAGTGATTTTTTTAAGCTCTGCTCAGATGGCTCTTGTGTTGCATTATCATAGGTGAGCAGTTGTAATCTGTGGCCACGAATATGACCATTTTTTAAAATGGTGTTCAGTCGTTCGATATGAAAACTGATAAAAAACAGGCCGGTGCGATTGTGCATGCCAAACTCGGTGACGATGTCAAAGTGGCTGCCCTTTTTGTTGCTGTGAATTTTTATCGGCTGCTGTTTGGAGCGAGAGCGGGCAAAATCGAGCAGCTGTAAGCGGCACGGTTCAGCTAAGTTTTTGGAGTTTAGGGTGAAGTTCGGTATTCCTTGGGCATCGGCCAGAGCAAAATCACTGTATTCGGGTAAAAACTGCGTCAATGACGTTGCCAGTTGCTTGGCTGATGTTTGATTGTCGGGCTGTTCCAATAAAGAGGTTAAGGTCTGACGATGTTGAACGGCATAAAGTCGTGCCAGTCGGCGATAACTTTGAATCAGGTTGGAAATTTCACCGGCCACCGCCGTCACCGAATGGGTTGCCATGCCTTGGTGATAACGTGAAAACTGCTGGTAGCGACTGTATCCCTGCCAAGCGAGAAGCAGGAATACCAGCGCCAAGGTGGCAATAACAAAGAGTGAATTACGCTGCGCCATATCGTTTGGCTACCAGTGCATCCAGTGATAATTTCCCCAGCCCATGAACAAATATGACCAGTAGCATTACGCCCCACAAGATGTGTTGTTGCAGACCGGCACCGCCGTCTTCGCCAAACAGGAAGGAGCCATAGGAGTAGACCGCAATTGCATTAAAGATAAACAGCGCCAGCGCAACGGGGCGTGCTAAAAAACCTAAGAGTAAAAAAATAGGTAAAATTAATTCTGTGGCTGCACCTGTCCAAGCGGCGGTCACGGGTGAGAGCAGTGGCACGGCGTATTCGTATTCAAACAGCATCACGGTGGTGCTCCAGCTCTGAATTTTGGTCAGACCTGAGAGAAAAAAGGCGTAGGCGACCCAAAAACGCAGACCAAAATCCAATAAGGGGCTTAATAAAGCGGTAACGTTGCTGCCTTTTTCGCAGGTTTTGGCGATCAGATGTAAAGCAGACATATTAATTTACTCCTAAAGGTGAGTTAAATTTAAACCGACAATCCAACCCCGTTGCACGTAGAGGGGTAATGTTTTATTCAGTGCTTCAAGACCACCGGCAAGCTCGACCAGTTGTGCAAAAGAGTGACCCGAATGCAGGGCGTTGAGCAGTGACCACTCCGCTGGGGTGAGGCGATCCATGCGGCACTCGTCGCCTTGTCTGAGCAGCAGCAGTTGATCGCCGCCATTATCAAGATCAATTTCAGCGTTCTCTTCACCTTTTTGGTTGGCCTGCCAAATGGCCAGCACAGGATAAGGGGAGTGCAGCAGGCGTGCTGAGGCGGAGAGAGTAAAACGTACCTTTTGCAGTGCCTCGTTGCTTAAGGTTGCCAAGGCTGCAAAATTGGCTTCGGCATCGTCAGCGGCGTAAAAGACCTCTTCCCATAACCACTCTAAGCGCGCCACGTCGGGCAGATACACAAATTCTTTTACCGGCTCAAATTCGGTTAAAAACTCAGCAAACTGACGACCAAATTCACCCAGATCGGGCTGTAAAGAGGGGCTTAGGGAGGCGTAGTGGCGTGCCATTGCAGCAAAAAACTCCTCCCCCAAGAGTGTTTCGATGACCGGATAGGTGCTGGCTAAAACACGGCTGAAGCTGCTTAAAATGGAGTCTCGATAAATGTTTAATCGCTCGGTGGCAGCGGGGCCATGTTTGCTGTCGATCTGCTGCACAATTGGGTGCTGATCGTCGGCAGGGGCAAAAACGGCTTCTGCAAAGGCGTTTTGTAATTCGACGAGGGAGGTCATGCTTCAACCTCTTGGCACTGCTGTTGGTAGGCTTGCGCTTTGGCCACCTCTTCGGCTAAAACGCTAAAGGGGGGGATGTCGGTGTCCCATTCGATTAAGGTGGGGGTGTCGCCAAAGCGTTGCAAGGCCTGTTGATAGAGATCCCAGACCGGTTGATGCACTCGTTGTCCGTGGCTATCAAACAGATAACCGGCTTGCTCTTCGTAACCGGCCAGATGAAGTTCGGCCACCGCTGAGGCGGGAAGGTCATTTAAATAATCATGAGCTGAAAAATCGTTGTTGACCGCGCTGACGTAGATATTATTAACGTCTATTAATAAGCCGCAGTCGGTCTGTTGGTGTAATTGGCGTAAAAATTCTGTTTCGCTGATTTCACTCTCTTTAAAACTTAAATAAGCCGATGGATTTTCAATAATAATAGTACGACCCAATAACTCTTGTGCGTGCTGAACGCGGCTGACCATGTGCGCCAGACTTTCTTGAGTGTAGGGCAGGGGGATTAAATCGTGTAGATAGCGGTGGTGGACACTGACCCAAGCGAGATGGTCAGAGATCAGCGCGGGTTGAAAACGGTCTACTTGCTCTTTTAGGCGTTTGAAATAGGCTTTGTTAATGGGGTCGGTGGAACCGAGAGACATGCCGACACAGTGAAAACTGAGTGGGTAACGTTGTGCCACGCGCTCAAGATTGCGAATGCTTGGCCCTCCGGCAGAGAGAAAATTATCCGCCAGTATTTCCAGCCAAGGCACGGGGTTGCTTGCGCTTTCAAGCAGTTCGTTGAAGTGTTCGACACGCAGGCCAACACCGACACCCCTGAGAGATTGAGTCATTTTTTTGTGCCTATTGAGTTTTTTTGTGAATAAAATAAAACTTGAGGCGGAGAGAACCTCAAGTTTTAAAAAAAGCGTAAGGGCTTAGCTTTTCACCTTGCCATTCACAATTTTGCTACAGGTACCGGTGGGTACGTAGATCCAGTCAGTGGAGGCACCGTCATTGGAGGCTTGACCGGCGCAGGCGTGTTTTTTGGTGCCGCAATCGTTCTGTTTTGCTTTGACGATGCCGGAGCATTTTTCAAAACCTTCTTTTGCTGCCAGAGCAGTGCCAGAAGCGGCCATCAGGCCAACTGCCAATACGGTTGCCATAGAAGAGGCTGCGATGATTTTTGATGCTTTCATTGTTACGCTCCTAGAGTGTTTGGGGTTATCGGATAAAACGTAAGTGCCGCTGAAGGCCACCCTGCGTTTCCGATGGGCTTACTTTCCTCCATCAGCGGGGCTATGGCCAGATGATAACAAACAGAGTGGAGTGTGCTTTTGCACAGTGTGAAGGGAGAGTGGGTTTGGGGTGTGATTTTTTTATGGTAATTTTGTTCTCTTTGAGGTATAAGTGTTGATTAGCTTAAGTGATTTGTGAATAGTGTTTTAAATTATAAAAGGGGTGGTTTGTGAATTACGAGTATACGCATGGCTTTCCTTATGAAAAACTGAAGAGTTTAATTAAGGATGAAGATGTTGATGAGTTATGGTTGGCTTTTGCATATTTTTCGAAAGATTTGGTTTTAGACATACTGGACTTGATGAAAAAAAGAAATAAAAAAAGCAGTGGTGAATGTTATTTTTTCGATGGAATCGGTTAATCCGTTTCATGAGGTGGTGGATGAAATAATTCATATGACTACATTGCCATATTTCAAATTCACTCTCGTTAAGAGTCCATTGATGCATGCAAAATTGTTTGCTGCTAAATCAAAAGAAAGTATGTGTATTTATTTAGGGTCTGGTAATCTTACTAACAGGGCTGTGAAGTCAAACATTGAAACAGGTGTTTTGTTGACGATTGCTGAAACAAAAAAGAGCATGGAATATATAAATGAATTGATAGGGAAATGTGAGGCGAAAAGTTCAGTTGAAGATATTATAAGAAAGTCAATGTATTCTCACTTCTATAGTGAGTTGTTGTTTCTTGCGCTGGATGAAAGCAAAATGAGGCAGTGTATTTTTGTATCCCCAAGTGGTATTAAAAAAATTATTTCTGATTTAAGGGTGTCTGATTCAGGTGATGAGGGTGTGGTAAATATAAAGTCAAAACGGTCGCTCAGTATTTCCGTTTTAAAAGATGATGATAGGGTTTTGCTGTTGAAAAAAGAGAAGGAGTTTAAGAATGAAATTAAAAAGCACTTTGCAATTAAATTGGATGCCTATGGGTGGGTTACTTCGCGGTGGTCTCTAGGTCGTGTTTTAAATGAAGATCATCCGATAGGGAGGATTTATATTGATTTTATAGATGAAATTAATTCGATTAGAAATAAGTATAAAAATATTGAGTATAGGGAATCTATCTCTGATGAAATAAGGGAGTATATTCTTGGGTGGGTTCATAATGAGGGAGGAGAGCTATCAGGATACCAAAGGGCATCTATTGATGGATTCTTGGATAAGTTTGATTTTGATATTAGTGATACAAGAAGCCCATATAGAAAAATAGAGAGATTGTTTGATAAAATAAGTGGGCGTTCTGATATTGTTTCTTTGCTTAACCCCTACAAGATTGGTGATAGTGGTGTGACTGAGAATGATTGCGAATTTAGCCTTTTGTCTTCTGATCAAATTAATTTATTGGTTATGTGTGAGCTTGCAATAAAACTAAGATACAAGCAGGTGTCGCTTAATATTCCATCGGTTTGGTGGTTTGATGTTGGGTTGGATAAAGATATTCATAATATTTATGGGTATGACTCTCTTTCAAGGTACAAAGAAGATACACGCATGAAACTGGAGTCTATTGTGTTGGATATTCAAGAAGCATCCAGTAGTTCTGAATTGGATCGTTGTATGGACAGCTATTGTGAAATAACAGGATTTAATTTGGCGATGAAATACCCAGAAATGTCAGAGTTACTTGTTAACAAGAATATTGTTTGTGTTGATGGGAGTGTTGAATCATTGGATAAAGGGGTGTCAGATGAGTGTCCATATGTATTTATTGAACCATCAAAAATAAGGTACAATCTTGAATTTAAGGATGGTTTGGAAAGTGATGGAGTTATTATTGCTTTTGATAAAAACGAGGCTCTGAGTCGTTTGGAAATGGATGAGAGTGATCTTGAAAAAATAAAGGGTAAGTTTGTTCTAGGAGGTAATTTAAAATTTTATTTTGATCTTAGTAGCAGTTCAATGACGCATCTTTATATAGATAGCTTAACTCCTCAGGATATTGAGTAATATTTAGGGGTGTATATTTCAGGGCAAACGCACGAAAACGTATTGATTTAAAAGGGAAAAGTATAGGGTTATAATTGTTTCTCAGCTAATCAAGCGAGAATCGTTCATGCAAACCCAATCTTTAATAAAGCATATCAGTACAATCCCTGATCCTCGAATCGAAGGCAAATGCAGTCACAAATTGGTCGATATCATCGCGATTTCAATCTGTGCGATCATCTGTGGAGCTGAGGATTGGAACTCTATTGAAGAGTTTGGGCAAACAAAGCAGTCGTGGTTCGAAAGTTTTCTTGAGTTGCCCCATGGAATCCCATCGCACGATACGTTTCGGCGTCTTTTTTTCATGCTCTCCCCAGAGGCATTTGAGCGTTTTTTTACAGAGTGGGTTCGAGATATAGCGGGATTAGTTCAAGGTGTGATTGCCATTGATGGTAAGACGCTGAGACGTTCTCACGATCGGCGGCTGGGGAAAAAAGCGATCCACATGGTGAGTGCGTGGAGCGTAGAAAATCAGTTGGTATTGGGGCAAGTAAAAACAGAAGAGAAGTCAAATGAGATCACGGCGATCCCCAAGTTGCTCAATATGCTGGCGATCAAAGGCTGTATTATCACCCTTGATGCCATGGGTTGTCAGCGATCAATTGCTCAGCAAATCATTGATCAAGAAGGGGATTATCTGCTGGCATTGAAAGGCAATCAGGAAAAACTATCCAAAGCAGTGGAAGCCCTGTTTGATCAAGCGGACACAAACGGCTTTGAAGGTTGCGATTTTAGTTATCATGAGACGAAAGAGGTTTCCAGAGATCGCACGGAGATTCGACGACATTGGACATTGTCGTGCGATGAGACATTGGAAGAGGCCAAGCAGTGGGCATCCTTAAACACCCTCGGCCGAGTGGAATCCGAACGAACGGTAAAGGGAAAAACGACGATAGAGCACCGCTATTACATTAGCTCCATTGAGAATAACGCAGAACTGTTTGGTCGATCTTTTCGCCAGCACTGGGGGGGTGGAAAACTCACTGCATTGGCAGTTGGATGTGAGTTTTCGAGAAGATGAGTCTCGAATTCGCAAGGGGTATTCAGCACAAAATTTTGCAGTAATGAGGCATATGGCATTAAACCTTCTTAAACAGGAAAAGAGCTTAAAGTTGGGTGTAAAAAATAAACGTTTAAGAGCAGGGTGGGATGAGGAATATTTGAAAATAGTACTTAATGGCACTTAATTTGATGCGTTTGCCCTGGTGTATATTTAGCTTCTAGTTTAAACAGGCACAAAAAAGCGGGCTTAGCCCGCTTTTTTAGCTACAGCAAAAACAGCGACTTATTTGGTCCACTCACTTATATCGTCGGTGCTTTTTTTCTTGACCGGCTTCATAACCGGCGGTGTAGGCATCGCTTGCACGCTGCTCTTCACGTTCGGGGTGACCTAAGTAGCCACCCTGCCAGCCGATGATGTACTCGTCTTGCACGTTGTTGTCTTCCATCTTGGTGATTGCGTCGCGGTAAGCTTGATCCATTGTAATCTCCTTTAGAGAGTCTGGATTCGTTGAGTCAACGAAATTAAAAACACAGGGGTTAGTAAAAAAAATCAGTCCGCCAGACCCGCTTCAAAGCGAGCAATGGCAGCACCGGAGTTGATCACCTCACGCACGGCTTGACCGGCATCCGCCAGTGAGTCGTACTTTTTGAGGTGGGTAAGCATAATCGAAGCGGCGTAAACCAGTGCATCAAAAGCGGGACCTGTTGTGCCTTGCAGAGCAGCGACACCTGTCTCTGCGGCGGCTTCCGCTGCCGCATCAAGATTAATACTGGAGTTGCTCTGCGCCACAGCGGGGGGCAGGTCTTTGGGCAGCGGCACCGCGCGGGTGCTTTGCTCAATGCCCATACTTTGTGGCGTGATCTGCCACTCTTGTTCTTCGCCTTTATCGTGGTAGTGATGTACTTTGGCGGGTTGTTGCAAAGAGGGGATGATGCCGCCTTCCACGCCGCGCACAATCGCTGCGCTGCTGAAGCCTGCGTACCGTGCCAGATGGGCGTAGATGGGCGGATAGGCCTTATGCACAAAGCCGGTGAGCAGATGGGTCTTTTGGCGACCGCGAATCGGCCCGACCAAAACCTCTACCGTGGTCAGCACTTGGCGTTTAACGATGCGCTGGCGCAGCTCAACCAAATTGTGCATCGCTGGGCAATAATGGCTTTGATCCACATAGGCCCAGCCGACGTTCTCATCGCTGAGGCGCAGAGCGGCAGCGGTTGGTGAGAGATCCACATTGGCACCAGCCGCGTGCAGCACTTGGCGATGAGTGACACCAAATTTAGGCCCGATGCTCTGCGCACCGTGAGAAACCGACGGATAGCCACAGGCGGCCAACAGCGCAGGCAAAAAGGGCGCAATCAACAGGCCGCGTACTTGGCCATCGTAAGGGTCAGCGATGTCAATCACTTCGTCCACTTCGGCAATGGCGGTGCTGCTGTGGTCGATGATCGCTTGCAGAGTACCCATGTACTCTTCGTTCACTTCGCGCTTCATGCGCATGGCGATCAGCAATACGGCGGTCTGTACCGGATCGGCTTCGCCTTGCATGACCAAAGTGAGCGCCGCATGAGCTTCTTCAAAGGAGAGGTCCTTGCTGTACTCGGGGCCGGTAGCGACTTTTTGGATGCAGGTGCGCATATTGGCTTGCAGGTCACTGGTTTCGATCAATTGCGCCGACATGGCGATTCCTCAGTAAAAAAGGGTTTCAATTTGAGTGAATGGGAAAATGACACCACAAACTCACATTTTGGGGCAGGAAGCATACAAAACCCTAGGCTTAGGCTGTATATCCCCATAGAGGGGGGAAGGCAGTAATCCTGTCTTTCTCCCTTCGGGGATATACCTAAAAGGGATAGGTTTATATATGATCCGTGCGCAAATGTCCGAGTAAAAGACTTGGCTATTGTGACCGAAACTGGGTCGTTTGACAAAAATTGAGGAGTACCTGCGGTGAGTGAGAACGAGATTAATATGGAGCTGGCCAGTGGCATGGCCGCATTTGAGGCCAAAGAATTTTCCCGTGCGATGCAATTTTTATCCGCCATCGCCGAACAGGGTGACGCCGATGCACAGCATCGGGTGGCGATCATGTATCAGAACGGTTTAGGCACACCGCCGAATCAGGCGGAAGCGTATCGCTGGATGACAGCCTCAGCGAAGCAAGGTCTGGCCATTGCTCAGCACGGTTTGGGTTTTATGTTTATGGAGGGCGACTGTGCGGTGAAAAACGGCGCAGAAGCGGTGAAATGGTTCACCCTCGCAGCGGAGCAAGGTTTGGTGGGATCCCAAACCACGCTGGCGATGATGTACGAAGAGGGCAATGGGATTGAGAAAAACCCCGAAGCGGCGAAAGAGTGGTACAAAAAGGCGGGCTTTTAAGTCATGCGCCCCGCGTTTATCGCTTCGGTCTTGGATCAAGAGTTTCTCGGTGCCTCGACGGGTCATCACACCCCTGTGATGTTGTGGGGTCCGCCTGGAGTGGGCAAATCGCAGATCGTGGTTCAGGTGGCGGAATCCCACCAAGTGCCAGTGATTGACATTCGTCTTTCGCAGATGGAACCATCAGACCTGCGTGGCATTCCTTTTCGGGACGGTGAACAGGTGGAATGGGCGGTGCCCTCCATGCTGCCCAACTCAAAAACTCATGGCCCGAAAGGCATCCTTTTTTTGGATGAGATCACCTCCGCGCCACCGAGTGTGTCGGCGGCGGCTTATCAGTTGATCTTGGATCGTCGTCTGGGCAACTACCGTGTGCCGGAAGGTTGGGCGATTGTGGCGGCGGGCAATCGGCAAGGGGATCGCGGCGTGACTTACGCCATGCCCGCACCCTTGGCGAATCGGTTTTCTCATTTTGAGGTGGAGGTCAATCTGGACGATTGGGTCGCTTGGGCTTACCAAGAGGGCATTGATGAGCGGGTGATCGCCTTTTTGCGTTTCCGTCCTGAACTGCTGTTTGATTTTGATCCAGCACACAACCCGATGGCCTTTCCTTCGCCGCGTTCGTGGGAATTTACCCATCGGGCGTTGCAGAAATTTCTGCACCATCCGCAGTTGTTGCTCGGCTCCCTGCAAGCTTGTGTCGGCCCGGCGGCGGGCATTGAGTTGAATGCCTTTATCGCCAGCTTGGATCAGATGCCTGATCTGGATGCCATTTTGCGTGGCGAAGCGGTGTTGGTACCAGAAGAGATTGATCTGCAATACGCCGTGGCCACGGCCTTGGTGGGGCGCGCGATTCGCGCCAAAGAGAGCGAGCACGCGCAGGCGGTTTTCGGCGCTATTTTGGAGTACGCGAAACAGTTTCGTCAAAAAGAGATGGGGGTGATGTTGGTTTCGGACATGCACCGTGCCATCGGTGCTGAACTGTTCAGTGTGCCGGAGTTTGCCGACTGGGCGAAGGACATTGCGGATTTGATGTTGTTTGACAATTGAGCCGTTTATGGATCTGAAAGCGATTGAACAACGTCTGAGCGCCGCTCGCACCCGTCTTATTTTGGACAAGCCTTTTTTGGGTGCGTTGGTGCTGCGGCTGCCGATGGTGGCCGCGCAGCCAGAGTGGTGTAAAACCACCGCCACCGATGCGCGTACGTTCTATTACAATCCCGAATTCATCGAAGCGTTGCGACCTGAAGAGGTGCAGTTTGTCCTCTGCCATGAGGCGCTGCACTGCGGTTTGTCTCATTTTGTTCGCCGTCAACATCGGCTCAAAGCCCGTTGGGATGTGGCCTGTGATTACGCCATCAACCCACTGCTGTTGAAAGAGGGGTTGATGCCGCCACCTGGTAGCTTGCTGCTGCGTGAATTTGAAGGCATGAGCGCCGAAGAGATCTACCCTTGCATCAAAGAGGAGGAGAATCTTAAACCGCTGGACGATCATATTTACGATCAAGAAAACCAAGACGGTGGCGGTCAGCAGGGCGGCGTGGGGGATAAACCACCCTCCAGTAACTCACCTTCCGCAGGTGACGGTGGGCAGACAAAGCCGGAGTTAGACACAGAGCAAAACAACGGCGGTCAGGGGCAGTCCAATTCGCCCGAACAAGGCTCAGATGGTTTGGCCAAACGTCCGCCACCGCTGCTGCAAGAAGAGCGGGATTCTCTGGCAGTGCAGTGGCAACAGCGGTTGGCCGGTGCGGCTCAACAGGCGATGCAGGCGGGTAAAATGGGCGGCAACATGGCGCGCACGGTGGATTTTATGTTGCAGCCGCAACTGCCGTGGCGAATGATGTTGGCGCGTTACGTTTCGGCCACGGCACGGGACGATTACAGCTACACCCGTCCTTCCACTCGCCGTGGTGATCCGGCCATCTACCCCAGTTTGCGCAGCGCGCAGATTAATCTGGCGGTGGCGCTGGATGTGAGCGGTTCCGTGGGCGACAAGGAACTGGCCACGTTTCTGGCCGAGATCAACGCGATTAAAGGCCAGATGCGCGCCCGCATCACGTTGCACGCCTGCGATGCCAAATTGGCAAAAGAGGGCCCGTGGTGTTTTGAGCCGTGGGAAGAGATCGTGTTGCCAAAAAGTTTTAAAGGTGGCGGTGGTACGGCGTTTAAACCGATGTTTTCCTGGTGGGAAACACAGGATCGTCAGCCTGACCTGTTGATCTATTTCACCGATGGGTTGGGTAAATTTCCTGAATATGCGCCGCCCTATCAGGTGATCTGGTTGATTAAAGGTAAAAAAAGGGTGCCTTGGGGGCAGCGGGTTCAACTCAATTAGTGGGAGCGTACTGATGCCAGAAATATCGAGGTTTTTTGGGATTATAATTAGGATGTTCTACGATGAACATAATCCACCGCATTTTCATGCAGATTATGTGGAATATGAATGATGTGATAGAAATAGATTATAAGAATGACTATGTTTATCAAATCACATTTGACAATGGCGTTTCTGGTGAGATTGATTTCTCTAAGTATCTGGATAAAGGGCCCGTTTTTTTCCCCTTAAGAAAGAGGTCTTTTTTTAAAAAGGCCATGATTGAAGGTGGAACAATATCTTGGCCAAATGGTGCGGATGTTTCTCCTGAAACACTGTATGAGAGAGTAGTAAAGAGCCTAAGTCAGATTCAATCACCAAAGCGAGTTATCTTTTAAGGTTATTTTAGTTATGCAACTCTCTCCAGAAGACAGTTTACGTCTCAATGTCTTGTTAGCACAGCCTCTACAGGCGGTGCGCATTGATGAATCAAAACCGATGCTCTACGCCCTCACCGAACGGGGTGAGGCGCGGGTGGCGTTAACGCCCACCTGTCGCCCAGACCGTTACATCAAATGGGTGCGGGAGATGTTCTCCAGCCATTTTCTGGGTTCACCGAGCGGCTATCCGGTCTATCTGCGACGCTGGACGCGCATGGGGCAGGCCAAAGCAGACAGCTTGGAAAAGCTGCTGCTGCTGGGGGAACCCGAAGCGGTGGTGGCGGTGGCGCAGTCTCCGGCTTTGAGCGATGAGCTGGCACGAAGGGTCTGGTGGTGTGGCCAGAGCGCCGACAACGCGCGCCGAATGCTGAAAAAACCAGCGGTGGCACAAGGGGCAATGGGGACGGAGTTGGCGGAGTTCTTATTGGAATTTTTGCCCTTTGAAGAGTCGCCAAAGGCGATGATCGACTCCATTCACGCGGTGTTGCAGCCCGATCTGATCAGCGAAGAGCAGCGCGCCACTCTGTGGAAAAAAGCCAAACGTAAAACCACCTATTACGTTGGTTTTCTGCATGCTCAACCTCATGAATTGCCGATGGAAGCCGCTGCTCATGGCCGGTGGTCTGAGTTGCAAGAGACGTTGTTGGAACAGGAGAACCCGTACCTAACCCTGTTAGAAAAGGTGCTTTCAGCGCAGGGACAAGCCTTTTTAAAGACCGTTGAATTGGTAATGAAAAAACCGGCCAATCAGGATGAAGTGGTCTCTTTGATGAACGCCATCGGTGATTATTTTGCTGATGTGCGTCCCTATGAAGATGGAGAGCGGCGGCGTTCTTTGCAGATCATGCAAGCGGATGTGGATCTGTTGTGTGACAAACAGTGCCAACCCGATCTGTCCGAAGCGTTGCGGCATGTGGCTGATTTTGTGCCGCAGTTGAAAGCGGTGATGGTGCTCTCTTTGGTGAGTGAGTATCTGGTCAACCCCATTTTTGGCCAGAGCGATGCTATCGGTTCATTGATGCGGCGTAAATTGGAGCCGGTGACGGAGCCTCTGTTGCAGGTGTGTGCGTTGTTGCGTTGAGAGTGAGAGGGCTGAACATGTTCAGCCCGACGATTAACAGCCATCATTGGGCTGCTGCGGATTCCTGTTATAATCCGCCGCCTTTCTATTGCCAAGTTTGCCGTGACCCTTTATGAGTGATTTTCTGCAACAGATGCAGCGTCGTCGCACGTTTGCCATCATCTCCCATCCCGATGCGGGTAAAACCACCCTGACTGAAAAACTGCTGCTTTACGGCGGTGCGATTCAGATGGCGGGCAGCGTTAAAGGCCGAAAAGCGACGCGCCATGCCACCTCCGATTGGATGACGATGGAGAAAGAGCGTGGCATCTCCGTCACCTCCTCTGTAATGCAATTTCCTTATAAAGAGTGTGTTATCAATCTGCTCGACACTCCGGGGCATGAGGATTTTTCTGAGGACACCTATCGCACTTTGACCGCAGTGGATTCCGCCTTGATGGTGATTGATGTAGCCAAAGGGGTGGAAACGCGCACGAAAAAATTGATGGAGGTTTGCCGCTTGCGTGATACGCCGGTGATGACCTTTATCAATAAATTGGATCGTGAAGGCCGTGATCCGATTGATTTGATGGACGAAGTGGAAGAGGTGTTGAAAATCCGTTGCAGCCCCGTTACGTGGCCGATTGGCATGGGCAAGCGTCTCAAAGGGGTGTTCCATCTCTGGTACGAAACCCTGCATCTGTTCAGTGCCACTCACGGTGGCAAGATGCAAGAGGGCGAGGTGATTCAAGGTTTGCATAACCCGCGTTTGGATGAGGTGTTGGGTGAGTCGGTGGCAGAGGAGCTGCGCGAGGAGGTTGAGTTGGTGCGCGGTGCCAGTCATGAATTTGATAAAGAGGCCTATCTCAAAGGGGAGTTAACCCCGGTTTTTTTTGGTTCGGCGATCAATAACTTCGGCATTGAAGAGCTGTTGAACGAGTTTGTCCAGCATGCCCCCGCCCCGCAAGCGCGGCAGACCACACTGCGTGAAGTCAAACCGGAAGACGATAAATTCAGCGGTTTTGTCTTTAAAATTCAGGCCAATATGGATCCGCAGCACCGGGATCGCATTGCCTTTTTACGCATCTGTTCGGGAATGTATAAAAAGGGCATGAAGGCGCGTCATGTACGGATCAAAAAGGAGGTCAAGTTTGCCGATGCGGTGACCTTTATGGCTTCGGATCGCGGTCACATTGAGACCGCCTATCCGGGCGAC
This sequence comes from Gammaproteobacteria bacterium, assembly GCA_030949385.1. NCBI lineage: Bacteria > Pseudomonadati > Pseudomonadota > Gammaproteobacteria > Gammaproteobacteria bacterium. The sequence goes on along the minus strand of JAUZSP010000007.1, from coordinate 182,498 downwards.
ATCATCGGCTTGCACAACCACGGTGGCATTCGCATCGGCGACAGTTTTAGTATCAATGAGGAGTTGGTGTTTACCGGCATCCCCAATTTTGCCCCTGAACTGTTTCGTCGTGCGCGCCTCAAAGACCCCTTGAAGATGAAAGCGTTGCAAAAAGGCTTGGCGCAGCTTTGTGAAGAGGGCGCGACACAGCTGTTTAAACCGCGCATCAATAACGATTTGATTCTCGGTGCGGTGGGAATATTGCAGTTTGATGTGGTGGCGCAACGGCTCAAAGACGAATACAAAGTGGAGTGTCAGTTTGAAGCGGTGACGGTGCAGACGGCTCGCTGGGTCAAGTGCGACGACGACAAGCTATTTCAGCAGTTTCAGAACAAAGTGGCGGCCAATTTGGCACAGGATCACTCCGGTGAATGGGTCTATTTGGCCAGTACACGGATTAATTTACAGATGACCGAAGAGCGTTGGCCGGAGGTGCAGTTTTTGGCCACCCGCGAACAGAACGGAATTTGAGACCCCCTTTTGGAGTTTGAATTATGACAAAACGTATTACCATCGTTGGCACCGGTTTTGGTGCTTTGACCGCCGTGCGTACCCTGCGTAAACAGGACTCTGAAGTGGAGATTACTGTGGTGGGCAAAAAAGCGGAATTTTTTTATTACCCCAGCTTGATTTGGGTGCCTTCTGGGCGACGTACGGCGGCAGATCTGACCGTCAATCTGGATAACTTCTTTAAAAAGATGCAGGTCACGTTTCATCAAGGTGCGGCCAAAGAGGTGAAAAACGGCGGTCGTCTGCTGCTGACAGAAAACGGTGAGATTGAGAACGATGCGCTGTTGATTGCCTCTGGTGGGCGCTACCTGCGCAAATTGCCGGGGATCGAAAACGCTGCAATTCCTTGTGAGGGCATGGAAGCCGCTGAAAAAATTCGAGATCGTCTCAAAGAGATGGACGGTGGCACCATCGCCTGTGGTTTTGGTGGCAACCCCAATGAACCGAGCGCCATGCGCGGTGGGCCGATTTTTGAGTTTCTCTTCGGTATTCACACTCAGCTTAAAAATGAAGGCCGTCGAGATAAGTTCAAGCTGGTCTTTTTCTCACCTGCGGCGGAGCCGGGCAAACGTCTTGGTGAGAAAGCCGTTGGGCGTTTGCTCAAAGCGATGGCGGATCGGGACATTGAAACCCATCTGGGTCATAAGATGAAACGTTTCAGTGACAGCGCGGTGGTCACCGAAGGCGGTGAATTTGCCGCCGATCTGATCGTCTTTATGCCGGGGATGAGCGGCAGCACTTGGTTAATGCAGAGCGATCTGCCTAAATCGGCGGGTGGTTTGTTGCCTGCCAACGAATTTTGCCAAGTGGAAGGCCAAGAGCGTATCTACGCAGTGGGTGATTGTGGCAGCTTCCCAGGACCGGCTTGGATGCCCAAGCAGGCGCACATGGCGGATCTGCAAGCGGCGGCAGCGGCGAAAAACATCTTGGCCGAGTTGAACGGTGAGAGCGCCAGCCACACCTTTAAAGTGGAGTTGGCCTGCATTGTTGATTCGTTGGATTCGGGCATGTTGGTGACGCGTACGCCGAAACGCAATTTTATGTTGCCCTCGATGAAACCGCTGCATTGGGCAAAAATTCTGTTTGAGAAGCTCTATCTGCGTCAGTACCGTTAGTTGATGAGCAATTCTCAACACCCCTTTGAGCGTCTAACCCCAGACTCGGTGATGGACGCCATTGAGGCGCACGGCTTTCGTTGTGATGGTCATGTGATGGCCTTAAACAGCTATGAAAACCGCGTTTATCAGGTGGGAATTGAGGGTGAGCTGCCGATTATCGCTAAGTTTTATCGCCCCGAACGCTGGAGCGAGGCGCAGATTGAGGAGGAGCAGGCGTTCTGTTTTGAGTTAAAAGAGGCGGAGTTGCCGGTGATTGCGCCTCTCAGGAGCGAGGATGGCGAGGCTATTTTTCAGCACGCCGGTTTTTTCTTTTCTCTCTATCCTCGTCAAGGCGGCCATGCGCCGGAGCTGGATAATCTCGATAACCTCTACATTATGGGCAAGCTGTTGGGGCGGATGCACGCCCTTGGCGCACGCCAGCCGTTTGCGGTACGACCAACGCTGACGATTAAAAACTTTGGTTATGACAGTGTTGAGTTTATCAGCGAACAGATGATTCCCTCGGATTTAAAGTTGGCTTACGACACGCTCTGTGTGGATCTGTTTAAGGTGATGGAGCAGCGTTTGGCGGAGGTGGGGGAGGTGACTCATCTGCGCGTTCACGGTGACTGCCATTTGGGTAATATTTTGTGGCGCGATGAGAAGCCTTTTTTGGTGGATTTTGATGATGCGCGCATGGCTCCGGCGATTCAGGATATTTGGATGCTGTTGTCCGGTGATCGTCAGCGCCAAACGGTGCAGTTGGCTGAAATTGTTGAAGGTTACAATGAGTTTCACCACTTTGAGCCACGGGAATTGCCCTTGATCGAGGTGTTGCGTACCTTGCGCATCATGCATTACGCAGCATGGTTGGCGCGGCGCTGGTCTGATCCGGCTTTCCCCTTCAGTTTTCCTTGGTTCAATACGGCTAAATATTGGGAAGAACATATTTTGACCTTGCGGGAGCAGTATTCGGCTTTGATGGAGCCGCCGTTGCAATTGTTTAACGCATGAGATTTTTGTTACTGTTGTGGCTTTTTTGGCTCTCTCCGCTGATGGCAGAGGGTCTGCTGTTGGTGGAGAAAGAGGCCAAAATTGTTCAACTGCTGCCCGATGTTGGAGGAGATAAGCGTTTTGAAGCCAGTGGCCTGACGGTGGTGGCTGAGCAGGCTTATGTGGTGTTTGATAATCGCCCTGCGGTGGCTCAACTGTCAATTTCATTGTCTAAAGTAGCGTCCAATCACTTGTTGGATGGGGAGACGTCTGGGGTGGGTTACGAGGCGCTGAGCTTCGATCCAGCGGAAAAACGGTTTTATTTGTTGCAGGAGTCGCTCAAAAGGGATGCGGGGTTTTTTGCCAAATTGAGCAGTGGCACTCTTCTTAACGACACTGAATTGCAGAGCCAGTGGTTGGATTTTGAGCTGCCAAGTGGCAACAAAGGCTTGGAGGGTTTGGCTTTTTTCAGTCGTGGCGGAGCAGAGTATCTGTTGGCGCTCTGTGAAGGTAATCGCTGCACGTCGGGTAAAAAGGGGCGTAAGGCGGGCAAAGGGCGTCTGTTGTTGTTTGCCAAACGTGCCGGTCGCTGGTCTTTTGAACGCAAAATTAAGCTGCCTAAATCGCTGCGGTTTGTGGATTATTCGGGGCTGGCGGTACAGGACAATCGCATTGCCATCACTTCTCAGGCTTCGTCGCGGCTCTGGGTGGGGCGCTTGAAGAAGCGCTCATGGTCGTTGAAAGGTGACGGTGAGGTGTACCGTTTACCAACAAACGCGGCAGGAGAACGGCTCTACTGTAATATTGAAGGGGTTGCGTGGTTATCAAAATCCCGTCTGCTGCTGGTGTCGGATCGGCGCAAAAAATCGAAGCAGAACAGACGCTGTAAAGCGAAAGATCAATCCATTCACCTTGTCAGGTTGCCGAATTGACGGTTCGGCGCGTTTAACAGGAGCATTACGATGATTAAAGTGACCAAGAAAAAATTGGATCAGGGTCGATTAGACGATTTGGTGGCCAATGCCCGTGTCAGTCAAGAGGCGAAAGAGCGCGGTTATCGAGATCGGGCGCTGAAAATGTACCCTTGGGTTTGTGGTCGTTGCAGCCGCGAATTTAACCGTGAAAATTTGCGTGAACTGACCGTGCACCATCGCAATCACGATCACGACTACAACCCCGAAGATGGCAGCAACTGGGAGTTGCTTTGCCATTTCTGCCACGACAACGAGCACTCCAAATTGGAAGAGCAGTTGCAGTACGGCAACAGCAGCCATACCGATGGCGCTAAAGAGGAGGACACGTTTAATCCCTTTGCGGGTTTGAAAGATATGATGGGCAAAAAGTGACCGATTTTGCGGCCATTCGGGCGATCTCTTTTGATCTGGATGACACTCTGTGGGAGCTGTCAGCCGGTGATTCAACGGGCTGAAGCGACGTTGTATGCTTGGCTGCAACATCATGCGGGGCGGATTAGTGCGGGTTACAGCAGCGAGCAGATGCGTGAGGTTCGTATTCAACTGGCTCAGCAGCAGCCTCATTTGCAGCACGATTTGAGTGAGCTGCGCCGAGTCTCGTTGCGTCAACACGCCGATGAGGCGGGTTATTCTCAGGAGCCGTTGGTGAGTGAGGCGTTTGAGGTGTTCATCGCGGCGCGCAACGAGGTGACGTTGTTTGACGATGTGTTGCCGGTGTTGGCCGCTTTGGGGCAGGTGTATCCGCTGGTGGCGTTGACCAATGGCAATGCGAATTTGAAGCGCATCGGTATTGATCACCTGTTTCAGGTTTCGATTTGTGCTGAGGAGGTCACTTTGGGCAAGCCGGATGCGCAGATGTTCAATCTGGCCTGTGAGCGTTTGCAACTTGCGCCATCGTCGCTGTTGCATGTGGGCGATGATCCTTTGCGAGACGTTTGGGCGGCGCAGCAAGCGGGTCTTCAGGCGGTGTGGATGAACCGTTTTGCAGCCCCGTGGTCGAGGTGTGAATCTCAGCCCTTGACGGTAAAAACCTTGTTCGAATTGGAAAAAAGCCTATCAACGGTAGCCTTATTAGGATAAAGGGCGGCTTGGTTGAAACATAGCTTTGGCTTTTGGAAAAATAGAGAGCAATCGTCTCACACGCGGTATTTTTTCTGGCTTTTACGTTTAAATTCCTTAACATTTATACTAGAATGGTAGCTTAAGTTTTGTGCTGTAGATTGCAAAATTGATCGCTTGATATTGGATCTTGAGAGAAAACCTACTTTTTAAATTGTTAGGATTATCATTAGGTTGCTGATTTCTTAAGACTAAAGTAAGAAATTAGTGGTAATAAGAGAAGGAGCGGTAACAGTAGCTGTTTTTTTTATCACGGTATGGGGTAGGGAGACCCAGCTTAATGAGTTTAATGATGAAAAGTAGGGATATACGATTTTTTTTTCTAGGAGGGGGTTGAGGATGAGTGAGCACTCGATGTTGCGTTCTGCAATAAGTAGAACGGTGAACGGTTTGAATTCGTTGGGAAAAATAAGTGTTTTGACCTTGGCGGTTGCAGCGGCGCAACCGGCAGCGGCAGCGGTGACAGAAATTGCAGGCAGTGGTGATGCAATTCAGACGGTTGATGGGGCTGTGGCATTAGGTGCGTCAGTTAATGCACCCATTGATGTGGCGGTGGATTCGGTGGGTAACGTCTATTTTATTGAGACGGTTGCGGCGGGTCTTGATCCTTCTGCGCCAGGTCAAACGGCGCTGCGTAAGATTGATGCAGCGGGTGTGTTATCGACCGTAATGCTTGATGCTAACGCTGTGCCTGTAAGCATTATGCTGGATGGTGCGGATAATCTGTATGTTATTGATGCAGGTGCGTCTTGGGATTCAGCCACATTTACTACTGTGTTTCATGGTGTGTATAAATATGCGCCGACAGGTCAGCAGATAGCCAATTATCGTACTGGTTTTGTAATGTGTTCCTTAATCTTTGATGCCTCCAGTGCCAATGATATGGCTTTGGATGCGGCAGGAAACCTGTATGTTTCCAATGTCCGAGAGGGCTGTGTTGCTAAAATTGATGTGGCTGGTGTCGTAACTACGGCAGCTTCAGGGCTATTAGCACCATCAGGTGTTGCTATTGATGATGCCAATAATATGTATGTTGTTGAAACAACGCCAGATACTTCTTTTATTCGCAAAGTGACTGCGGCTGGGTCTTCAGTCATTGCATTTTCACCAGTGGGTGCATCAATAGATGCTAATACAGATCTAGAGTTAAATGCGGGCACCCTTTATTACAGTCGTGGTGGCGATGTAATGCAGATGAATCCAGCTACTGGATTTGCAGCTGCAACGGTTGTGGAAGCAATTCCTAATTTAGCCAATCCTGCACCAACTTTGGGTACTGCAACGGGGTTTGATATTGCGGCGGATGGTACGGTTCATATTGCTGATGCCGCGCAAAGTTATGTCTTTGCTCCGGCTGATATTACGCCACCTACCGGCAGCGTGACTGTTGATGCAGGTGCGACTCTGACCAACAGCACGACCATCAACGTAACAGCGACCTGTAACGATGCAGAGAGCGGTTGTGATGCAGCGGCCTTTACCTGCACCGTGGGTGCTTTGGCTCCGACTACTTTGGCGGCGTGTGCGTTGGATCCAGCGGTTCAAGGCATTCAAACGGTCACAGTGACTCTGGTCGATATGGCTGGTAACAGCTCGCGGGTAACCTCAAGCATCACATTGGATACTGTGGCTCCTGCGGCACCGCTTGTGAGCACCGCAGCTAACCTGCTTTCGGGTGCGGTTGTGACGATCACTGGCAGTGCCGAAGTTGGCAGTACGGTGTATGTAACGGTTGCCGGTTCCTTTGCGGCTGCTTTGGTGACCTCTGATGCGGCTGGCAATTGGACAACTGATCTGCTGGGACTGGCTGATGGAACTTACAGCGTGACGGCTACAGCAACGGATGTTGCAGGTAACCTTAGCGCGGTTTCTGCGGCAGCTACGGTTACGATTGCTCCTCCAGTTGTGGCAGCTCCAGTTGTGACAGCTCCAGTTGTGACAGCTCCAGTTGTGACAGCTCCAGTTGTGACAGCTCCAGTTGTGACAGCTCCGGTTGTGACTGCTGCTCCAGTTATTGAGTTGGATCGTCACGCCGAAGACGAAGACGAAGACGAAGATGATGACGAAGATGATGACGAAGATGATGACGAAGACGAAGACGATGACGAAGACGATGACGATGACGATGACGATGACGAGTAATCGTTTAAAGTTGTAGTTTGATGCAGCGGCTCTTACCTCTTTTAAGGTAAGACGTTCATCTAAGAAGACCCTCTGTTGAGGGTCTTTTTTTTCGCCTGAATTTTATGACTCGGGTTAGAATGGCTTTCATTTTTAGAGCCGATTAAAAAGGATTCTCCATGTCTGATGTGCTTTTGAGTCAAACCAGTGAGCAGACTGTGCCTCTGCATGTGGTATTTGCTGGTGATTACGACAGCTGGGTGGCGGCACAGCCCAAAGTGCGGCAACGGTGGTTGCTTAATTCGGCCTTTGAGCCGCGTTCTGGGCAATTTTCTCTGCTGTCTGATTCAGAAGGTGGGCTGGAAGCGGTGTTGGTCTGTTTGAACGATGATGCTGATTTTTGGGCGTTTGGCTCACTGTCGTTGTCTTTGCCTGAGGGGGTTTATGCGTTAGAGGCGAGTGTGAATGTACCTTTGGCAGAAAAGCTGGCCTTGAGTTGGGGGTTAGGGGCGTATCAATTTGATCGGTATCGTAAATTTGCTCGCCAACCTGCGCGATTGTTAATGAAACAAGGTGATTTGGCCGCAGTGCAGCAGCAGGTGGAGGCCACCTGTCTCTGTCGTGATCTGCTCAATACCCCCGCTCAAGACATGATGCCTGCTGACCTATCGGAGGTGATGCGCACGTTGGCTGGACAGTTTGGTGCTGAATTTTCCGAAGTGGTGGGTGAGCAGTTGTTGGAGAATAATTTTCCAGCCATTCATGCCGTGGGTCGGGCGAGTGTGTTTGAACCGCGTCTGTTGGATCTGAATTGGGGTGATGTGTCTCACCCCAAGGTGACCTTGGTGGGCAAAGGGGTCTGTTTTGACAGCGGTGGGCTGAACATCAAACCCGGGCAGTTTATGCGTTGGATGAAAAAGGACATGGGCGGTGGCGCGCATGTGCTGGCTCTGGCCTCGATGATTATGGCGGCTAAAGTGCCTGTGAGATTGCGAGTGTTGGTGCCTGCGGTAGAGAATGCTATTTCTGGAAATGCGTTTCGGCCTGGTGACGTATTGGCTTCTCGTAAGGGCTTAGGCATTGAGATTGATAACACCGATGCGGAAGGGCGTTTGGTGTTGTGTGATGCCTTGGCCTTGGCGGCGGAAGAGTCGCCGGAGCTGTTGCTCGATTTTGCTACGTTGACCGGTGCGGCACGGGTAGCGGTGGGGACGGAGGTGGCGGCCTTTTTTGCTACCAATGACGATACTGCCCAGCAGTTGATGAGTCTCTCTGCTGAGCTGCAAGACCCTACTTGGCGTTTGCCGTTGCATCAGGAGTACCGAGGGTTTATTGAGAGCAAAATTACCGATCTGCTTAATTCGGCTACGGTGCCTCAAGGTGGGGCGATTACCGCTGCGCTCTTTTTGCAGGCGTTTGTACCTGATGAAATCGAATGGTTGCACTTTGATGTCATGGCGTGGAACAACCGTCCTCGACCTGGGCGGCCTGAAGGCGGTGAGGCGATGGGCATTCGCACCGTGTTTGCCTATCTTCAGCAACGTTATACAAAGGCTGTTTGAGCCATGTTTAATGGGTGGAGTCAGGCGGTGGGTTGGCGCCAAAAAGTGCGGCTGAGCAAGCAGTTTATTGCTTTTGTGGGCTGTCGTTTTGGCGAAGATCGCTGTGTGCAGTACGCTTCGTCCTTGGCGTACACATCGCTGCTCTCTTTGGTGCCGTTAATGGCGGTGATTTTTACCGTGTTGGCGGCGTTTCCTGTTTTTGAACAGTTTAGTGGTGGTTTGCAAAGTTTTGTGTTTGAAAACTTTATGCCTTCTTCGGGTGAGGTGGTGCAGGGTTATTTGCAGACCTTTTCTGAAAAGGCATCGAGTTTGACTGCGGTGGGCATCATCGGTTTGGTGATGACGGCGTTGCTGTTAATGGCGGCGATTGATAAGGCGTTTAATAACATCTGGCGTACGCGGCGCAAACGCAGCACCTTAGGCAGTTTTATGGTCTATTGGGCGGTGCTGAGTTTGGGACCGATGTTGATGGGGGCGGGGTTGGCGCTCAGCTCTTATGTGGTCTCGATGCCGCTGTTTTCCGATGCGGCTAATTTGGGCAAAGGTTTTGGTCTGTTGAGAACGGTGCCGTTTATGCTCTCGGCGCTGGCCTTTACCTTGATTTACAGCATCGTGCCGCACTGTCGGGTGCCCTTTAAACATGCGTTGGCAGGCGGGGTGGTGGCGGCGTTGCTGTTTGAGGTGGCAAAAAAAGGCTTTGCGTTTTATGTGACCAATTTTCCTACTTATGAGGCGATTTACGGTGCTATGGCTTCGGTACCGATTTTTTTGGTTTGGATTTATTTATCGTGGATGGTGGCGTTGTTTGGTGCTGAGGTGACGCAGGCGTTCAGCAGTTTTCATACCTCTGCTGATGGTAAAGCCTCTTATGATGCTGATTTTCATTTGGCTTATCGCTGTTTGGGTCACCTTTGGTTGGCACAAAAGAGGGGTGAAAGCCTCTCTGAAAAAACCTTGTTGCAGCGTGAAGCGATCAGCCATGAGAATTTAGAGGTGCTGTTACGGCTGCTGGAAAAAGCCCGGTATGTGCATCGTACCGAAATGGGTGAGTGGCTTTTGGCGCGAGATTTGAGTCAGGTGACGTTGTTGGATCTGTACCAAGCGCACCGTTTTGTTTTGCCTGAGACAGAAGTAAAGGCAGCTTTATCGGTTGATGATGATTGGGATCAAAGTTTTTATTTACGTATGCAGAGCTTGCAGCCCTATTTGGGTGAAGCGATGTGTGACCCACTGAGTACTTTGTATGCTGAAAATTGCACGGTTGTGTGACCACAATCACGTTTAGCAGATTAAAAAAATTAAGTAATAAGGTTTTTAAATACTAATTATCTCTTTTTATTGAGATTTTTAATGTGTTTCGTTTCTGGGCTTTATCTTTCTTTGCTGGTATTTTAGTGATGTAAGGCCTAATTCTGCTGATGATAGGTGCATTTTAGCGCTTCAAATGACTGTTTTTAATGATTATTTTGTTTTTTTTTAGTGTGGCTGTTTTCCCTCCTAAACCATTGCATTTACTATTTTCTGATCGTGGTTAAATGCCTTAACAATACCTTAAGTCATTGAATTTGAAATATGTAGGATTACTTCTACTAATATATTTGGCAAGCAAGGCACAGATCCTGCTTTTACCTGTGTTGTTAGTAAAGTCACAGTAGTCGGGTTATCCGAAAATTATCAGACTGGTCGTGTACTATCGCGATCAGGAACTAAGTTTCCTATGCCACAGAGTGGCGAGATTGAGAAAAATTATGGACGTTTTAACTGCACGGTTTTTTCCTGGTTTGGAAAATGATTTAGATCAACCGTCTTACGCTGCACAAGAGACGGTAACCGGCTCATTACTCAATGTTGTTTTGCCACTCTTTGCAATTATGGTGTTGGTTGCTTTATGGTCGGTTTTTCTTTCCAGTGACCGGAGCCTTAAGGTGGCAAGCGTGCATTTGATGACGAGTTATCATAACGGTGAGATCCGGTTTAGTGACCCACGTCGTTTCGATCAGCGCCGAGTTGATGTGCGTCGTTTTGATCCACGCCGAGTTGATTATCGTCGTGTTGACAAGCGGCGCATTGATCCCCGCCGCTCCAGTCATCAAAGTGTGTTGCAGAGTTGGACATTTGCAGAGAATGTCAGTGACAAAACAGTGCGTCGCAACTTGGTGAAGTTGGATGTACTGGGTAAGGCCAAATTTAGTTTCAGTGATGATGTTGGTGAGCTGACCTTAACAAGACGTTGTGAGCAAAATTACGCCATTGATGACCAAATTTATTTGGTTGGTGTAAGTGACGTAAATCGTCTTGCTCTGAATATGCATCGTTCTTGACGGAGTGAGTTAACAGGGTAAACATCATTGGATACAGTTTCCACGCGACTTTGGGGCACATCATGTGCCCTTTTTTTTGCCCGCAATTTGTTGTTTTAACTGCTTGGGCTTAAAGAAACGTCATTCTACGCAGATAATTCCCCATATACTGTGATCTTATTCTAGAAGTTTCAGACTCTTTATTAATCCTTTTGTTTCTTTTTTCTTGAGTTTTTAACCCACTTCCTATTTTATCCTTGATTTTTGTAACAGGTTTTGACATAAAGTGTCTTGGTGCGCCTGTGATCAAAAATGGTGCGCTCTTGTTTTTTATTAAGATATTGATTTTCAAGGTATATTTTTTTACCTTGATCTTTTTTTATAACATTGGTGCTTATTGGCACTGAAAGGGGATGTTTGTGGAGGTTTTGCAGTCGGGTTCAAATGTGTTGTTTATTTTGATCGGTGCTGTGATGGTGCTGGCGATGCACGCCGGTTTTGCTTTTTTGGAAGTGGGGACAGTAAGAGAGAAGAATCAGGTCAATGCGTTGGTTAAGATCTTGATTGATTTTTGTGTTTCAACGATTGCTTATTTCTTTATCGGTTACAGCATCGCTTATGGGATCGACTTCTTTTCTGGGGTGGATGTTTTAGCCCAAACAAATGGTTACGAGCTGGTTAAGTTCTTCTTCCTGCTGACGTTTGCAGCAGCCATTCCAGCGATTATTTCAGGAGGTATTGCTGAGAGGGCTAAGTTTTATCCACAAGTGCTGGCTTCTTTCGTGATTGTCGCTCTGATCTATCCTACGTTTGAAGGTATGATTTGGAACGGTCAACTGGGCTTTCAAGCGTGGTTGGCATCTACGTTTGGAGCCGAGTTTCATGATTTTGCCGGTTCTGTGGTGGTGCATGCGATGGGGGGCTGGCTTGCCCTTGGTGCGGTCTTGATGTTGGGGGCACGTAAAGGGCGTTACACCAAGGAGGGTCTGGTGGTGGCTCACCCCCCTTCCAGTATTCCCTTTTTGGCTTTGGGGGACTGGGTACTTACCGTGGGTTGGTTTGGTTTTAATGTGATGTCTGCGCAGACCATTGATGCCGTGAGTGGTTTGGTGGCAGTGAATTCCTTGATGGCAATGGTGGGCGGCACTTTGGCCGCACTTGTGGCTGGTCGTAATGATCCGGGTTTTGTCCACAACGGGCCTTTGGCTGGTTTGGTCGCGGTCTGTGCAGGTTCAGATTTGATGCATCCCCTGGGCGCTTTGGCCACAGGTGTCGTTGCTGGTGGCTTGTTTGTTTGGAGCTTCACTTTGACTCAGAATCGTTGGAAAATCGATGATGTATTGGGTGTTTGGCCTCTGCATGGTTTGTGTGGTGTTTGGGGAGGTATTGCCGCTGGTATCTTTGGTTTAACGGCCTTAGGTGGAGCAGGTGGTGTGACCTTTATGTCTCAGCTGGTAGGAACGGTCGTTGGTGCTACGATTGCACTCGCTGGTGGGCTTGTGGTGTATGGCTTACTGAAAAAGACCATGGGTATTCGTATGTCAGAAGAGGAAGAGCATCAGGGCGCTGATTTGAGTATCCATAAGATCTCTGCTTCGCCTAAATACGACAGCTGAAGGTACGTGCTTTCTGTGAGACAGTTCAATGAAGATCAAATTTGAGGTGTAGAACTGATGAAAAGAGTGACCGCAATTATAAAACCGTACAAACTGGATGATGTGCGTGAGGCGCTTTCTGCTAACGGCGTTAATGGCATGACCGTGACGGAGGTCAAAGGTTTTGGTCGCCAGAAGGGGCATACAGAGCTTTATCGTGGAGCAGAGTATGTGATCGACTTTCTGCCAAAAATCAAGCTGGAGGTGGTGGTGGAAGACGCTCATGTCGAGGGCTGTATCGAGGCGATTTCAACGGCTGCCCGTACCGGCAAGATTGGTGATGGCAAAATATTTGTTGACAGTGTGGAACGTGCGGTACGCATTCGTACGGGAGAAGAGGGCGATCAGATACTTTAAATGCAATTGATTGCATCGTTTTGATTGAACAGAGCCTAGCTGAATGCTAGGCTTTTTTTTTCCTGGGAGAGAGCGGTAATGGTATGATTGCGCGGATTTGGCAGCGACTAAAGGGTACGGTTGCAGTGGAGAGGGTTGAAAGGGTGAAAAAAGCGCCAGTGGCAACTATTATTCCTCGTTCAGAGCACGGTGTCTCACGGAATAACATCAGTAAAAATGCGTTAAAAGTGCTCTATCGTCTTAATGATGCGGGTTTTCGAGCCTGTTTGGTCGGCGGCGGAGTACGTGATCTGCTGCTCGGCTTGAAACCTAAAGATTTTGATATTGCCACCAGCGCCAGTCCTGAAGAGGTTCGCGCGCTGTTTCGCAATTGTCGTTTGATTGGTCGCCGCTTTCGTCTGGCGCATGTGCTGTATGGGCGTGAAGTGATTGAAGTGGCCACCTTTCGTGCCAGTCATCGTGACGGTGAAGACGGTCGTACCGATGCCGGTGGCCGCATCATGCGCGATAACGTCTTTGGTGACATTGCTGAGGATGCCCTGCGCCGAGATTTCAGCGTTAACGCACTTTATTACGATATTAAAGACTATTCTATTCACGATTACGCCGGTGGCATGGCTGATGTGTCTGCGCGTCTCTTGCGTCTGATTGGCGATCCGGTGACCCGTTATAAAGAAGATCCCGTGCGGATGTTACGCGCGGTACGCTTTGCGGCTAAATTGGACTTTGAAATTGCCCCTGAAGCCAGCGATCCCATTGCTGATCTTGCTTCTGAATTGGGAGAGATTCCACCAGCGCGTCTGTTTGAAGAGGTGCTGAAGCTGTTTCACAGCGGTCATGCGGTGAAGAGTTTGGAGTTGTTGCACGACTATTATCTGTTGGATTATCTGTTTCCCCATGCGGCAAAAAAGCTGGGTGACGACGATGAGTCAACTTGGGATCTGCTGGAGCGGGGCTTGAATAACACCGATCAGCGCATTCGTGCAGGCAAATCGGTGACTCCGGCTTTTTATATGCCGTTTTTCTTTGGCCTGATGTCTCTGAGCGTTATGAGCTTTGGTTAGCAAAAGGTGAAGCGCCAATGGTGGCGATGCAGCGTGCCGGTGATGACGCTTTGGCGGTGCAATTGACACACACGTCATTGCCAAAACGGTTTTCTTTCCCAATGCGGGAAATTTGGATGATGCAAGGACGTTTGTTGACCTACACCGGCAAACGAGCCCTGCGTTTGCTGGAGCAGCCTCGTTTTCGTGCCGGTTACGATTTCCTTTGTCTGCGAGCTGAGTTGGATTCCTCGTTGCAAGAGCGCAGCGATTGGTGGACTCGTATTCAAGAGTTGCCCGCCGAGCAGCAAGAGGAGATGGCGCGTCAGGCTCCCAAACCGGATCAGCCTCGAAAGCGTAAGCGGCGGCGAAAATACGCTAAAAAGTCTGACAGTGAGCAGTAATGGTTGAGTGTTACATTGCCTTGGGCAGTAATTTAGAGCAACCCGCTCAACAGTTATTGCGCGCCATCGAAGTTTTAAAGCGGCTGCCAGAGAGTCGTTTTATTGCCGCATCCTCTTTCTATGGCAGTGTGCCGATGGGGCCACAAGATCAACCGAATTACGTCAATGCCGTGGTGAATATTGAGACCGCTCTTGCTCCGCTGGCGTTGCTGGATCAGCTGCAAGCCATTGAGGTGAACTTTGGGCGATTGAAGGGCGAACGCTGGGGAGCACGGGTTTTAGATCTGGATCTGCTGTTGTATGGAGGTCAGATCATTGATCATCCGCGTCTGCAGGTGCCTCACGTCGGTATCGCGCAGCGAGCGTTTGTGCTGTTGCCGTTGTCTGAGATTGTGGATGAGCTGTTTATTCCAAAACAGGGCTGCCTTACAGACCTGCTACTGAAGATAGAAAAAGAGACGTTGTGGCGTTTGCCAGATGAGAGTGATGAGGTGCAAAGGGCGTGAGTGCAGAAAAAAAACCACAAAAAATGAGCGTAACTCGTCTGCAAGCGATGAAACAGGCCGGTGAAAAAATCGCCTGTTTGACCGCCTATGATGCCAGTTTTGCCAAAATTTTGGATCAGGCGGGTGTGGATCTGGTTTTGGTCGGTGATTCTCTCGGCATGGTGATTCAAGGTCATGAAACCACGTTGCCCGTGACGATGGATGAGACGGTTTATCATGCACAGGCGGTGCGCAGAGGGCTGTCACAGGCGTTGTTGGTGGTGGATCTGCCCTTTATGAGCTACGTCGATCCAATGAGTGCGTTGCACAACGCCGGTCGTCTGTTGAAAGAGAGTGGCGCGCAGATGGTGAAGCTGGAAGGCGGTGCCAGTCAGGTGCAGACCGTGAAATTGCTGGCGCAAAAGGGCATTCCGGTCTGCGCGCATTTGGGGCTTCAGCCTCAAGCAGTGCATAAATTGGGCGGTTATCGGCTGCAAGGCAAAGATGATCAGAGTGCGGCGATTTTATTAAAAGACGCGGTGTTGCTGGCGGAGGCCGGTGCGGATCTATTGATATTGGAGTGTGTTCCCGAGTTGTTGGCCAGCGAAATTACAGCCAATGTGGATATTCCGGTGATTGGTATCGGAGCCGGTGTTGGAGTGGATGGCCAAATTTTGGTGCTTTACGATTTGTTGGGTTTGAGTCACAACGCGCCACGTTTCAGTAAAAATTTCCTCTTGGGACACGATTCGATTCAAGCTGCGATTGCGGCCTACGTTGCAGCGGTCAAAGTGGGCTCTTTTCCCGCACCTGAACAGGTTTTAGCCTGATGCTGATGACGTTCGCCGATGACATTGAGGATCTGCGTGAGCAGGTATCGGAGTGGCGCAGTGATGGGGAGTCCATTGCACTGGTGGCGACGATGGGTAATTTGCACGCGGGGCATCTGAGTTTGGTGGCCGAGGCAAAAAAACAGGCGTTTCGAGTGGTGGTGAGTATTTTTGTTAATCCACTGCAATTTGGCGCGGATGAGGATCTGGCAGCCTATCCTCGAACCTTGTTGGCTGATCTAGAGCGGCTAGAAGAGGCGCGGGTGGATCTGGTGTTTATGCCAACGAATGAGGTGATCTACCCGCGTGGGGCTGAATCAAGCACACAAGTACAGGTGCCGGAGAGGCTGACGGAGCAGCTCTGTGGTGTGCATCGGCCTGGCCATTTTGTTGGTGTGGCCACGGTGGTGAGTAAGCTGTTTAACTTGGTGCAGCCGCAGGTGGCGTTGTTTGGCCAGAAGGATTATCAGCAACTGTTGGTGATTCGCAGGCTTTGTGACGATCTTAATTATCCCATTGAGGTTGTTTCGGTGCCGACGCAGCGGGAAAGCGACGGTTTGGCCATGAGTTCGCGTAACGGCTATTTAAGCTCGGATGAACGTGCAAGAGCGCCTCTGTTGTATCAGAAGCTTACGCGTTTGGCGAAGACCTTACTTAAGTGTGAGATGGATCGAGAGACGGCTTTGCGGCAGACGGTGGAGGCTCTCAATGAGGCTGGTTTGCGGGTGGAGTATTTGGCTGTTCGCAGCGCTGCCGATTTATCAGAGGTGGCGCTGAGTTCCGACCCATTGAGCTGGGTGTTGTTGGTGGCGGTGCAATTAGAACGAACGCGATTGATTGATAATCTGATTCTAGCTGAGGTTGACATGCATCAAGAGCATTGATGCGGTGGTCATTATCTTTCATAATTGTCACCTCGGTTGTTGAGTTTTATTCCCCTTTGAAGAAGAGTTAAAGAGTCATGCAGGTCACGATGTTAAAGGCAAAATTGCACAAAGTGCGTGTTACTCAAGTGGAGCTGGAGTATGAAGGCTCTTGTGCGATTGATGCGGATTTATTGGATGCGTCGGGTATTTTGGAATACGAACAGATCCAGATTTACAACGTTGATAATGGCGAGCGTTTTACCACTTATGTGATTCGGGGTGAAGCGGGTTCGGGGATGATTTCGGTGAACGGTGCAGCAGCGCATAAAGCCAACCCAAATGACAGGGTCATTATCTGTGCGTATACACAGCTGTCTACTCAAGAAGCGAAGGCCTTTAAACCCCGTTTGATTTATGTCAATGAAGCCAATGAGATGGTACGCAGTGCCAATGCTATTCCGATGCAAGTGGCTTGAATTTTTTTGGATAAAATAAAAATACCAATGAATCAGGCTCCCTGCTAATTCGTTGGTAGCGATCAGAATCCTTCCTCTTCCTTGTGGCCAACCCGTTGCCGGTTTGGCTTACATCCTTATCGATAACGCCCCGCTATTCTAAGTCAACGGCCTTCACAAAACAGGCAGTGCCGTCTGCTATTTCGCTACTTTTGTCTTTTCCTTCACAGTTTTATCGGTAAGTTTGTTTTACTCTAGCCCGAAAGATGCAGCAAAAACCGTTGCGGATCTTTTAAACCGATGGGCGGTTTAGGGTCGTGTAGGAGAAAATAATGTTTGATGTCATTATCCACTTTTTTCAAACCGGTGGACTGTTTATGTACCCGATCATGCTGGTAATGGCGGTGGGGACGGCAATTGCGGTAGAGCGTTATCTTTATCTGGATCGCGCCAAAGGTCGCAATCGTCAGGATTGGGGGCTGTTGCAACCGGTCTTGGAGCAGGGCAAATACAAAGAAGCCTTGAAGGTGGCGGACAATTCTCAAACGGCCTTGGCAAAAATTTTGGGTTACGGTCTGAGTCGGATTAGCACAGCACGGCATCGGGAAGACATTGAGCTGGCGATGGAAGAGGGTTTGATGGAGGTGATGCCGCAGTTGGAGAGGCGCACTCATTATCTGGCTACACTGGCCAATATTGCGACTTTGCTGGGTCTGTTGGGTACGATTATCGGTTTGATCGAAGCCTTTACTGCGGTGGCCAACGCCAATCCGGCGGAAAAAGCCGACCTGCTTTCGGCCAGTATCTCGGTGGCCATGAACACCACGGCTCTTGGGTTAATGGTGGGCATTCCGCTGTTGTTGGCGCACGCTTTTTTGCAGACCAAAACCACGGAGTTGGTGGACAGTTTGGAGATGGCGGCGGTGCGCTTGGTGAACGTCATTACCTTGCGTGCCGGTCGTAAACGTAAAACCCGTACTCAAGCAGGCCCGAATGAGACCCAAGGAATACAGCTCTAATGCGTCGGCATCAGCGTCGAGCTCAGCGTCGTAAAGAGGCGGAGGAGCTGAACATTACCGCGTTTATGAATTTGATGGTGGTGCTGGTGCCTTTTTTATTGATTACCGCTGTTTTTTCTCGCATCACCATTTTGGAATTGAATCTGCCCAGTAAAACAGCGGCGGCAGAAGATGCCAAGGAGTGGGTTTTGCAGTTGGTGGTGCGACCCAACAATTTGACTGTGGTTGGCCAAAATCAGCAGATCATCAAACAGTTGCGTTGGTCTGATGAGAAGGTGTTGCAGCGTTTGTCAGGGGTGTTGCAACAGGTTAAGTCTCGTTATCCAGAGAAAAAATCCGTGTCGATTTTGCTGGCCGAATCGGTCTCTTATGAGCGTTTGGTTGCGTTGATGGATCAAGTTCGGGCAGCCGAAGTGGTGCAGGTGGGGGGCAGTGTGATGCTGGAGCTGTTTCCGCAGATCTCTCTGGGTGATGCACCTCTGGCTGGAATGGGTCAATGAAGCTCTCTCGTCGGGCGCGTCGTATGCAGCGGCATCACACGCGAGCGAAAAACAGCGTCGGTTTCAATTTGGTTTCTTTGATGGATATTTTTACCATTTTGGTCTTTTTTCTGCTGGTGAACTCTTCCAGTGAACAGGTCTTGCCTAACTTAAAAGTCTTGCAGTTGCCAGAATCGGTGGCTGAGCAGAAACCTCGTCAGGTATTACGTGTGATGGTGACGCAGACAGAGATTTTATTGCAAGATCGAAATATCATCACGCTTGAGCGGGTGAAACGCAGTGGGAAACAGGCCATTCCTGAGTTGGTTTTTGCATTGCAGAACCAAAAAAAACGACGTGTGCTGAAAGAAGACAGTGAAACAGAGGGACGAGAGATTATGATTATGGCGGATAAGGACATTCCCTATAAGTTGTTGAAAAAAGTGATGCGCAGTTGCAGTCAAGCGGGGTTCAGTAAAATCTCGCTGCCCGTTTTGCAAAAGGCGAGGGGGTAAATCATGAGTGTTTATGCAACGCCCGATCTGCCGTGGAGTGATTCTGAAGAAGAGACGCGGCGCTTTAAAAAAATTGTTCGCATCAGTTTTGCTGTTTTTTTCTTTTTGGGTCTATTGATTCCTTTGGTTAACTTGCCCGAAATTAAACAAGAGAAAAAAAATATGTTACCTCCCGTCGTGGTGCAGATGCTGCTAAAAGAGCGTGCAGTTACACCGCCGGTGGTTAGCAATAAAAAACCAGTGCTAAAAAAGGTAACTAAAGCCAAAAAGAGGCTTGTAAAACGTCAAACTAAAGCCATCCGTAAAATAAAACGTGTAGTAAAACCACGCCAAAGTGTTACGCGCCCCGTTCAAACGGCTCGTCAACGGGCGGCCAGTGTGGGGCTGTTTTCTGATGCCCGTGCTTTACACGATCTTGGACGGCCTCAGCTGAATTCACTTAACTCACCACAACGTTTATCCCATGGAGCGATAAGCAGCAGCCGAGGTTCGTCACGGGGTGTGCTTACTTCTGCGGTGGGGCGTGGCAGTGGTGGTATGCAAAACGTCTCCTTTAGTCGTGAGGCCGGAAATTCGAGTTTGCGTGATGCTGGGGTACGGCGAGTCGGCAGCCGTTTGGCTCGTGCGGAAGGGGCATCGGTGAGCCGTGCTGGCAGGCAAGGTGGGCGCAATGTGGATGCGATTCGACGCAGTTTGGATCGAAATAAAGGTTCGTTGGAGTCGCTTTACAATCGTGCCACCCGTAAAGACCCATCGTTGCAGGGCAGGGTGGTGTTTGAGTTGACGATTTCTGCGGCGGGTAAGGTGATTCGCTGTAAAATTCTCTCCAGTGAGTTGTCTGATCGGCGTTTGCAGCGTAAATTGGTGGCGCGTTTGAAGATGATCAATTTTGGACGCGAGCCGGTTTCGGTGACAACGGTCAGCCATACCATTGATTTTTTCCCAGCATAATTTGAATGTGAACTCTTATGTTATTTATCTCACATCATGTGGTTATTCCCAGCTCTGAAATTGAGTTGCAGGCGATTCGTGCTCAAGGGGCGGGTGGCCAAAATGTGAATAAGGTCTCCTCGGCGGTGCATCTTAGGTTTGATATTCGAGCCTCTTCGTTGCCTGAGTTTTACAAAGAAAAATTGCTTAATTTAAATGATCATCGCATCAATAAAGAAGGTGTGGTGGTGATCAAAGCACAGATCCATCGCAGCCAAGATAAAAACCGTACGGAAGCGTTGATGCGCTTGCAAACGTTAATTAAAGCGGTGACGGTGGTGCAAAAAACACGTCGTGCCACCAAACCGAGCAAGGGTGCAAAAGTTCGGCGTATGGAGAGCAAAACCAAGCGTGGGCGGCTCAAGACGCTGCGAGGTAAGGTGAAGGAGTATTGAGGTGTGGTGGCGGGACGTGTGAATTGTGCTTGCCATTCTGTGACCTTTGACGTTCAATAGCTCACCTACAGCAGAGAAAGTGAGTTTCTTTTGACCACCTTACAGCACCTCTTGAACCGCAACCTTGAATGGGCCACCTCGGTTACGGACAAAGATCCCCATTTTTTTTCTACTCTGTCTAAGCAGCAAGCTCCCGAATACCTTTGGATCGGTTGTTCGGACAGCCGTGTGCCTGCCAATCAAATTGTCTCGTTGCCACCGGGTGAAGTGTTTGTGCATCGCAACATTGCCAATGTGGTGGTGCATACGGATTTGAACTGCTTGTCGGTGATTCACTACGCAGTGGAAGTGTTAAAAGTGAAGCACATTATCGTCTGTGGTCACTACGGTTGTGGTGGGGTAGCGGCTTCGCAAGAGAGCTGTGACCACGGCTTGATTGATAACTGGTTGCGTCACATTCAAGACGTGGCACGGTTTAATGAAGGTGAACTGAAAGGCTTGCAAGGCAAGGAAAAATTGGATCGACTGTGCGAGTTGAACGTTATGGAACAGGTGAAAAACGTTTGTCATACCACAGTGGTAAAAAAAGCGTGGCGGGCAGGTTACGAGCTGGCGGTACACGGTTGGGTTTACGATATTCATAATGGCATTATTAAGGATCTAGAGACTTCGGTCTCGGAGTTATAAACAATGCTTGTTTGGCCTGCTTTTATTCAGTACGAACATGATGACGAATTGATCTTTATTGCCGATGAAGCGCACTGGAATAATGACCCAGATCTGCATTTTTATGGTTATTCCGATCAGGATCGTTTGGTTGATTCAGCGGGGGCAATTTATACCCTTAAACCGAGTCAGGATAAAAAATTCATTGAGTGTATTGCCACTGGGCAGTCACTTTCTCTGCACGAGTTTGAAGGGCTGGTAAAAGCCCATTTAGTGGCACTGAATCAATGCTGTGTGGAAAAAATTCAGTTAGGCTCGTTTGCACAGGGTATGCTATTTGTGCAGGAGGTGACGGATTTTAATATCTGAATGACCCAGCGACTACAGTACATTAAGCTTTCTTCTTATTTCTTGCATAAAATCATCCCGATCTGTTTGAATCTGTTCGATAAACTTTTTTGGTGCCAGAGTCTGTTTATCGTATTTGGCAGACCAAACGATCATCTCTAACAGCATTGGCAGTAAATCAAGTCCTTTTTCCGTTAATCTGTAGATTTTCTTCGATCTATTTTTGGCATCTACTTTTTTTGTAATCAGACCATCGACCTCTAATTTTTCTAACCTATTGGCCAGAATATTGGTTGATATTTTTTCTGTAGAATTTAAAAAATCCCCGTAGTACTGTTTTTCCATAAACAGCAGGTCACGAATGATAAGCAAGCTCCAGCGGTCACCGAAAATGTAATTTGTCATAGGGTGGGTCAGATAACCGCTGAAAATTTGGCGATTTGATTCCTTAAGAAAAATAAATTCACTCTGCTTTCCAGCGAAACAGCTTGGTGCTGGTGAGCAGAAAAACCAAACTCATGATGCTCAATGCCAGCAATGAATAACGAATGTCACTCAGATCAGCCCCTTCCAACATAATCGCCCGTGCGCCGTCGATTAAATGCGTCAGCGGGAAAAAATTTGCCAATATCTGAATGGCTTCTGGGCTGCCCTCTAGGGAAAACCAGACCCCAGAGAGCATCATCATCGGCCAACTGATGACGTTCAGCAGACCGCCTGCCAGCTCCTCGCTGGAGGTGCGTGAGGCCAGCGTTAAGGCGAGACTGATCATGCAAAAAATGCCCAAGGCGGTGAGCAGAAGCAGGTGCCAATAATTGCCGTGCATACTGAAATCGAGAAAATAATTGGTACCCATATAAACCAGTACGGTGACGCTGAGCAGCAGCAGCAGACGCGACAAAACTTGGGCAATTAAAAACTCAATGGCCGTAACTGGGGTGGCATTAAGGCGTTTCAGATAACCATTTTTACGATAACGTACCACAATAAAACCGACTCCAAACAGGCAACTGAACATAATGTTCATGCTTAATATGCCAGGCAGTAACCAATCCACATAACGCATGGGCTGCCCCTGCGTTACTTGTTTGAGTGCCTTTGGATCACGGGCTAATAGCAATTTTTCTACGATGTAACCGTTGGCCGATTCTGAATTGACCCAGTAATGGATCTGTTTATCGTGTATTTCTAACAGCAGATCAATTTGATGGGTGGCGACTTTTTTCAGTGCGGCTGTTCGATCTTCGAGGATAAAAAATTGAATGTGTTCGGTGCTTAAAAAGGGGTGTTGTTGAGGGTTAATCTGCTCTGTGGCGGTGGTGAGCTGAGCCACTTTGAATAGGCTCTTGTCATCACCAGAAAAAACAAACGCAAGGCCTAAGACCAGTAGGGCGGGGAAGAGCAAATTCCAGCTCAAGGAGGCGCGGTCACGGATAAATTCTAAGTTACGGGCGTGAAACAGGGCAGCAATGCGGCGCATCATTGGCGTAGCTCCTTACCGGTCAGAGCCAAAAAGAGGTCTTCCAGTGTGTGTTTTCGGATTTGTAGATGTTGCAGTGGAATCTTGTGTTCCAGTAAGGTTTGCAGCGTTTGGTTGATGTTGCTGGAGCGAATTTCAATGTTGTCACCGAGGTTTTGGTGTTGTAGAGGAAAATCGTTTTGAACCTTAAAGTCCTCACTTGGTAGAGTGATAATGGACTCTTGGAAATGGCTTTTCAGCAGTTCGTCTGGGGAGCCGCTGGCGATGATTTTGCCGTGATCCATAATTAAAATTTGGTCACAGAGCTGGTAGGCCTCTTCCATGTAGTGGGTGGTGAGCAAGACGGTTTTGCCGCGTTGTTTGATGCCGTCGATCATGCTCCAAAAATTGCGCCGTGCTTGCGGGTCGAGGCCGGTGGTCGGTTCGTCAAGAAACAGCACTTCGGGATCGTTGATCATGGCTATGGCCAACAGCAGACGTTGGCGTTGGCCGCCGGAGAGTTGACTGGCATCTTGGTTGAGGAATTCGTGCAGTGAACAGAGCTCGACAACCTCTGAAAGGGGCAGGCTCTGTGGGTAGAGGTTTTGGAACAGAGTTAAATGTTCTTTGGCAGTGAGGAACTCTTGCAAGGCAGTGGCTTGAAATTGAATCCCCGCTTGATTATGAAAGGTTTTCCCCAGCGGCTTACCTTTGTAGAGTATCTCACCGCTGCTGGGCGGAGTGATGCCTTCCAGCATTTCAATGGTGGTGGTTTTGCCCGCACCGTTGGGGCCAAGCAGCCCGAGGCAGTGACCACGGTGCAGTTCAAAATGGATGCCCTGCACGGCGTAAACGCGCGGGTATTTTTTCTTCAAGTTGTTCACTTGGATAATGGGGTCGGCTCTCATGGGCGTAGCATACTGGATTTTTTGGCGCTTTTTCGGCTACTGTTAATTCATGGCCCTCTCTTCTTTCCGATTGCGTTGGGTGATCTCTCATCCCTTTAAGTTTCTCTGGCGAGTGTTAGTAGGTTTTCGTGCCAATCAAGGCATGTTGCTTTCGGGAGCGGTGGCTTATTACTCGCTGTTATCCATTTTCCTCTGTTGATTTTGATCCTGCTGGCACTCTCTATACCTTAGGGCAGCATCTGAATTTGGTGGTGGCGGGTGAATCGCAGGCGTTGCTGGAACAGTTGGCCGTGGTGTTGTCGCAGCGTGAGAAGATTGGTTGGCTGTTGATCGTGGTGCTGCTGTTTTTCAGTTCAATGGCCTTTACGGTGTTGGAAAACGCCATGTCGGTGATTTTCTTTCATCGGGTGGTGATCAAGCGACGGCATTTTATGGTCTCGGCGAAAAAATCAGAAGACGATAATTTGAGTGCCGATGTTCATGATCAGATGAGCGCCTAACGCAATGGTGATGATACCGACGATGGCTTGCAGGCTATTATGCAACCAAGTCAGGCCTTGAGCAGATCGGCGTAGCGGGATGGCGATGATCACCGACAGCACGGCCATGCCGAGCATGGAACCTAAGCCAAACAAGGCCATGTACGTTAAGCCAAGCAGAGGAGACTGAATTGTTTCCAGCGTTAATAATATAAGTGCGGCAGAACCTGCCATGCCGTGGATCAGGCCAATAAACAAGGCTCGAACAGGAAATCCTTCAGGATGTTGATGTTGATGCGTCGCAGGACTGTGGTTACGTTGACCGGCGTGTGAGTGAGCATGGAAATGCTGTACGCCGCAGGTGTGTTTATGGCTATGGAAATGGATTCGGTCACGAATCAGTTTGCGCATCACATCTAAACCTAAAATCACCAATAAACAGCCTACGGCAAATTCGAGTTTTAGGGCGAACGTTTCAGGGACGACCGAGTCCATCAGGATGACGACGGAGCCAAACAAGAACAGCGTGGCGGTGTGACCCAGCCCCCAGGCTGCGCCTTGCCTTAGGGCTCCTCGCAGCGAATTCGTGCGTGTTGCAAGGGTAGCAATGGCGGCGATGTGATCAGCCTCCAGCGCATGGCGCATGCCGATCAGAAATCCCATGAATAACAGACTGATAATCAAGTTGCTTCTGTCTTATTTGAACTTTGGTGTAAGAGAGCTTTCGAGCAGACATGCGCTGAGGGCGTAATCAAAGCGGAAGGGGAATACAAAATAGGCAGAGTGTGTAAAATAATGCTGAAAGTGACTTGTGTTGATCTGGCAGGATTCTATAAATATGGTGCCGAGAAGAGGACTTGAACCTCCACGAGCCAAAGCTCACTAGCACCTGAAGCTAGCGCGTCTACCAATTCCGCCACCTCGGCAAAAGTGCGGTTACTTCAGTGTTGCCACTCGAAGTGGCGCGCAATTTACCCATCTCCTCCTGATATGTCAATGTTTTTGTGCAAAATAGTGTTTAATGGCAGATTAAGCAGAGAAATATTATGCCCTGCTGCAAATTTCGGCCATAATGTCTCCTGCCATGAATCGTGGTGTATCGGTTATTGAAGTTATCTGGAATGAGTATTAATAAAAACACCCCTCGCGACCCCCAAGCTGAGCGTGAAGCGCGCCATTACGACAATCCCATTGCCAGCCGAGAGCTGTTGCTGGAACTTTTAGAGAAGCACGGTGCTCCGCTGACCTACGATGGTTTTATTGAAATCTTAAAGCTGACCGGTGATGAGCCACTGGAAGCGCTGCGGCGCAGGCTGATTGCCATGGTGCGTGACGGTCAGCTGGTGAAGAACCGCCGTGGTGGCCATATGTTGGTTAACGATGAAGATATGGTGCGAGGACGAGTGATTGCTCATCCCGACAGTTTCGGTTTTCTGGTACCCGATGAAGGTGGCGATGACCTTTTTTTAGGGCCGAAAGAGATGCGTTCTTTGTTGCACGGTGATCGTGCCGTGGTGCGTGTGTCCGGTTTTGATCGCCGAGGTCGCCGTGAAGGGGTCTTGGTGGAGGTGCTGGAGCGCGCCAATAAACAAGTGGTGGGGCGTTTTTATTGTGAAGATGGTTTGTCGTTGGTGATTGCCGACAACAAACGCATTCATCAAGAAGTCTTTATTCCCAGCGATCAACGGGGTGAAGCTCAGCACGGCCAGATTGTCATGGCCACCATTGTGCAGCAGCCTAACCGCCGTCATCAGCCCATCGGCCACATTACCGAAGTGCTGGGTGACCACATGATGCCGGGGATGGAGATTGAGGTGGCGCTCAACGCCCACAATATTCCGGTTAAATGGCCCGATGCGGTGGAGGCCGACATTGTCGGCCTTTCGCCAGAGGTGTTGGAGGCGGATAAGGTCGGTCGTGAAGATCTGCGCAACATGCCCTTGGTGACCATTGACGGTGCCGATTCACAAGATTTTGATGATGCGGTCTTCTGTGAACAACAAGGCGAAAACTGGCGGTTGCTGGTGGCGATTGCCGATGTGTCACATTATGTCAAAATCGGTGAACCACTGGATGACGAAGCGCAGCTGCGTGCCACCTCGGTCTATTTCCCTGGACGGGTGGTGCCGATGCTGCCGGAAGTGCTCTCCAATGGTCTCTGTTCATTGAACCCGCATGTGGATCGTCTCTGCATGGTGGCTGAGATGATCATTGATCCCAGCGGCAAGATGATCCGCAGCCGCTTTTTTGAAGGTTTGATGTGCTCTCATGCGCGTCTGACCTACACCGATGTGGCGGCGATGCTGGTGGATAAAGATCAGACCTTGCGCCAACAAAACCAAGTTTTGATTCCCCACTTAGAGCGTCTTTACGACCTTTATCACGCGCTGTTGAAACGTCGCCAGAAGCGGGGCGCGATTGATTTTGACAGTCGTGAAACGGTGATTCGTTTTGATGCCAATAAAAAGATCGAAGCGATTGTGCCGGTGGGGCGCAACGACGCTCACCGCTTGATCGAAGAGTGTATGATTTTGGCCAATGTGGCCGCCGCTGAGTACCTGCAAAATAAAAAGGTGCCGGGTCTGTTTCGTGTTCACGGTGGACCGAAAAAAGCCAAGTTGGAAGATCTGCACACCTTCTTAAAAGAGCACGGTTTGAGCCTCAAAGGCGGTGACAGCCCCTCAGCGGAAGATTACGCCGAAGTGCTGCGCGCAGTAGCCGAGCGCCCCGATGCGCGTCTGTTCCAGACGGTTTTATTGCGTTCCTTAAGTCAAGCGGTTTACAGTCCAGATGGTTCTCAAGGGCATTTTGGTCTTTCACTGGACAGCTACGCTCATTTCACTTCACCGATTCGTCGTTACCCTGATCTGCTGGTGCATCGTGCCATTCGCCACATCATTCACGGCGGTGATCAGCGCACAGTTGCCTCGTTGCCGAAAAAGGCCTTGCTGGCACTGCGTGGCAAACGGGTGCGAGCGTACGATTACAGCGCCGATCAGATGGTGCGTTTGGGTGAGCAGTGTTCTATGGCGGAGCGCCGTGCCGATGACGCGACCCGTGATGCCACCGATTGGCTTAAGTGTGAATACATGCTGGATCGAGTGGGTGAAGAATTCCCTGGCATTATCACCACGGTGACCTCATTTGGCTTGTTTGTGGAGTTGAATGACGTTTACGTTGAGGGTTTGGTACACGTCACCTCGCTGAGCAAAGATTATTATAAATTTGATCCCAAGGGTCACCGTATGATCGGTGAGCGTTCGGGCAAAATTTATCGCATCGGTGATGCGATTAAGGTCAAAGTGGCGCGAGTCAGTTTGGATGATCGAAAAATTGATTTTGAGCCGCTGGCCGATGACACTGTCGAAGCCAAACCTAAATCTGAGTTTGAGCGTCCGGCGCGTCGTCCTCGTCGTCGCAAACGTCCGGCGCGTAAACCCTCTGGTGCCAGTTAATGGCCAAAAGCAGTAGGCCGTTGATTTACGGTCTGCATGCCGTGGAAGCGGCGCTGCGTAACGACCCTAAAAACGTCGTGCAGCTCTCGGTGGATGAGGCGCGCAGTGATCAACGTCTGCAAAAGATACGGGCATTGGCCGACTCTCTTCAGGTTGCTGTGGTCTCGTGTTCAAAACGAGAATTGGATCGTTTTGGCAATCCAAATCATCAAGGGGTAGTTGCGGAATACCGCAGCGTACAGATGCGCGGTGAGGGGGAGTTGTTTGAGCTGATTCAGGCGCTCGAAGAAGATGCCTTGGTCTTGGTTTTAGACGGCATTCAAGACCCGCATAATTTGGGTGCGTGTCTGCGCAGTGCCGATGCGGTGGGCGCACATGCGGTGGTGGTGCCCAAAGACCGTGCGGTGGGCATTACTCCTGTGGTGCGCAAAGTGGCCGCCGGTGCGGTGGAGAGTGTGCCTTTTTTCCAAGTGACCAATATTTCCCGTACCCTGAAAACCTTGCAGGATTTGGATTTGTGGGTGGTGGGGCTGGCGGGTGAGGCTGAACAGAACTTATACGACGTTCAGTTAAAAGGCGCGCTGGCTTTGGTGATGGGTTCAGAAAGCAGTGGTATGCGCCGATTGACGCGTGACGGTTGCGATCAACTGGTCAAAATTCCAATGCAGGGGCAGGTGGAGAGTTTGAACGTCTCCGTCGCCACAGGAATCACCCTGTTTGAGGTGAAACGGCAACAAAATGCGGGTTCATTGGGGTGATGCAGAACGGTGTTTGGCTGTCAGCTGCATAACCAAAAAGGTTGGTGTCGTAAGTGGTTACCGATTTTTCTCGGTGCGGTTACGGTGTTGGCGTTATTAACTCTGTTGCGCCTGTGGGATCTAAAACAGGGCGACTTGGCTCAGCAAGCGGCGCAAATAACATTGCACAGAGATTTGAGTGCGAGCCGCATTCACCTTGAGCAAGCAATCAATAAACGCATTTTTTTGGTCTACAGTCTGGCCGCTTGGGTGCGTACCAGTCCTGTTTTAAACCAAGTCTATTTTGAACGTTACGCCAAAGTGCTGCTGAAAGAGGTGCCTGGTGTTCGCAGTTTACAGTTGGCACCCCGTTCGGTGGTGACCTTTATCCATCCCTTAAAAGGCAATGAAGCTGCTGTCGGCCATAATTTGTTGGCTGATCCAAAACGTGCGCAGGTGGTGCGTAAAACCATAAGCGAAAAAAAGCTGCTGATTTCAGGCCCGGTGGAACTGCGTCAAACCGGTCGCGCCATTATTGCTCGTTATCCGCTGTTTTTCCCTGCTGTGGTAGGCAATCTTAGTGCAGACGGTTATTGGGGGTTGGCGGTAATTTTGATCGATCTCGACCGGTTATTGAATGACGTCGTGTTGGAGTCGCAACAGGCGGGTATAGAGATCGCTTTGCGCGGAGTGGATGGTAAAGGCGCACAGGGTGCGCTTTTTTGGGGTCAAGCTGAGTTGTTTGCGCCGAAGAGTGAGTCATTGTTGCTGGCGGTGAATTTTCCCAATGGTCAGTGGCAGCTGGCAGGCCGCCCGTTGGCGGGCTGGGGTGGGCAGTGGCAAGGACGTGCTCTGTTTTGGTCTTTGGGTCTGCTGGTGGTGTTATTGGCCGGTTATTTGAGCCATTTTTTATTGGCCAGTCGTAATACGACGCATACGTTATTGGTCACAGACTCCATGACAGGGTTGTTTAATCGCCGTTATTTTCACTCTCGTGCGGAACAATGCATTGTCGCTGCGCAACGCAGTTCACAACCGTTTTCGATGTTGCTTTTGGATCTGGATCATTTTAAGCAGGTGAACGACCGTTACGGTCATGAGTCGGGTGATCGTGTTTTGATCGCAGTTTGTCAGTTGTTGCTGAAGCTGATTCGTGACACGGATTTTGCCGCTCGCATTGGTGGTGAAGAGTTCTGTATTGTCTTTCCCAAAACCAGTGTTGATGAAGCGTGGTTAACTTCTGAGCGCATTCGTCGTGCGATTGAAGCGGAAAAAATTAGCCTCTCTGATGGGGAGGTGATCTCTGTCACCATCAGTGCGGGAGTGGCTGACTTGATTCCCAATGATGCCGATGATGATTTGAGTCAGTTGATGGCGCGTGCGGACAAGGCTTTGTATGAAGCAAAAAATTCGGGGCGCAACCGGATTAAGACGGCTTCTTAAACGTGCAGCAAAAAATCATCGGTTATCACCAAGATGAATTGGGCGATTGGGTCGCAGAGTTGGCCTGTCATCACGGTCAGCACGTTCGCCATAAACCGCCGTTTGTGAACCGTCCTTGGGTTGTAACCGTCGCTGGTCGGAAAAAGAGGTTAAATCGTGTTTTAAACTGCGTTCGTTGTGATCGTGGTGAAGCTGCCAATGAGCAGATCAAAGCAAAATATTGTCAAAAAACGGAACAAGGATAACGTTGTATGCAGATCGGCTCACGTGAAATAATTACGCCTTTTCGTCCTATTCCTCTGGATGTGCCGGAGGGAATGAAACCCAATGAATTTTTTAACAGCACCGAAAACCTAAACGATCTGGTCAATAATAACGGCCTGTTGCTCAACCCTGAAAATCTGCTGCTGTATCGCAAAGCCTTGGGTCACAGCAACGCCTTTGATGCCTCGATCATCTACAACACCTCGCAGAGTATTTTGAACCCCTTGGGGCGGCCTGTGCGTCGAACTCAGATTGACGTTGGAGTGAAGTCGGTCTGGAACCGCATGAATCAGATCATGATCGAATATATGATCGAGCAGTACCCTGACCCCACTGAGGCGCTGGTGTTGGCGGGCGAGGCGAGCTTGGATGCCACTTGGCCGCTGACTTCTCCAGGGGTGCCGAGCATTCGCATGTTGCACAATCATTTTATTGTCTTTCCCATGCAAGGCTTGCGTGAGGCCAAGCTGGCGGATGCGGATAACCCTAATTTGACTGATGGCGGTCAGCACAGCCTGTTTCAGGCCTACATGCGAGCGGTTTATCGGGACTTTTTTGATCAGGCCTTGCATCTGGAGATTTTAAAACCGCTGCACGGCGATGAGTCAAACCTCTCTTTGACGGGCTACCCACAAGGTTTGCCTTGTTGGGAAGTTCAAGGTGGGGTGGATGCACTGAAGGACGTGCGTTTTTGGGCAGAATATGATCTGGTGTTAAAGGGCTTTATCGATTTCTATCGGGCTTTTTTCTCGCAGGTGTCGACTCGCAATGCGGCCATGCCTCGGGATATCTATTTCCCTAAAGAAGTCGAAAGCATTTTGTTGTTTAACAACGACTTTATGAAAGCGGCGAAAAAAGTGCGGGATCACTGTGTTAGAGACGCCAAATACGCCAACTCCATTCGTTGGCAACCGGCCTTCAAGCAGCTCATTTATCGCAACGATGAGGGCAAATTGATTGTCACCATCAGTCAGAACTCCGTTGGCAACGCCATTACTGAACTGCTTGGTGTGGTCGTCAAGCGTGTGCCTGATGCCGATGCCTATGAGCAAGCGGAACCGGCACTGCTGGAGAAGCTGTTGGACGTACGCAGTCGTTTGATCGAAGCGGATTTGGGTGAGGGCATCGCCACCAAATACTGGGATGCCAGTTGATTCCCACTGGACGGCTGCGCTAGTATCGCCGCCACATAAACCGTGGCCTTTCGTATGGGTCACTACACAACAAAAAAGGATTAAAGAGATGCCTAACATTACTTTGCCGGACAACAGCGTACGCGAGTTCGATCAGCCGGTGACGGTGTTTGATGTTGCAGCGGATATTGGCTCAGGATTGGCCAAAGCAACCTTGGCGGGTGTGGTTGATGGGGTGCTGGTGGACAGCTCCCACGTGATGAGTGCCGATGCACGGTTGAGCATTGTCACCGATAAAAGCGATGAGGCGTTGGAGGTGATTCGTCACTCCAGCGCGCATCTGTTGGCGCAGGCGGTGAAGTCTTTGTTCCCTTCCGCGCAGGTGACCATCGGACCGGTGATTGAAAACGGTTTTTATTACGACTTTGCTTTTGAGCGTCCGTTTACCACCGATGATTTGAGTGCGATTGAGAAGAAGATGAAGGAGTTGGTCAAGGCCAACAGCAAAATCGAACGCTCTTTGAAACCTCGCGATGAAGCGGTGGAGTTCTTCAAAGGCTTAGGTGAAGAGTACAAGGCGAAAATCATCGCTGATATTCCCAGTGAGCAAGAGATCTCTTTGTACCAACAGGGTGACTTTATTGACCTCTGTCGCGGCCCTCATGTGCCTTCTACGGGCTTTTTGAAAGCCTTTAAGTTAACCAAAGTGGCGGGGGCCTATTGGCGTGGTGACTCTAAGAACGAGATGTTGCAGCGCATTTACGGCACCGCTTGGACGAATAAAAAAGAGTTGAAAGGTTATTTGCACCGTTTGCAAGAGGCTGAAAAACGCGATCACCGTAAACTGGGCAAACAGTTGGATCTGTTTCATTTCCAAGAAGAAGCGCCAGGTATGGTTTTTTGGCATGAGAAGGGTTGGCAGCTTTATCGCAATGTGGAGACCCACATGCGCGAGACCTTAGAGGATTTTGGTTATCAAGAGGTACACACGCCGCAGGTGCTGGATCGCAGCTTGTGGGAAAAATCCGGTCACTGGGATAAGTTCGGTGACATGATTTTCAGCACTCATGTGGAGAATCGGGATTACGCCATCAAGCCGATGAACTGCCCGTGTCACATTCAGATCTTCAACCAAGGTCTGAAAAGCTACCGTGATCTGCCGCTGCGCATC
The DNA here is from genome assembly GCA_030949385.1 of Gammaproteobacteria bacterium. Taxonomy (NCBI): domain Bacteria; kingdom Pseudomonadati; phylum Pseudomonadota; class Gammaproteobacteria; species Gammaproteobacteria bacterium. The sequence goes on along the minus strand of JAUZSP010000007.1, from coordinate 150,227 downwards.
GCCGAGTTTGGGGTGGTGCATCGCAATGAGCCTTCTGGTACCTTGCACGGTTTGATGCGCGCCCGTCGTTTTACCCAAGACGATGCCCATGTCTTTTGCACCGAAGGGCAGTTGCAAGCGGAAGTGGCGGATCTGATTGATCTCACCTATCTGACCTACAAAAGTTTTGGTTTTGATGAGATTGAAGTGGCGCTCTCAACTCGGCCTGAAAAGCGTGTGGGTGCCGATGAACTTTGGGATCGGGCGGAAGAGGCGTTGCAGATTGCACTGGATGACAAAGGTATCAAATGGAAGCTGCAACCAGGTGAAGGGGCTTTTTATGGCCCTAAGATTGAGTTTGTTCTCAAAGACTGCATCGGTCGTGCTTGGCAATGTGGTACTATTCAGGTCGATTTTTCCATGCCAGGCCGTTTAGGCGCGCAATACGTTGCCGAAGACGGTTCAAAACAGGTTCCGGTGATGATTCATCGGGCTATTTTGGGGTCTTTAGAGCGTTTTATTGGTATTTTGATTGAACATCATGCCGGTAAATTGCCGACGTGGTTGTCGCCGATTCAGTTGGTGGTGATGAACATTACCGACAATCAGGCCGATTACGTTAAAAAAGTGGAAAAAAAGCTGAGAAAATGTGGATTTAAGGTCAATGTGGACTTGAGAAACGAGAAAATCGGCTTTAAAATCCGTGAGCATACCTTGCAACGTGTTCCCTATCTTTTGGTGGTGGGGGATCGTGAGGTAGAAACACATACCGTCGCCGTGCGTGCGCGAGACGGTCAGGAGCTGGGCAGCTTGACTGTTGAAGCGCTGACCGAACGTCTGAAGGACGAAATCGCAAACCACGGTCTTGCCATTTTGGAGGATTGAAATATCGCTGCTGAAAAAAAGCATCGTAGAAACCGTGATATCACCACGCCTGAAGTGCGTTTGATTGACGCTGAAGGTGAACAAGTTGGTGTGGTTTCTATAGAGAAAGCACTTGCCGCTGCAACGGCTGTTACATTGGATCTGGTTGAGATTGTGCCCAACTCGAAGCCGCCTGTTTGTCGAATTATGGACTACGGTAAGTTTCGTTTTGAGCAACGCAAGAAACACAACCAGTCGAAGCAGAAGCAGAAGCAGATCCAGCTCAAAGAGATCAAGTTTCGCCCTGGGACTGAGGAGGGAGATTATCAGGTCAAACTGCGTAATTTGACTCGCTTCTTGGAAAATGGCGATAAAGCCAAAATCACCCTGCGTTTCCGTGGTCGTGAGATGGCGCATCGTGACTTGGGCGCTAAGCTGCTTGCTCGTGTTGCCCAAGATTTGGATGAGTTGGCGGTGATTGAACAACACGTTAAAATGGAAGGCCGTCAGATGGTGATGGTGATGGCAGCTCGAAAGAGGTAGTCAGCAAAACGTACCGAACCTTGAAAACGTCGTCCCTGCTCAACTGCGGTTGGCTGGGGCGATTTTTGTGTGGGTAACATCGTTCGAGCTTCAGTAGACTCCGACTGAGCCGGACAGAAACTTTATATATAGTAACGGGAGTTATACTATGCCAAAGATGAAAACCAACCGTGGTGCTGCGAAACGCTTCAAACGCACCGCCAGCGGCGGCTTTAAACGGGGTCAATCCCATCGCCGTCATATTCTCACCAAGAAGAGCACCAAGCGGAAACGTCATTTGCGTGCGCCTTCACAAGTTGCTCATTGCGATACCGCTATGGTTCGTCGCATGTTGCCTTTTGCGTAAGTTGGGAGAATAGAAAATGCCTAGAGTAAAACGTGGTGTAACGGCTCACGCCCGCCATAAAAAGATTCTGAAGAAAGCCAAAGGGTATCGTGGTGCGCGCAGTCGTGTTTTGCGCGTTGCCAAACAAGCGGTCACCAAAGCCGGTCAATACGCGTATCGTGATCGTCGTCAGAAAAAACGTCAGTTCCGTGCGTTGTGGATTGTGCGTATCAACGCCGCCGCTCGCATCAACGGCCTTTCTTACAGCCGCTTTATGAATGGCCTGAAAAAAGCCAGCATCGAAGTGGATCGTAAGGTCTTGGCTGATTTGGCCGTGCGTGACGCCGTTGCGTTTGCCGCCATTGCTGAAAAAGCGAAAGCAAGCCTGAACGATTAAAGCGTCGCTTATTGCCGATGTTTTATCGCTTCGTCTGGGGGAAAGGTGGAAACCTTTCCCCTTTTTGTTGAGATTTTGGCAAAGTAGCTTGGCCTTGTTATTCAAATAAGGCTGTTTTGTCAAAATCTCGTTTTTAGTTAGGATTATCACTGTGTCTCTTCAACTGTCGGAATTGATGGCGGACGCGCAACAACAGATTGCGCAGGTCGGTACGCTCAAAGATCTGGATCAAATTCGTGTCGATTTTTTTGGGTAAAAAAGGCTTGGTAACGGAGCAGCTCAAAGCCTTGGGCAAACTGCCAGCGGCAGATCGCCGTGAGGCCGGTCAATCGATTAATGCGGCTAAACGTGAACTGGCGCATCTACTGGAGCAGCGCAAGCAGATTCTGGAGCAAGAGGCGCTTAGCGCCCGTTTGGCCGCTGAAGCGGTAGATGTGAGTTTGCCAGGTCGTGGTCTTAACAGCGGTGGTCTGCATCCTGTGACGCGCACCATTCGCCGTATCCACAGTCTTTTTTCTCAACTCGGTTTTGAGGTGGCAGAGGGGCCCGGAGGTGGAGGACGACTACCACAACTTTGAGGCACTCAATATTCCGGCGCATCACCCGGCGCGTGCCATGCACGACACCTTCTATTTTGACGACGGTCGTCTGTTGCGCACCCACACCTCACCGGTGCAGGTGCGGGTGATGGAGAACCAAGAGCCGCCGCTGCGCATCATCGCCCCAGGTCGAGTCTATCGTTGTGACTCCGATGTGACTCACACGCCGATGTTTCATCAGGTCGAGGGTTTGATGGTGGATAAGAACGTCTCCTTCACCGATTTAATGGGGCATTTAGAGACCTTTTTACACCTCTACTTCGAGCGTGATGATCTGAAAATTCGTTTCCGCCCTTCTTATTTTCCGTTTACCGAGCCTTCCGCTGAGGCGGACATCGAGTGCGTGATCTGCTCTGGTGAGGGCTGTCGTGTCTGTAGCCACACCGGTTGGCTGGAGGTGCTGGGCTGCGGCATGATTCACCCTGAGGTGTTTAAGTCGGTTGGCATTGATAACGAAGTCTATACCGGTTATGCCTTCGGCATGGGGGTGGAGCGTTTGGCGATGTTGCGTTATGGCGTTAACGATTTACGCCTCTTTTTCGAGAACGATTTGCGCTTTTTGCAGCAGTTTAAATAGTCGCCACGGCTCCCGAATAATCAACGATTTAGTGTGAAAAAACAGTCATGAAATTAAGCGAAAGCTGGTTGAGAGAATGGGTAAATCCCGATATTGAGAGCGCTGAATTGGCAGCGCAGCTGACCATGTTGGGTCTGGAAGTGGAGGGCATTACGCCCGCTGCGGCAGAGTTCAGCGGTGTGGTGGTGGGGGAAGTGATCTCGTTGGAAAAACACCCTGATGCGGACAAGTTGCGCATTTGTCAGGTGGCGGTGGGGGAAGACGCGCTGTTGCAGATTGTCTGCGGTGCAGCCAATGTGCATCTGGGGATGAAAGCGCCTTGTGCCAAAGTGGGCGCACGTCTGTCAGGTTTTAAGATCAAAAAAGCCAAGCTGCGCGGTGTGCCGTCCATGGGGATGCTCTGCTCAGAGAAAGAGTTGGGTTTGGCTGAAAGTGCCGATGGTTTGCTGGCGCTGCCCAGCGATGCGCCTTTGGGCGAAGACATCCGCACCTATTTGCAGCTTGAAGATACGATCATTGAGGTGGATCTGACCCCCAATCGTGGCGATTGCCTTAGTGTTCGTGGCGTGGCGCGGGATCTCTGCGCTCGCAATCGTTTGACTCTAAAAGAGATTGAAATTCCAGCGGTGATGGCTGAGATTGAGGATGTGCTGCCGGTTTCACTGCAAGCCTCTGATCGCTGCCCGCACTACGTTGGCCGCGTGATTCGTAACATTGATGTGCAGGCACAAACGCCGCTCTGGATGGTGGAGCGTCTGCGCCGTTCCGACATTCGGGCCATTTCGCCCGTTGTCGATGTGACCAACTACGTCATGTTGGAGCTGGGTCAACCGATGCACGGCTTTGATCTCAGCACCGTCAGTGGCGGCATTGTGGTACGTCTGGCTGAAAACGGTGAAAAATTGACCTTACTGGATGGCAACGAGGTGACGCTGAAGGGCGACAGTCTGGTGATTGCGGATGAGACCAAGCCGCTGGCGCTGGCGGGCATTATGGGCGGTTTGGCCTCTGGTGTGACCGCCCGCAGCGAAGATATTTTCTTGGAGAGCGCGTTTTTTGTGCCGCATACATTGGCCGGTCAAGCGCGTCGTTACGGTTTGCACAGCGATTCTTCGCACCGTTTTGAGCGCGGTGTTGATCCTGAACTGCAACGTGCCGCAATGGAACGCGCCACGGCGCTGTTGCTGGAGATCGTCGGGGGGCAAGCGGGACCAGTCATCGAGGCGCTGGAGAGCGCGGCCATGCCGAAAAAGTCGGCGATTGTTTTGCGCGCAGAGCGCATCAAGCGGATTCTCGGTCTGGATCTGGCCGCTGTGGATGTGGAGGAGATGTTGACCTGTTTGGGTCTGCAACTGGAGCCAATAGAGGGCGGCTGGTCTATTCAGCCCCCCAGCTACCGTTTTGATATGAACATTGAAGCGGATCTGGTGGAGGAGTTGGCGCGCATTTACGGTTACGACCGCATTCCGCGCACCCAGCCCTCTTTGCGCCCGCAGATGAAAGTCAATCCCGAAGCGAGTGTGGGTCTGGAGCAGTTGCAGAACACCTTGGTGGATCGCGGTTATCAAGAGGTGGTCTGTTACACCTTTTGTGATCCTGAGCTACAGGCTTTGGTGGAGCCGGATAAAACGCCGTTGCCCTTGGCTAACCCGTTGTCGGCGGATTTGGCGGTGATGCGCACCACGCTGTTTACCGGTTTGTTGAAAACGTTGCAGTACAACCTGAACCGTCAGCAGTCGCGGGTGCGTCTGTTTGAGAGCGGCCTGAAATTTGTTCAAACCAAGGACGGTTTAGAGCAGACGCGCTGTTTGGCCGGTTTGATCAGCGGCCCGATTGTGACCGAGCAGTGGGGCGAGTCGGCTCGGCAGGTGGACTTTTTTGATCTCAAGGGTGATCTGGAGGTGTTGTTGGGGCGCTCGGCTGCACAGGTTGAATACCGAGTTGAAGAGCACCCCAGTTTGCATCCTGGGCAATCGGCACGGCTGTATAAAAACGGTCGGCCACTGGGCTGGATCGGTGCGCTGCACCCACGGCTTGAAAAGGCTTTGGGGTTGAGTCAAACGGCGCTGCTGTTTGAGTTGGAGCTGGATCTGTTGCTGGAAGGGGTGTTGCCAAAATTTGCACCGCTGTCGCGTTTTCCCTCCATTCGTCGAGATTTGGCGCTGGTGGTGGATGAGTCAGTTTCCATGGCACAGGTCTCGGCTTGTGTGCATGAGGTTGCGCCGAGTTACCTGATTGAGTTGCGTCTGTTTGATCTTTACCGTGGTAAGGGCATCGAAACAGGACGAAAAAGTCTCGCTTTAGGCTTGATTTTACAGGAATTATCGCGCACTCTTAAAGAAGATGACGTGGAAGAGGCTGTTGCGAAAATCTTGGCGCATCTGCAGGAGAATTTAGGCGCAACACTGAGGGAGTAATTCATGGCGTTGACGAAGGCAGTAATGTCGGAGATGTTGTTTGAGGAATTGGGTCTTAATAAACGTGAAGCCAAAGAGTTGGTGGAGCTGTTTTTTGAGGAGATTCGCCAAGCACTTGAAACGGGAGACGATGTGAAGTTTTCCGGTTTTGGCAACTTTATTCTGCGTACTAAAAATCAACGTCCGGGACGTAATCCCAAAACCGGTCAGGAGATCCCCATCAGCGCACGGCGGGTGGTGACCTTTAGGCCAGGGCAGAAACTGAAAGCACGGGTTGAAGCGTATGCTGGAAATCAGCAATAACAGCGAACTGGCACCGATACCGAATAAACGCTACTTCACCATTGGTGAGGTCAGCGAATTGTGCGGGGTTAAACCGCATGTTTTGCGTTATTGGGAGCAAGAGTTCCCAGAACTGAAGCCGGTCAAGCGACGCGGTAATCGGCGTTATTATCAGCGTCACGATGTGATGTTGATCCGTCAAATTCGCAGCTTGCTCTACGAGCAAGGCTACACCATTGGTGGTGCGCGTTTGCAGCTTTCAGGGGAAGCTGCCAAAGAGGATAGCGCTCAGTCTCATCAGATGGTGCGGCAAATTCGCATTGAGTTGGAAGCGATTTTGACTATTTTGAAGAGTTGAAGTTTCTTTTTGACGTTCTTTTTTTGATTTCTCGGTTCATTTAATCTAACCTTTTTTCAGTCTATTTTAGAAAATAAGTAAAAAAGTGTTTGCTAATATACTTTATTTCATCGTTTAGGTAGGCACTGCCAACAACCTAAATAAACACTTTTTAACTTTAAACGGTGCTGGTGCTATGAGCTTTGGCATGGATGTTTTTGCTAAAAGCAGCAGCGACGTTGCTACCAAAACCGACACCACTTCTTCTACTGTGACTGCTGTTGAACCTGCGGCCAAGTAAGACCTAGAACTTTTGTTTCTAAAACCCCTGTTTGTGCGTGGCTCAGCAGGGGTTTTTTTATGTCTTGGAAATGCTTTATTTGCTTGTCTCTCGGTTAAACTGCCGCTCCAATAGTGAACGGTAACGGGAGTAAAAAATGCAATTTGATGATCTGCGTGGCAAACGGGTTTTGATTACCGGTGCTTCCGGTGGTTTGGGTGCGGGCATGGCCAAGGCGTTTGCTGCACAAGGGGCTAAGGTGTTGTTGCACTATCGAAGTCGTGAAGCAGGTGCGCAGAGGGTGTTGCAGCAGATTCAAACTGCGGGTGGCAAAGGCGCACTCTTTTACGCTGATTTGCGTTCGGAAATGGCATTAGAGCGGTTGGTGTCAGAGGCTTGGCGAAAGTGGGACGGCATTGATATCTTGGTCAATAATGCCGGTATTGTTCTTAAAGCGAGCATGTTGGATGCCGGTTCGGTCTATTGGGATGATGTATTGAACATTAATTTGCGAGCGCCTTATTTGCTCAGCCGAGCGGTGGTCAAACGTATGATTGCGGCAGAGATTGCCGGTGTGATCATTAATAACAGCAGCATTCACGCAAAAAAGAGTGTGGAAAATTTTTCGGCTTACGCTGCTTCCAAAGCAGGATTGGAGTCTTTAACCGAAGTGATGGCTCTGGAGTGGGCAAAGCATGGCATTCGAGTTAATGCAGTCGCTCCAGGGGTGGTGCCAGTGGAGCGGACTCATGTGGCGCTTAAGGCGGCTGAAGGTCAGTGGTTACCTCATCTGCCCTTGCAGCGCTATGGTTTGGTGGAGGAGATTGCCAATTTGACCCTGTTTTTAAGCTCAGATGTGTCGGCATGGACGACGGGGCAATCCTATGTGGCCGACGGTGGCATGACGGCGCGAATGGATATGCCAAAACGACCGCAGCCGGAGCTGCCCGTTCTGCCCGATGAGATTGATGAGGTGTAGTTTTGGGTTAAAACAGTTCGACAGATTCTTTGTTGGGGCTGTCGTCTAGATCAAAAAAGAGGTCGATGTCGCCTTGATCAACATTATGTTGTTGAATCGCATCGTGATTAAATTGTTGATTGTATGCGTTTTTACTTTCAATTATCTGTTGTATCTTTTCACTGCGCTGATTGAATTGTTCGGCCAGATCTCCTGGGTGGTTTTCTTGTTGAGCGTCAAGGTAGTGGTTTAGGTGCTCTTCTAAAGATTCAGTTCGGTTGGCGGTTTGCACGATGAGCTGGCTGACAATGTCATCAAATTGCAGTGAGATAACGCCGTCCATAATCAATTGATGAATGCGTTCGGAGAGCAGGTGGATGTTTTTTGACTGATCACCCGCTCGGGAGTTGATGCGTTGTACCTCTTGCCACATTTTGGCCAGACTTTTTTGTGAGTGGTGAGCAACGCTCATGTCGGTGGCAGAGGCTTGTTCCATGGATTCGTCCACTTCGCTGACGGATTTTTCAATTTCTTCCATGCGAGAACGAATTTCACCACTGAATTCATGGGTGCGCTGTGAGAGGTTGCGTACCTCTTCGGCTACCACAGCAAAACCACGCCCCGCTTCTCCGGCGCGAGCCGCTTCGATGGCGGCATTGAGGGAGAGCAATTCTGTTTGAGAGGTGATGGCATTGACCTCGTCGAGTAGTTTTACCACGGAGTCGATTTGCTGATGCATGTGGTTGAATTTTTTTCCCACCGCATCGCTGGAGGTTTTCATCTCGGATATGGTTTGAATGAACTGCTTGATCATCACTTCGGTCTCTTGTGTGAGGTGATGAATGCCCTGTTTATGGGCGGTTTTTTTGTCTGATGAGGCGATGTCGACCAGTTCATTAACTAAAGTTTCCAGCTGCTGCTGTTGGTTAATGGAGATGCTTTGCAAGCCGGTGAAGCTGTTGCTGAGTTTGCTGACCGCGTCGTTCATGACGCTGGTTACTTGGGCAAGAGAATCCCGCAGTGCGCTGAGTTCTTGGTTGCTCTCTTTTATGAGTTGGCCTGAGAGTGTTTCGTAGTTCTGGATGGCGCTTTGCAAGTCTTGGTAGCGTTTTTCATCTGTGGTGCGTGCTTTTTTATAACGCTGCGTTGTACCAATTATGCCCCATAAGAGCAATACAATGACGCTGCCTTGGAGGCTGATTTGCCACAGAGAAGCGATGCCTTGCAGTGCTAAGAGGCTGCTGAGAGCCAGCATAAGTAGAGCAATTACGATGAGGCTGGAGTAGAAACGAGTTTTCACGATCTGTCTGACTTCCCTATGCTCTGTCAAAATCTCTTAATGGGAGCTAAGCAAAAATGGCTCCGATCTTGTAAAATAGGCAAATTTTTTACAGTTGAGGCCTGAGTATGCAAGCCAAAATCATCACCATGTTAACGTTGCAAGAGTCGATGAATGTCAGAGTTAATCCCGAGTGGCGCAGTGCTGGTTGTGAGTGGTATCGAGCCATCTGGACCGAGTGTGCTGAGATGTTGGATCATTACGGTTGGAAGTGGTGGAAACATCAGGAGCCGGATCTGGAACAAGTGAAGCTGGAGTTGATCGATATTTGGCATTTTGCTCTGAGTGCCAAATTGATGGCTGGTTTGTCACTGGAACAGACAGCCGAGCAGATTGTGCTTGCCTTGGAAAAAGCCGATGAGAGTGATGATGTTCGTCTGTTGATCGAAAAATTGGCGCAGCGTTCGCTTGAGACTCATGAAGTGGATATGGGGGTGTTTATCCGTTTGATGCAGCTGTTGAAGATGGATTTTGATGAGCTGTTTAAATCTTATGTGGGCAAGAATGTGTTAAATGTATTTCGCCAAGATCACGGTTATAAGCAAGGAAATTACATCAAAGTCTGGCAGGGACGAGAGGATAACGAACATTTGGTGGATATTTTGACGCGCTTGGATGCAAACGCTGATGAGTTTGCTGCTGGGGTTTATCGGGCGTTGGAGGCGGTTTATCCGGCTTGAGCTGATTTTTCTGAGGGGATAAAAAAGACCCGCTGGCCTTACGGCCAAGCGGGTCTTTTTGGAAGAACAAACGCCTTATTTTTTGGCGTTGCGTTCTTTGGTCTCCTTGATCACGGCTTCAGCCACGTTCTTAGGACAGGGTGAGTAGTTGTCAAATTCCATTGAGAACTGGCCACGACCAGAGGTCATGGTACGCAGATCACCGATGTAACCGAACATTTCACTCAATGGTACGTTGGCTTTGATGCGCACGCCGGTAGGAGTGGAATCTTGGCCTTGAATCATGCCACGGCGACGGTTCAGATCACCGATGACATCACCGACGTGATCGTCAGGGGTGAAGACGTCCACTTTCATGACCGGTTCGATCAGCTGAGCACCGGCTCGGGGCATGGACTGACGGTAAGCGCCTTTGGCTGCAATTTCAAACGCAACGGCAGAGGAGTCAACGGCATGGAATGAACCGTCTAACAAGGTGACTTTGAAGTCCAAACACGGGAAGCCAGCCAAGACACCTTGGTGCATGCTGTTTTTAAAGCCTTTTTCAATCGCAGGCCAGTATTCACGAGGAACATTACCGCCGGTGACTTTGGATTCAAAGACAAAACCACTGCCCGCTTCGCCAGGCTCGATGGTGTAGTCGATTTTACCGAATTGACCAGAACCACCGGACTGTTTTTTGTGGGTGTAGCTGTCTTCGATCAGTTGGGTGATGGTTTCACGGTAGGCCACCTGTGGTTTGCCCACTTCAACATCAACTCCGTGGGTACGGCGCAGGATGTCGATTTTGATGTCCAGATGCAGCTCACCCATGCCTTTGAGGATGGTCTCACCGCTGTCTTCGTCGGTTTCAACACGGAAAGAAGGGTCTTCTGCGATCATTTTTCCCAGTGCCACGCCTAATTTTTCCGAGGCGGTTTTGTCTTTGGGCGCAACAGCAATGGAGATGACTGGATCAGGAAAGACCATGGGTTCCAAAGTGGCTGGGAATTTAGGATCACACAAGGTGTGACCGGTTTGCACGTTTTTCATGCCGACGATGGCAACGATGTCACCGGCTTGGGCTGAACTCAGCTCTTCACGAGAGTCGGCGTGCATCTCAACGATGCGACCGATGCGTTCGGTTTTGCCGGTGAAGGTGTTGAGCACCGAGGTGCCTTTTTCCAGTCTGCCGGAGTAGATGCGGATAAAGGTCAATGCACCAAAGCGGTCATCCATAATTTTGAATGCCAGCGCGCGCAGAGGTTTGTCCAGCGCAACAAGGGCGAATTCGCCGGTTTCGTTGCCTTCCATGTCCACTTCAGGCTGAGGTGGTACTTCGGTGGGGCTGGGCAGGTAGTCCACTACGCCGTCGAGGATCAACTGAATGCCTTTGTTTTTAAAGGCGGAGCCACAGTAGGTGGGAAAGAAGTCCAGCGCGATGGTACCTTTGCGAATGCAGCGTTTAATCTCATCAATGGAAGGTTCGGTACCATCCAAATAGGATTCCATCAGATCGTCGTCTTGTTCGACGGCGGTCTCGATCATCTGTTCGCGGTACTCTTCCACTTTATCAACCATGTCCGCAGGCACGTCTTCGATGCGGTAGTTGTGGGGGTCACCAGAGTCATCCCAGATCCACGATTTGCGGGTTAGGACATCGACTACACCGATAAAGTCATCTTCGATGCCGATGGGCAGGGTCATGACCAGTGGGTTGGCAGCCAGTACTTTGGTAACTTGATCCACCACACGGTAGAAATCCGCACCGATGCGATCCAGCTTGTTGACAAAGATGACCCGAGCCACAGCAGACTCATTGGCGTAACGCCAATTGGTTTCAGACTGAGGTTCAACACCGCCAGAGCCACAGAAAACGCCAACGCCGCCGTCTAATACTTTAAGGGAGCGATAAACTTCAATGGTGAAGTCAACGTGTCCAGGGGTATCAATGATATTGAAACGATGGTCGTCCCAGTAGCAGGTGGTGGCCGCAGATTGGATGGTGATGCCGCGTTCGCGCTCTTGATCCATGAAATCGGTGGTGGCTTCACCGTCGTGGACTTCACCGATTTTATGGGTCTTACCGGTAAGGTTAAGAATGCGTTCGGTGGTGGTGGTCTTGCCCGCATCCACGTGCGCGAAAATGCCGATGTTGCGGTAGTTCAGTAGTTCAGTCATGTGTGTGCTCTAGATCTTGATTTCGGGTAAAAAAGTCTTTGTCGATGGCATCCGAGTTTGGGTTAAACTCTCTGCCCTGAGTATCGGGACCCGTCAGCCCCGAAAAGTTCGGCATTGTACAAGAAAATGCCGAGGGATAGGGATAATTCCTCACAGAATCAAAGAAAGTCTGATTGTTTATTGTCTGGAGGTGAGTGTGATGGTTCGTGGTTTCGTAATGGCTCTGGTTTTTTTGCTGTTTCCGCAGTGGGTGTTGGCCTCAGATGTGCGCCTCTGTCGCGGTAACGATTGGCAACCGACCTACGTGAATGATGTGGTGAGCGGTGATCCGACACCTTATTATGTGATGCCCGATGGCTCTTTTTCAATCTTGACCGGAGACTGGGTTAATCAGAGTGGTCCAGGCATGTGCGCTTTGTATGGAGTGCGAGATGACACCTACTTTAGTGGCTGTTTTCAATACCGTCAGTTGCAGTGTGGCTGTGATGGCAAAAGTATCAGTAACGCCACCTGTAAAAAATTACTCAGTTATACGGGTTCAAAATCGGTTACTGGCGGTAAGAGTGATCTATGGCAGACCAGTCAAGGCGAAATGGTTTTTTTTAGGTGATGTCTCTAGTGGTCATCTGGCCGAGTATGGCAGTGATCAAGGTCGCATACTGGGTCAGTATCGCGGCGGTGTTTTGGATGGTTATTGGGTCGAAGCGAAGTCGCGTAAACGTTGTGAGGTAGAAAAAGACGGCTCGTTTTATTGGGGGAAAGTGCTGTTTAGTTTCGATGATGCGCGCACCCATTTTGACGGTTACTGGGGTTATTGCCAAGAACAGCCATCGCATAAATGGCGTGGTTCAAAATAGCGGTGCTGGAAATTTCTCCTGTTGTTTCAGGGCAGAATCGCTACAATACGCACCATGTCAGGAAATAGCTTTGGAAAATTGTTTACGACCACCGGTTTCGGTGAAAGTCACGGCCCCGCCATCGGTTGCATTGTGGACGGCTGCCCCCCTGGGTTAGCGCTTTGCGAGGCGGATCTGCAAGGAGATCTGGATCGTCGTCGCCCAGGTACCTCGCGTCACACCACCCAGCGCCGCGAACCGGATCAGGTCAAAATTCTCTCAGGGGTGTTTGAGGGTAAAACCACCGGTACACCCATTGCCCTAATCATTGAAAACGTCGATCAACGTTCGAAAGATTATTCAGATATTATGGATCGGTTCCGTCCCGGTCACGCCGATTACACTTATACACAAAAATACGGTTTCCGCGATTACCGTGGCGGCGGTCGATCTTCTGCGCGTGAAACGGCGATGCGAGTGGCGGCTGGTGCGATTGCGAAAAAATATCTGGCGCAGCAGTTGGGGGTGACGATTCGTGGTCATCTTTCTCAGTTGGGGCCGATTAAAGCCGAAGGTTTGGACTGGTCGGTGGTGGGTGATAACCCCTTTTTCTGGCCGAACGCCGCGCAGGTGCCTGAGCTGGAAGCGTATATGGATGCCTTGCGTAAAGAGGGCAATTCGGTGGGGGCAAAAGTGACCGTGGTAGCCGAAGGTCTTCCACCAGGTTTGGGTGAGCCGATTTTTGATCGTCTTGATGCGGATATTGCTCATGCCTTGATGAGCATCAACGCCGTCAAAGGGGTGGAGATCGGCGCGGGCTTTGATTGTGTGGCGCAAAAAGGCACGGAACACCGCGATGAGATCACTCCTGAAGGGTTTCTCTCCAATCATGCGGGTGGGGTGCTGGGGGGGATCTCTTCAGGGCAGGCGATTGTGGCTTCCATTGCGATGAAACCCACTTCCAGTATGCGTCTGCCTGGGCGCAGTGTGAATTTGCAAGGCGAGCCGATTGAGGTGGTCACCAAGGGGCGGCACGACCCTTGTGTCGGCATTCGTGCCACCCCAATTGCCGAGGCGATGTTGGCTCTGGTGTTGATGGATCACTATCTGCGACATCGAGCGCAAAATGGCGATGTGATGGTGGATACTCCGGTGATTCCGGCGGGCGTGTAATTTTTTCTTTTCTGGTGCGGCTCTGTTGTGACCTCTTCTGATCTGCCGTACTGGAAACTCTCCTCGTTTTATCTGTTCTATTTTGCCACCCTGGGTGCTTTGATCCCCTACTGGGGGCTTTATCTGCAATCGTTGGGGTTCTCTGCCGCTGAAATTGGTGAGTTGATTGCCATTTTGGCGTTGACCAAGTTGATTGCGCCCAATATTTGGGGCTGGGTGGCGGATCACACCGGCAAGGGCATGTGGGTGGTGCGCATCACCAGTCTGTTGGCGTTGCTGAGTTTTTCATTGCTGTTGTGGGTCAACAGTTATTTGTGGCTGGCGCTGGTAATGGCGCTCTTTAGTTTTTTTTGGAACGCCTCTTTGCCGCAATTTGAAGCGGTCACCTTTTCTCATCTGGGCAAAAACAGCCACGCTTACGGTCGCATTCGCCTTTGGGGTTCCTTGGGTTTTATTCTGCTGGTGGTGGTGTTGGGGCCGCTGTTGGATCGTTTTGGTGTCGAGACTTTGCCGTGGATTGTGTTGTGGCTGTTTGTGGTGCTGTGGCTCTCTTCCTTGCTGGTGCCGGAAGCTCCGGCCTCTGAGCACCCCTCTTCTGCGGCCAGTCTTTGGTCGGTGTTGAAGCAGCCAAAAGTGCTGGCGTTGTTGCTGGCCTGTTTTCTGTTGCAGGCCAGTCATGGCCCTTATTATGTGTTTTACAGCATCTATTTGGAGCAGGTCGGTTACAGTACAACAGTGATTGGTCTGCTGTGGGCTTTGGGGGTGGTGGCGGAGATTGGGGTCTTTATCTGGGCACCGCAGCTGTTGCGTCGCTTTCCTTTGGGTACGTTGTTGGCGTTGAGTCTGTTTTTAACCGCCTTGCGTTGGTTGTTGATCGCCTATTTTGTTGAGGTGCAGGTTGTGTTGCTGTTTGCTCAACTGCTGCATGCGGCCAGCTTTGGTCTCTATCATTTGGCGGCCATTTCCTTTATTCACCGCTTTTTTGTCGGTCGTCATCAGGGGCGAGGGCAGGCGATTTATGCCAGTGTCAGTTTTGGTGCTGGTGGGGCAGTGGGCAGTTATTTTGCGGGGCAATTTTGGCAGTCATGGGGCGCGGCGCTGACCTTCTCGGTGGCGGGAGGAGTGGCTTTGTTAGCAGCTCTGGTTGCGTATTGGGGCTTGTTTGGCAGGGGTGAGTTTGTTTTAAGCGTGAAGAGCAAGGGAAATCCCTAATAGACAAATGGTTACTATTCCCGCATATTCAGCCGCTTTTGCGGGGTTTGTCACAAAAGCACCGTTTATACTGAGCGGTTTTCATCACTTTGAATAATACAGTTGGCGTTTTGCTAGGGCTGTTGGGTACGGATTATGACAAAATCGTGGGGTGTGCTGGTTGGCACAATGTTACTTGGTACTGTGAATGCAGCAGAAATCGAGCCAATCGCGGCTGAGAGCCAGTTGGAAGTTGTGCAGGTGAAACGTCAGAACGCATCGCTGTTGACCAGTACCATCGGTGGCAGTGTGACGGCCTTGAAAACCGTCTCTCTGGCGGCGCAATTGCCAGGTCGGGTACGTTACCTTGCCGGTAACGAAGGCGATCGTTTCTTAGCAGGCGCGTTGTTGTTGGGTTTGGATAACACCGCTTTGCGAGCGCAGTTACAAGCGGCTCAAGCGGACTATTCCTCGGCTCAAGCGGCTATTCAGGATGCAAAAGCAAAACTGAATCGTGAGATTAACTCCCCGAGTGTGGTGGCCAAAACCCCCGGTGGCATGGCGATGCCCTCGATGATGGATCAGATGTTTACGGATCCCATGCAGTCGGTGATGGGCACCCGCGATACGGGTGCGGAACGCCACAGTGATTTAGTGGCACGTCAGGTGGCGCTTTCTCAGGCCAAGAGCAATTTGCTGCGCTCTCAGGCGCAAATTCAACAGATCGAAGCGGCGCTGCGGGACAGTCAAAGTGTGGCTCCCTTTGATGGCGTGATCATCAAACGCCATGTGGAGCTGGGTGATACGGTGCAACCAGGACAGGCTTTATTGGCTTTTGCGGACACCTCGCGTTTGGAAGTCAAAATCGAAGTGCCGGTGCGCCTGCGTTCGGCTTTAAAAGTCGGTATGACTTTGGACGTGCGCTTGGATGATGTGGCCAATGGCCGCCCGGTGGTGCAGGCGGTGATCAGTCGTATTTTCCCGGTGGCGGACTCGGTGCGTCATACCGTGCCTTTGGAGTTGTTGCTGCCTGAGAAGACCAGTGCCGTTGCCGGTATGTACGCCGAAGTGATGATTCCAGAAGCAAACAGTGGCGCGCAAGGTGATTTGGTGATCCCGCGTTCGGCGGTGGTGATTAAAGGCGGCCTGCCCTTGGTGTTCGTGATGGACGAGAAGGGGCAAGCGATGTTGCGCCTGCTGCGTTTGGGGGCGACGACAGATGATTCTGTGGTGGTGATTTCCGGTTTGCAGGAGGGGGCTGCCATTGTTAAGCAACCTTTGCCAGGAATGAAAAGTGGCGATACGGTCGTGCCTCAAGCAGCAGCGACTGAAGCAGAATAATTTTTTCTGTAAAAACAATCAGTAACGGTGAGCAAGCGTATGTTTTGGCTCACTGTTTTGGCTCACCTATTTTTTGATAAAGACAATTCATATGGCACAGGACGCATCAGCTCAAAACGCGGTTGAGACGCACGCTCCTCTGGGGCTGGCAGGCAAAACGGCACAAGCATTCATTCACTCTCCTCTTTCACCTCTGCTCTTTTTAGCCATGATGGCCATGGGGCTGATTGGCTTAATGGTTACTCCACGTCAAGAAGATCCTCAGATCTCGGTGCCAATAGTGGATCTGTTTGTGGCCTATCCGGGGGCTTCTTCGGAGCAGGTGGCGGCGCTGGCCATTGAACCACTCGAACGTATTATGAGTGAAATTCCTGGTGTGAAGCACGTCTACTCTGCCAGTCAACGCGGCCAAGGTGTGGTGACGGTGCGCTTTATCGTCGGTGAAGAAGCAGGAGCCTCACTGGTAAAAGTGCATGATAAATTGCAGTCCAATATGGATCAGATGCCGCCTGGGGTCAGCCCGCCGTTGGTGAAGGCCAAAGGCATTGATGATGTGCCGGTGGTGACCGTGACTCTGTGGTCCGATGTGGTGGACGGCGGGGGGTTGCGTCGTCTCTCTTTGAATTTACTGCAAAGTTTGAAACAGATTCCGGATACCGGCCAGGGTTTTGTGGTGGGCGGTCGCAGTGAGCAGATTCAGGTGGACGTTTTGCCAGAGCGTTTGGCGGGCTTTGGGGTCAGTTTGGAGCAGGTGGCGCAGATCATTCGTGCTTCCAACAGTGAGGCCAAAACCGGTTCAATGGAGTCGAACAATCATCACATGGCACTCTATGCCGGTGGATTTTTGGCTTCGGCCAGCGATGTGGGTAATTTGTTGGTTGCAACTCATCAAGGTCAGCCGGTTTACATTAAAGATGTGGCCACGGTAACCAGCGCGTTGCAGGAGCCAAATCAATTGGTGACCTATTCGACGGGGGTGGCGTATCAGCAAGCCACGGGCAGCAATCATCAGGCAAACAACGCGCAAGCAGTGACGGTGGCGATTGCGAAAAAAATGGGTGCTAATGGGGTGACGGTGGCCGATGCAATTTTGGCCAAAGTTGAATCCTTGAAAGGGCGTTTGATTCCAGCAGAAGTGCATGTGGAAGTGACCCGTAATTACGGTGCCAGCGCGGCGGATAAGGTCAATGAACTGCTGTTTAAACTGGTGATCGCAACGGGCATTGTGACCTTGTTGGTTTGGTACGCCTTGGGCATCCGTCCGGCGATTGTGGTCACATTGGTGATTCCGGTGGTGATCTTGATGACGGTGTTTGCTGCCTTTTTGATGGGCTTTAGCATTGATCGCGTGAGTCTGTTTGCGTTGATCTTCTCTATCGGTATTTTGGTGGATGATGCCATCGTGGTGGTGGAAAACGTCTACCGGCGTTGGTTAATGAAAGGCGCGATGGACACGGATACGGCGGTGGATGCGATTCGTGAAGTGGGCAACCCGACGATTGTGGCGACCTTTGCGGTGGTGGCGGCGCTGTTGCCGATGGCCTTTGTGAGCGGTTTGATGGGGCCGTATATGGGGCCGATTCCGGCGCTGGGTTCGGTGGCGATGATTATCTCTCTGTTTGCCGCGTTTGCCTTTACTGCGTGGTTGATCATGCGGATTAAACCCTCTCTGAGCCAGTTGCGAGAGATGGAAGACAAAGAACACGCCGAGCAGGAACGTCTTGATTCACTTTACCGTCGTGTCTTGGTGCCTCTGATTGAAAACCGGTTTTACGGTAAGGTCTTTTTGATTGGTTTGGTGGTGTCGTTTTTCTTGGTTTGTTCAATGTTTTACACCACGGCGGTAACGGTGAAGATGTTGCCTTACGACAACAAACAAGAGTTCAGTGTTGTTTTGGATATGCCCGAGGGCAGCGCCATGGCCAGTACCGCCAATGCGGTGTTGCAGATGGCGGAAGTGATTCGTTTGGTACCGGAAGTAACGGCGGTGCAAACCTACACCGGTACAGCGAAACCCTTTGATTTTAACGGCATGGTGCGTCACTACTATTTGCGTTCAGAGCCGTGGCAGGGTGAGTTGCAAGTGCAATTGCTGCACAAAACCGAACGTGATCGCTCCAGTCATGAGATTGCCCAAGAGGTGCGGGGTCTGTTGTTGCCCATCGTGCAGGCGGCTGGTGGGCGTTTGACGGTGGCAGAGATGCCTCCAGGCCCTCCGGTGATGCAGTCGGTGGTGGCAGAAATTTATGGCCCAGATGCGCAGACGCGCCGCCAAGTAGCGGCGGATATGACCAAGATGTTTGAGAGCTTGGACGGTTTGGCTGACGTGAATAACTTGATGCAGCAAGAGCATCAGGTGTGGCATTTTGAGGTGGATACGCAAAAAGCCAGCCGTCTGGGTATTTCAGTGAAGAGTATCATTCGTAACCTGAGTATGGCCATGGGCGAGTACCGTGTGGATGATATCAAACAAGGTGCGGCGCTGGAGCCGACTTACATTGTGTTGCAAATACCGCTTTCTATGCGTTCGCGCACGGAGTATCTCAATGAACTGCCCATTGCCAACAGCAATGGCAAGCTGATTCCGCTGGCGGAGCTGGGGCGTTTTGTTCAAGTGACCCAAGACCCGGTGATTTACCACAAAGATTTGCGTCCCTTGGAGTATGTGGTGGGCGATGCGGTGGGGCGTTTGGCCGCACCGATTTATCCGATGAGTGACATTGATACCTTATTGGAAAACTACACTACCCCCGATGGGGTAACGATGTCCGGTTTTATGACCGGCGCGCCTGAGGATAACGGTGAATCTGCGTTTGAGTGGGGCGGTGAGTGGACGATTACCTACGTCACCTTCCGTGATATGGGCATTGCTTTTGGTGTGGCTCTGATCCTTATTTACATGTTGGTGGTGGGCATGATCGGTAACTTTGTCTTGCCAGCGGTGATCATGGCTCCGATCCCCTTAACTCTGTTGGGCATTGTGCCGGGTCACTGGATTATGGGGGCTGAATTTACTGCCACCTCGATGATCGGTTTTATTGCTTTGGCGGGCATTATTGTGCGTAATTCTATTTTGCTGGTGGATTTTTCTATTGCCGAAGTGAAAATGGGTACTCCCGTGGAAGAGGCGGTGTTGCGTGCGTGTAAAGCCCGTACCCGTCCGATTGTGATCACGGCATTGGCTTTGATGGGCGGTGCCAGTGTGATCCTCAGTGATCCGATTTTCCAAGGTATGGCGGTTTCACTGCTGTTTGGGGTGATGATCTCGACGATTTTGACTTTGATCGTGATACCACTGGGGTGCATCAGTGTGGGTTCAAGCATGTCTGATGACAGCACTGAGAAGCAGAGCCACGTTTAAACGTGGTTTTATAGGCCGTTGAGTAGAGACCTTTACTCAACGGTGCTTGTAACTTAAAAAAAGCTGAAAGTTGTGGTTTCTATGAATAAGCCGTGGTATAAATAATTCCCAGAGGTTAATTCGTTGTTTAAATGCAATTACGAGCTAAATGGTTTTCAGACAGAGCGGAGACTATTGAAAACATTTTTCTAGATAAATAATTTTTGTTCTATGGATGAAGTTCTATGGTAGATCGTGCGGCTAAAAAAGGCCTCTGGATTGGTGTCTTAATTTTTTTGGCGGGTGCAGCAGCACTGGCCAGTGTTAATGCTTTTTTCAGTTATACCAACCGTATGGAGTTTTGTATTTCGTGTCATACGATGCAGACCAATTACAACGAGTATAAAGAAACCTCCCATTTTAAAAATCGTTCCGGTGTGCAAGCCACCTGTGCCGATTGCCACGTTCCTAAGGAATTTGGACCTAAACTTTACGCCAAAATCATGGCGGCCAAAGACGTTTACCATGAAATTTTAGGCACCATTGATACGCCGGAAAAATACGAAGCGCATCGTTGGGATATGGCCTCTCGGGTTTGGGCAAAAATGGAAGCCAGCGATTCTCGCGAGTGTCGCAGTTGCCATAATGTTGAACATATGGATTTTGACGAGCAGGATAAGATGGCTGCTAAAAAGCATCGTCGTGCGACTGAAAAGGGAAAAACGTGTATCGATTGTCATAAAGGCATTGCTCATGAAGAGCCGGATGAGCCGGAAGATTCAGAGTAGGTCTGCAGGTCAAAGAGTAAGATAAACGCTGTTTTTATTAACCCACGCTGTAATGCGAGAGGAGGGAGACTATGAGGCAAAAAAAGAGACAACTTGCCTTGTTGATTGGTGGTTTGGTATTGAGTGCAACGGCTTGGGCCGCGACACCCAGTGGTGAAATGTTGGGCAACACCTGTGCCGGTTGTCATGGTACCAATGGCAATAGCCAAGGGCCTGCGACACCGACCATTGCGGGTATTTCCAAAGACTACTTTGTCGATGCAATGAAAGCCTATAAGAGTGGCGAACGCCCCTCAACCATTATGGGTCGTATCGCAAAAGGCTACACTGAAGAAGAATTTGAAGCGATGGCGAAATTTTTTGCCGAGCAAAAATTCAAAGCCGGTATGCAGGTGTCTGATAAAGGCAAAGCCAAAAAAGGTGCAAAACTGCACGATAAATACTGTGAAAAATGCCACGAAGATGGCGGTACTTCCAGTGAAGACGATGCAGGTATCCTAGCTGGTCAGTGGGGACCTTACTTGCATTACACGATGCAGGACTTCATGGACGGCAGTCGTGAAATGCCGAAAAAAATGAAGAAAAAACTGGAAAAAATGCATAAAAAAGCGGGTGATGCTGGTATGGATCAACTCATGAACTTTTATGCCAGCGAGAAGTAGGGGAGAGGACTAATATGAGTCAATTTACACGTCGTAATTTCCTCAAGGTTACAGGTGCTGCCGCCGCCGTTGGCGCGCTGGGTGCTCCTGGCTTGAGTTTGGGTGCAACCAAGCGGGTTGTGATAATTGGTGGTGGTATGGGTGGCGCAACAGCTGCTAAATACATTCGCATGGGTGATTCTTCAATCGAAGTGACCCTGATCGAAGCCAACAAACATTACTACACCTGTTTCATGAGTAATGAAGTGCTGGGCGGTGGCCGTAGCATGGATTCAATCAAGTTCGGTTACAGTGGTTTAGCAGCTCACGGTGTTAAAGTGGTCAATGACTGGGTAACCGGTATTGATGCTAAAGCACAAAAAGTGAACACCAAAAGCGGAAAATCTTTCGCTTACGATCATTGCATCGTTTCTCCTGGTGTGGACTTCAAATGGGATACCATTGAAGGCTACGATGAGGCTGCTGCTGAAAAAGTGCCACATGCTTGGAAAGCCGGTTCACAAACCATCATTCTGCGCAAACAGCTGGAAGCAATGAAAGACGGCGGTACGGTGATTATTGCACCTCCTCCTAACCCTTTCCGTTGTCCTCCTGGGCCATACGAGCGTGCCGGTCAAATCGCACATTATCTGAAGAAACACAAACCAAAATCAAAAATCTTGATTTTGGATTCTAAAGATAAGTTCTCCAAGAAAGGCCTGTTTGTTCAGTCTTGGAAAGCAATGTACGGTTACGGTACCGACAACAGCATGATCGAGTGGGTTTCTAAAGCCAACGACGGTCTGGTTAATCGTGTTGATGCCGACAAGCGCATGGCCTTTACTGAGTTTACTGATCATAAGGCTGACGTATTAAACGTTATCCCTGCTCAGAAAGCCGGTAAAATCGCCTTTGCTGCGGGCTTGACCAACGATAAAGGTTGGTGTCCTGTGAATCAGAAGACGTTCGAGTCTACCATTCACAAAAATGTCCACGTCATTGGTGACTCCTCAGTTGCTAGCCCTCTGCCGAAATCCGGTTATGCGGCCAGTTCTGAAGCCAAAGTCTGTGCAGCAGCCATCGTTGCTATGTTGAATGGCAATGATGCGCCTACGCCTTCTTACGTTAACACCTGTTACAGTGTGCCTGGCGAAGATTGGGGTATTTCTGTTGCAATGGTTTACCGTCTCGGTGCAGAAGGTAAAATCATTAAGGTTAAGGGCTCTGGTGGCCTGACACCTATGGATGCAACTCCTGCTTTCCGCAAGCGTGAAGTGGGTTATGCACACAGCTGGTTCAAAAATATCACCTCTGATACGTTTGGCTAAAGCCAGTTAAGTCAATTTATTGACTTAAAAAGCGGAGCCTTTGTGCTCCGCTTTTTTTGTGCTTAAAATTTGGTGCTATGGATGTGAATAATAAAAAAATTGATGATTTTTTAAAACAAGAACGACTGCCTGAACAGTATCGCCATACTGTTTTCCCTTGGTTTAAGGACTTGGCTGACGATGTTTTTTTGTTGTATAAAAAGGCGGATAAACCTCTTGTGATTGGTCTGCAAGGTTCACAGGGTTCGGGAAAATCCACTTTAGCAAAGTTGCTTGCTCTGTTATTAAAACCACTCTCGGTGGTGTCGCTTTCGCTTGATGATTTTTATTTAACCCATCAACAGCGCCAAGAGCTTGCCCAGCACGTTCATCCTTTGTTGGCCACTCGTGGGGTGCCGGGAACCCACGATGTGGTACTGGCCTTGCGGACGCTGGCACAATTGCAGCAGACAGCGCCTACCGACGACTGTTTAATTCCCCGTTTTGATAAAAGCATTGATGACCGTTTACCCGAATCTGAATGGTCGCTTGTGCGGGGAAAAGTGGATCTAATTATTTTAGAAGGGTGGTGTTTGGGCGCTGAAGCGCAAACAGCAGCTGAGGTGGCTTTGCCTATAAATGATTTGGAAAAAAATGAGGATTCAAGCAGCGTTTGGCGCACGTATGTGAACGACTGTTTGGCGGATGAGTATCAGAAGTTGTTTAAAAAAATAGATTATCTGGCACTGCTGAACCCACCCACCTTTGAGAGGGTTTATCAGTGGCGTTTATTACAGGAGCAGAAGCTATCAGAACAGTCTGATAAAAAAAATCGCTTGATGAATGAAACAGAACTGCGGCGTTTTATACAACATTTTGAACGTTTAACACAACACTGTTTAAAGACCTTGCCGCAGCGAGCGGATTGGTGTTTTGAGCTGGACAGCGAGCACACTGTGGTGGCGTGTCACAGAAAGGTGGGGGGGTAAAGCGAGGGCTGACACATGGGTCAGCCGCTACAAATCGGTTATAAAAAGGCCAGCACCTCGGTTTCGATGTTGTTTTTATCAATCACACTCTTTTGCGCGATGTTTTTATTAAACAGTTCGCTGATCGTGGCTGGAATTGGCGTGTTGGCTTCATGGGAGATGCTTTTCAGCGCATCCAGATCGTGAGCATCTTCTTCACCGGTGAGGGCGTTGGCAATGGTGGGTGAAAATTTGGTCCACTCAGCAGTGGAGTAGATGATGGTTTTAATGCCCTTTTTGGCGTAGGACTGCTGGGTTTTAAAGCAGGTGGCGGTGTGCGGATCCATTAAATAGCCACGTTTAAAACGGTTCTGAATTACCTCTTTGCCTTCGTTATCACTGCAAAAATCGGCATTGAAAATGGCTTGTAGCTTTGCCAGCTCAGCGGGATTTAATTGGTAATGGTTGTCGCTGTCCAGTTGCAACATTAACTTTTTGGTGCGTTCTGCGCCAAACAGATCAAATAAAATGCGTTCCACATTGGAAGATTTGAGAATGTCCATCGCTGGTGAAGTGGTGCCGATGACCTCCCGTTCACGCAGGTCGTAACGCCCCTCTTGAATCAGTTCGGTGAGTACGTTGTTGCTGTTGGAGGCGATGAGGATTTTTTCTACTGGCAAGCCCATTTTCATGGCGTAATAACCGCCGAGTGCGTTGCCAAAGTTGCCGCTGGGTACATCCAGATAAACCTTATCACCGAGCTTGATTGCGTGTTGGCGCACCAATTCTAAGTAGCTGTGAATGTGGTAGATGATCTGGAAAATAATGCGGCCAAAATTGACCGAATTGGCCGCTGAAAGCCGGGTGTTTTTCTGTTTCAGTTTGGCGGCGAATTTTTCTGAATTGAGCAACTGTTTCAGTGCCGATTGTGCGTCATCAAAATCGCCGTGAATGCCGATGACTTTGAGGTTGGCTGCGTCTTCGGTGACCATTTGCAAACGCTGCACATCGGAGGTGCCGCCGTCGGGATAGAGGCAAGCCACTTTCACGTTAGCACGATTTTTAAAGGTTTCCAGTGCAGCAGGACCGGTGTCACCGGAGGTGGCAGCCATAATTAAATAGTGTTCACCCCGTTGTTGTGCCAGTCGGGAGAGCACCACGCCAAAGGGTTGCAGTGCCATGTCTTTAAAGGCGCGAGTGGGGCCGTGATAGAGCTCGCTGACAAACGTGTCATCGTCCACTTTGACCACCGGCACAGGGTTGTTGGCATCGTCAAAAGCGTCGTAGGTGTTGAGGGCTTCATCGATCACCGCTGGGTCGATGTCGATCTCAAAGGCATTTAGCAGTGCTTTGGCTAAGGTTTTGTAGCTGCTGTTGAGGTGGGTTTGCAAAAAGGTTGTGCCTAGATCGGGTAGGCTATCGGGGACGTAAATCCCTCCAAAAGAGGACATGGGGCTGAGAATGGCGGAAGAAAAACTGACTTCTGAAGCCTGTTGGCCGTCGTTGCCGCGCGTTTCGATAAAATTCATGTTTGTAGGTCATCTGATGTTTAAAGATGAGAGCAATTGTACCCGATATTACAAAGCGCAGATATTGGCCGTTGTTGCTGTTATTATTAATTTTATGTTGTATTGGTGGGTGTTTTACAATATTTTTAGGAATAAAAAGAGCATTGACGGGCGGTTGGCGTAATCGTGTGCCGTCAAAATTGTTGTTGCTTATCTCCTTGGCGACGGTGTTAATCATCTCAATGCTCAACATCAGCTTTACGTTTAGTTATCGAATCATGGAGCGTTACGTGCCGCTGCTGGACGCTTCGATGGTGATCAAATTGGAGGCGGCTTCCGCTCATTTGTGGTTTGAAGAGTTGATCAGCAACGATGAAGCAGAAAGTATTGATACGGTTTTGTCTCACCTTGATCGTGCGGTTTGGTATGCGAACGCGATGTTGCACGGTGGAGAAAATCATGAGGGGCGTTTTCTAGCACTGCAAGATCCTCTGTTGATCGACGACGCTGAGAAGATTGTGGTGCAGTTGCAACGGTTTAGAAGCATGACTCTACAGCGTTTTCAAAACGTCAAAAGCTCAGGTATTGGCAGTGACATTGATCAACGTTATGACGCTCTCTTTAAAAGGTTGCTGGTTAGCGCAGACCAGTTAGAGGCGGGTTTACAACACAATGTTGATGTGAAGCTCAGGCAATTTGAGCTGGTGCATATTCTATTGATCTTGTTTTTGCTGTTGCTGGCGACGATTGTTTTTGGCTTCTTTTTTCGTTATGAACGGGAGCGAGCAAAAAATTTAGCGCAAATTCATGCGAGCAATGATGCTCTAAAACGCTTGTCGATGATGGATGCCTTAACCGCCATTGCCAACCGTCGTCATTTTGACGACTGTTTTGAAAATGAGTGGCAGCGAGCGATTCGGGAAAAGTCGCCGCTTTCGGTGTTGATGATTGATGTGGACTATTTCAAAGCTTTTAATGATCACTACGGTCATTTGGCCGGTGATGAATGCCTGATCAAGATTGCGACTACTTTGGCGAGTGCCTTTAGACGACCGGCAGATTTGGTGGCGCGTTTTGGCGGTGAGGAGTTTTCCGTTATTTTGCCCAACAGCGTGGAGTCTTATAACGACGCCATGCGTTGCAATGAGTTGATCGAAGCGTTGGCGATTCCACACGTTAAGGGCAAGGTGGTGACGGTCAGTATTGGGGTGGCTTCAATGGTGCCTCGTCTTGATATACCGGCAACGGAATTGATAAAACGCGCCGATCAGGCGCTTTATGCGGCCAAGTCTGAGGGGCGAAATCGAGTGGTATTGGCCTCGTGACATATTTGGCCGGTGTGGATGAAGTAGGCAGAGGGCCATTAGTGGGTTCGGTGGTGACAGCGGCGGTGATTTTAAACCCAGATCGTCCGATTGTGGGTTTGATGGACTCAAAAAAACTCAGTGAAAAAAAACGTGAAGCACTGTTTGCCGAGATTCAGGACAAGGCGCTGGCCTTTTGCATTGCGGAGGCAACGGCAGCGGAAATTGATAAAATCAATATTTTGCAGGCGACGATGTTGGCGATGAAGCGTGCCGTTGAAGGTTTGACGATTATTCCGCACTTGGTGCAAGTGGACGGCAATCGCTGTCCTGATATTGATTTGCCTTGTGAAGCGATTGTGAAAGGCGATGCGTTGGTGGCACAGATCAGTGCAGCGTCGATTTTGGCCAAGGTGTATCGAGATCGTCAGATGCGGGTTTTGGATCAAAAATACCCGCAGTACGGTTTTGCCCAGCACAAAGGCTACCCCACCAAAGCCCATCGTCAGGCGCTGCTGGAATTTGGTGTGATTGATGAACATCGACGCAGCTTTCGTCCGGTGGCTCAACGGCTCAGATCTGAATAAACACGTTTACTTTATGGCAAGCGTTTTGCCTCATTGCTACAAATAAGGCTTTCTGGTCTTTTATTTGTGCTGTCTTTGAGGTGTATTATGAAATCTGTACAACGTCTTGCTGTTGCTCTCTTTTTGTCTTGTTTTTCCCTGTTTTTTCCCCATTTGGCGCTTGCGGAGGGGATCTCTCCCAGCCATGTCTATCAAAATACACAACGTATGATGGCTGAAATCAGCCTAATTCGGCAGAAATTGGGCGCGCAGGACACGCCTCGTCATTCTGGGGTACAGGTAAAGAAAAAACCGATCCATGTCTATGCCAAAGCCTTAGAGGTGATGGAGAAAGTGGCGCGCGCGCAAACGCGGCAGGGACTGACTCCGACAGAGGTTGGCAGTATTCCGATTCGAAACATATCGCCAACGGAGGTGTTTGCCGTCAGTGAGCGTATTTTGCTTGAGTTGCGTCGTTTGAAGAAAAAACTAGAGATCGCTGAAGAGATTCAAGAGCCGCAATTTGTGGCGGGTAAACGTCCCTCCGATGCGTATGAAAATATGTGGAATGTCTCTTATCTTTTGGATGCTGTAGCCGGTGAGATTAAGCCTTCATTTGTGTTTCGCAACAGTCGCTTGATTTTGGCGGAGCTGGGGCAAATTTCAACTAAGTTGGGGTTTTCTGTATTAACAAAAGCACCTGAATCCGTTGCGAATAAGCAGCCCAAAGATGTCAATTTACAGAGTTTTAAAAACATGCACCTGCTGGCTCGTTTGCAGCGTAAATTAAACATCGAGCCACTGCGCGCACCGAGCTTCCCCAATGGCAAAATCACCCCTTCTGATGTGTACGACACCACCCATATTTTATTGGCGGAACTGGTGCGCATTAAAGTGGCACTGGAAATCAATACGCCTCGTCCTGAGGTTGAACTGTTGGAAGGAAAACACCCTGCTGATGTGTTGTCTCAGATGCAGTTGATTGCAGAAAACATCAGGGCTTTGACGAAAAGTTAAGGTTGGTTTTTCGAGTGAATGAGATGATTCATGTTGGTTTTGGAGTTGAACCATGTTGTTAAAAATGATGGATATGAAATTGGCCAGCAAAATTATGGCGTTGCCTGCTGTGGTGGCGCTGTTTCTGCTGCTCTCGGGTGGGGTGACGTGGTGGAAGCTCAATACGATAGGTGAGGATGTATCCCTGTTGACCACGGTGTTGGTGCCCGAGGCGAATGAGGCCACGGCGCTGTTGCATAATTTATTGAAAAAAGAGACCGTGGTAGAGACGTATTTGCGCACCGGTGATCCGTTTGATGCGGGGCGTTTCGAGGTTTTACAGATGAGTAGCGAGGAGATTGGCGAGCGTTTAACCGCGTTGGTGGAGAGTGACGAAGAGAAAAAAGTGGTTGCTTTATTGTTGTCTCAAGATCAGCAATACAATCGTATTTTTTTACAACAGGTGGTGCCACAGATGAATCAGCAGCGTGATCTGTTGCAACAACTGTTGCAGCAACACGGCCCTGAAACGGAAAAATTATTAATTGATATTGCTGAGATGGCCTTTGTCGATAAAAAAATGGTGGTGGCTGAGGCGGCTTTGGTGTCCCTAAAGTCTTTTATGAACGCCAGTGTTTTTCTAGAGCATTATGTGGTGAGTCATCTTGGGCAAGATGCAGAGCGATTTCGGATGGAAATGCTGGCCACAGAAAGCGGTTTTTATGAGATGGACGATGCCATTACCGATCCGCGTCGACGAGAGTGGTTAGAGCAGATTGAGAAAGAACTGCATCATTATGGAACAGATTTTGAAGATTTGGTGATTGCGATTAAAGAGCGTGATCGACTGATTTCTGCTGTGTTAGACCCCCTGCGTGAGAGGATTGCTGATGCTGCATTGCGCATTCAGGCCATCGCTTGGAATGAATTAGATGATGTGGGTGTAACGGTAGAATCGGTGGTGAGCAGTACCCATTTGTTATTGTTGGCTGTTATTGTTGTTTCGTTGTTGGTGGGTTTATCACTGGCCTTCTTTGTTACCTCGGGCATTACCAAAGCGATTAAAGCCGCCGTCTCGGTGGCCAACCGTATTGCCAATGATGATTTTAGTTCTACGATTAATGTGTCATCCAAAGATGAAACCGGTCAATTATTGAAGGCGTTTCAAATTATGCAGAATAATTTGAAACAGCGCATTGAATCGGAACGCGAAATATCGGCGGCCAATGCGCGGATTAAATCAGCGCTGGACAGCACCTCTGCCAATGTGATGTTAACCAATGCGGATCTGAATATTATCTATATGAACGACGCCGCCAGTACCTTGATGAGAGAGATTGCCCCGCAACTGAAAACCGTGATTAAAAACTTTAACCCCGATTTTTTATTGGGGCAAAACATCGACTTGTTTCACCGTAACCCAAGCCATCAGCGTTCCCTGTTGGCGAGCCTGAACAGCAGCACTGAGTCGAATATTAAGGTGGCGGGGTTGGATTTGGATTTGATTGTAAGCCCCGTGTTGGATGATGACGGTCAGCGCGTGGGGATTGTGGCGGAATGGAACAATCGTACCGCTGAAGCGGAAGTGGAAAAAGAGGTCAGCGCGATTGTGGATGCCGCAGTGGCCGGTGATTTCAGCCGTCGCATTGATGTGCAAGATAAGTCGGGTTTTTATCAGCGTTTGGCAACGGGTATTAACGACGTTTTACAGACCAGCGAAACCGGCATTGGCGATGTGATGCGGGTGTTGCGAGCGTTGTCGGAAGGGGATTTGACCCAGCGCATTGAGGCCGATTATCAAGGCGTGTTTGCACAGCTAAAACAAGACGCCAATACCACCATTGACCGGCTTTCACAGGTGATCGGTAATGTGCGTGAAAATGCCGATGCGATTTCCAATGCCTCGAAACAGGTCAGCAGCACGGCACAGAGTTTGAGCCACGGTGCAAGTGAGCAGGCGGCCAGTATGGAGCAGACCTCGGCCAGTGTTGAACGAATGAACGACTCGATTAGACAGAATGCCGACAACGCTAAAACCACGGGAGGCATTGCTACTTTGGCGGTTGAATCGGCTAAAAAAGGCGGTAAGGCGGTCAAAGAGACCGTGACTGCAATGAGTCAGATTGAGGAGAAAATCTCGGTGATTGCGGAGATCGCTTTTCAGACTAATATTTTGGCGCTCAATGCGGCCATTGAAGCGGCACGTGCCGGTGAACACGGCAAAGGGTTTGCGGTGGTGGCTTCCGAAGTGCGTCAACTGGCGGAACGCAGCCAAACCGCCGCATCGGAAATCGGTGCGTTGGCCAGTTCGAGCGTTGATATTGCCCGTCAAGCGGGGGCGGTGCTGGAAGAGATGGTGCCGAGCATCAATAAAACCGCCACGTTGGTGGAGGAGATCAGCCTCTCGTCTCAGTCTCAGTCTGTTGGGGTAGGGCAGATTGCCAATACGATGGGGCAGTTGGATCAGGTGACTCAGCAGAACGCCTCGGCCTCGGAAGAGTTGGCGGCAACGGCGGAAGAGATGCGCGGTCAGTCGGTGCAATTGCAACAGTTGATTGGCTTTTTCCAGCTGCGCAGCGGTGAGGGGTCGCTTGATCAATCGGAGTTAGAGCGCCGAGATTCTTTGGAAGTGTGTTAAAAAGGCAGCGAAACAGAGTATCATTGCTGACCTTATTTTAAGAATCACAACGAGGGTGTGCAGCTGTGTTTGAATTGGTAAAAGCAGGCGGTTGGTTGATGTTGCCAATACTGCTCTGTTCCGTGGTCGCTTTGGCGATTGTGGTGGAGCGTTTTTGGGCGTTGCGCTTTGGTAATGTCTTGCCAACGCAGCACCGTGCAGCACAGATTTGGAAGCTCTGGAATGGTACCACCAGCCTGGATGGTGCGGCTACTCGCCAGTTACAACAAGGTTCTTTGTTGGGGCGTATTATGGCTGTTGGGCTGCAAAACCGTCACCACAGCCGTGAGGTAATGAAAGAGAGTATTGAAGAAGCGGGGCGGCATGTGGCGCACGAGCTGGAACGCTTTCTCAATGCGCTCGGCACCATTGCCGCTATTACGCCGCTACTGGGTTTGCTCGGTACGGTGGTGGGCATGATCAGCGTTTTTACCACCATCACCAGTGCCGGTGTGGGCAATCCAAGTGAATTGGCGGGAGGGATTTCTCAAGCTTTGATTACTACTGCTGCAGGTCTGTCTGTGGCCATCCCGAGCTTGATGTTCTATCGCTTGTTCCGTGGCAAAGTGGATGAGTTGGTGATTGAGATGGAGCAAGAGGCGATCAAGCTGGTGGAGGTGATGCACGGCGAGCGTAGCCGTGATGCGGGGGATGCGGGATGAAGTTCCAGTCTCGGCCACGAGAGGAACTGGATGTCAATATTGCGCCATTGATTGATGTGGTGTTTCTATTGCTGATCTTCTTTATGGTATCCACTACTTTTCAGCGTGAGTCGGAGTTGAAGGTGTCATTACCCGAAGCCACAGCCAATACACTCGTTGAAGTGCAGCCGTTGCAGATCGTCATCAATGCCACTGGAGACTACTTTATTGGCGGTCAGGAATTGGTGAACAATCAGCTGAGTACTTTGGTTTCGGCGTTGGCTAAACTCTCCTCGGCTAATAAAGACCTACCTTTGGTGATTCGTGCTGATGCGCAGACACCGCATCAAGCGGTGATCACGGCGATGGATGCGGCGGCGCAGCTCGGTTTGGTGCGTCTCTCCATCGCCACGACCCGCAGCTCGGAGTAAGGTGGGTGGCTTCTTCTGAAACAGCCTCTTCTCAGGGGCTGAATACCTATCGTCGTCTGCTCTCTTATGTTGCCGGACGCTGGCGTTATTTTGGCGTTTCTGTTTTGGGTCTGGCGGTTTATGCCGCTACGGATACGGCTTTTGCAGCCTTGATGAAGCCGCTGTTGGATGGCAGTTTTGTTGAGCGGGATCCCGAGGTCATTTTTTGGTTGCCACTGGTGCTGATGGGGATCTTTGTCGCCCGTGGTGTGGCGGGGTTTTTTGCCACCTATTTTATGGCCTACGTGGGTTGGCATATCATTAAGCAGTTGCGCCAGCAGATGTTTCATAAACTCATCACCTTGCCGACGGCGATCTACGACCGCAGTTCGGCGGGGGAGATGATCTCCAAACTGACCTTCAATGTGGAGCGCGTCTCTTCGGCGGCCACCAACTCTTTGACGGTTTTGATTCGTGACAGCTTGACCATTTTTGGGCTGCTGGCTTGGATGTTTTACCTCAATGCCTATATGACCCTCGGCTTTTTGCTGGTGGGGCCGTTTATGGCCTGGATTTTTGGCACCATTACGCGCCGTTTTCGCCGCATCAGCCACCGCATTCAAGGCTCTATGGGGCAGGTGACCCATGTGGTGGAAGAGGCGATTGAGGGCCATCGGGTGGTGAAGATCTTCGGTGGCACTGAGTACGAGAATGAGCGCTTTGAAAAACTCAATGAAGAGAATCGCGCGCAACAGATGAAGATGATTAAAACCCGCGCCATCAGTGTGCCTTTGGTGCAGTCTTTGGCGGCGTTGGCGTTGGCGTCGATTATTTTTGCAGCTACCCGTGAGAGAATGATTGATGAGGTTACTGTTGGCACTTTTATGTCCTTTATGATCGCTATGATGATGCTGTTTGCGCCCTTGAAACGGCTGACGATGGTCAATGAAGAGCTGCAAAAAGGCATCGCAGCGGGGCAGAGTATTTTTGAGCTGCTGGATCAAGAGTCGGAGCCGGATCAAGGCCAGATGGCGTTGCAGAAGGTCACCGGCAAGGTGGCTTTTCGTGAGGTGCGTTTTGCCTACCAAGCGGACAAAGGCGAGGTGCTAAAAGGCATCAGTTTTGAGATGCAAGCAGGGCAGACGGTGGCCTTTGTGGGGCGTTCGGGCAGCGGCAAATCTACTTTGGCCAATTTGCTGACCCGTTTATATGAACCGCAAGCGGGTGATATTTTACTCGATGATCAGCCCATTACCGAGGTCAGTTTGGCCAGCTTGCGGGATCAGTTGGCCTATGTGGGTCAAGATGTGACCCTGTTTAATGACAGCATTGCCAATAACATCGCCTATGGAAAACTGGCGGAATCAAGTCTGGAGGCGATTCAGCAGGCGGCCAAGGCGGCACACGCCGATGAGTTTATCGAAGCGTTGCCTGATGGTTATCAAACTCAGGTGGGCGAGAACGGTGTGTTGCTTTCCGGTGGGCAGCGGCAACGTTTGGCTATTGCTCGTGCCTTTTTGAAAAACGCGCCGATTTTGATTCTGGATGAGGCCACCTCAGCACTGGATACTCATTCTGAACGCCATGTTCAAGCGGGTTTAGAGGCGTTGTTGCACAACCGCACCACCTTGGTGATCGCTCATCGACTCTCTACTATTGAACACGCCGATCAGATCATGGTGATGGAGGCGGGTGAGATCGTTGAGCGCGGCAGTCATCACGATCTGTTGGCGAAACAGGGCGCGTACGCGGCGCTGCACCAATTGCAATTCGCTACTGAAAAGACTCTGTAGTTTTGGTTATCGAGTCGCACTGGTATCGCCGCAGTTGGCTCTCTGTTCTTTTGTGGCCATTGTCGCAGTTGTTTGCCCTATTGGCTTGGCTGCGCAGAGTGTTTTTCTGCTGGGGGTGGTTGAAATCAAACAGATTGCCGGTACCGCTGGTGGTGGTGGGTAATATTTCGGTGGGTGGCACGGGTAAAACACCGCTGGTGGTGGCTTTGGCTAAAGAGCTTACACAAGCCGGTTATCGGGTGGGGATCATCAGCCGTGGTTATGGCGGTGATGCCGATTGTTGGCCACAGAGCGTTTCGGCTGGCAGTGAGGCAAGCTGGGTGGGGGATGAACCGCTGTTGATTGTGCGTCGCAGCGGTTGCCCGATGTCGGTGGGGCCGCAGCGTTACGAGGTGGGGCTGCATCTGTTGGCGCAAGCGGAATGTGATCTGATTTTGTGCGATGACGGTTTACAGCATTACGCTTTGCAGCGAGATTTTGAGATTGCGGTGCTGGACGGTGAGCGGCGCTTGGGTAACGGTTGGCGCTTGCCATCAGGTCCGTTGCGAGAGTCGCCCGCGCGTTTAAATTCGGTGGATTGGGTTTTGATTAACGGCGCTCGTGACCGTGATGAGCTGGGCTTTGATCTGCGCGGTGAGCGATTGGTTTGCCTCTCTGATGCGGCTTCTCGCCCGTTGGCTGATTTTATCGGTCAGCAGGTGCATGGGGTGGCGGCCATTGGTAATCCCGCACGTTTTTTTGCCCAGTTGCGTGCCGTAGGGCTGCAGGTGATAGAACACCCTCTGCCGGATCATTACGCTTTGCAAGCGGAGGATCTGTACTTTGAAGACGATTTCGCGGTGATCATGACGGAAAAAGACGCGGTGAAGTGTCAGGCTTTGCAAACACCACAGAACATGTATTATCTGCCGGTTACGGCAGAGTTGGATCAACCGTTTATAACGTCGTTTTTGGCGGCAGTGAAAAGGAAATGTGATGGATAAACGTCTGCTTGATATTTTGGTTTGCCCGTTGTGCAAAAGCCCGCTGATGTACGATAAAAAAGCGGCGGAGTTGATTTGCAAAGCCGATGCGTTGGCGTATCCGGTGCGCGACGATGTGCCGGTGATGTTGGAAGAGGAGGCGCGCAAATTGACGCTGGAGGAGGTTGAGGGCTTGCGGAGTTAGAATCATGAGTTGTGATTTTCGTATTGTGATTCCAGCCCGTTACGCTTCTAGCCGTCTGCCGGGTAAACCGTTGGCGCTGTTGGCAGGCAAACCGATGTTGACCTACGTTTACGAACAGGCGCTAAAAAGCGAGGCCAGTGAGGTGGTGATTGCCACGGACGATGAGCGTATTTATCGGCTGGCCGAGGAATTGGGCGCGAAGGTCTGCATGACTTCGAATCTGCACCGTTCGGGCACCGACCGCATTGCGGAGGTGGCACAACAACTCGCTTGGCCTGATGAGACGCTGGTGGTCAATTTGCAAGGCGATGAACCTCTGACTCCGCCGGAGATTCTCAATCAGGTGGCGCTTAATCTGCATCAACATCCGCAAGCAGGCATCGCTACGCTCTGTTGGCCGATTCACAGTGCCAGTGAGCTGCACGACCCTCATGTAGTGAAGGTGGTGCGAGATCGTCAGGATTACGCGCTTTATTTCAGTCGTGCGCCGATTCCGTGGGAGCGGGATGCTCTGGAGTTAGAGAGCACTTCGGTGAATACGGCCTTTCGCCACATTGGTCTCTATGCGTATCGGGTTGGTTTTCTACATGCCTATCGTGATATGGAATTGTGTGAGTTGGAGCAGTTGGAGTCTTTGGAGCAGCTTCGTGCGCTCTGGAATGGGGTGAAAATCCATTGCGGTGAGTCTTTGTTGGTGCCAGGACATGGCATTGATACAGAGGCGGATCTACGTCAAGTGGAGGCGCTGTTGGCAGTGGGGAAAAATCCTATTGACAGCGAAGTCTCCTCCACTTAGACTGCGCGCTCTTCCACATTTGTGGGGCTATAG
The DNA here is from genome assembly GCA_030949385.1 of Gammaproteobacteria bacterium. NCBI lineage: Bacteria > Pseudomonadati > Pseudomonadota > Gammaproteobacteria > Gammaproteobacteria bacterium. The sequence continues at coordinate 115,014 of JAUZSP010000007.1, read as the reverse complement.
CTCAGCTGGGAGAGCGCTTGCGTGGCACGCAAGAGGTCGGCGGTTCGATCCCGCCTAGCTCCACCACTTCATTTTGAGATCGTCGTTATGGATCTGATAGGGCGTTTAATGACCTATATCGGTTTGTTTGTGACGGTTTTTGGTTTTGTTGTCGGTTTTAGCGTTCTGTTTCTTTATCCAGACAGCTGGGGTGTTAATATCCTTGCTCTAACTCCGTACGGCATGTTGCTGTTGTTTATGGGCAGCATGACCTCGTTTTTGTTCGGTAAATCCGATGACGATAATAACTCCTCTTCTAAATAATTAGGCATTGCCTAAGGTTCTTTTTCTCCACTCATTCAGTTGTGACTTGCCCTGAGCGTTGTAGATGATGTGTGGTGCATCAGAATTGTCTTGCAGCACGCGTAGTGCGTCTTCGATTAAATTTTTCTGTTGATGGGTATGGAGTGCATTTTGTTGGTTCTCATGCTCACATTTTGCCAGTAGCTCTACGGTTGTGCGCCACTCCTCTTTGACTGCTGTGGGGGCTTGTTTGTCACGCAGATAATCGTTCATGCCTTTATTACTAAAAGCGTAACCTTCTTTGCTGATGAGACGTCGATGTTTATCGGAGAGATGTTCCAGTTGTTGGCTGAGGCGATTTTCAGCCTGAATCAGGTCGGAAAGCGGCTCCATATCGCCGCTTTTCAGCGCCACAGAGACTTTTTCTAGGCAACTCAGCAATTGCCGACTGGTATCGTACTCTTTGCCAAGAATGCGGTATAGGTTTTCATCTTGAATTTGGGCTGCGTGGTTGTGCATTACAGTTTTCCTAAAAGACCTTCTATTTCTATGAACTTGGCAGCCACTTTTTCGGCATCCAAGGGGTAGGTTCCATTGGCCAATGCGTGTTTGATACTGGCGACTTTTTCTAGATCTATTTCTGGTTTGGCAGAGAGAAGTTGCTCGTTGCTGTTGAGGCTTTTGGCGGTTTGGCTGAGAGTAAGCACATCGGTTTTGGTGGTAGGTTGGATGGCGGTTATTTTGCTGTTGCCACTGCTGGATTCGTTATTGGTCTGTGAATTGCTGGGTAGAGTAGCAGTACGGTTGTTTGTAAGGCTGGGGACTGTGTAAGACATGTTAGGTTGCTCCAATAGAGTGGGGTAATTAAGAATCACGGTCTTGTAACGGCTGAAATTTGCTCATATTGAGCAAACAGTCATCGTGTTCATATTAATAAACAACCGATGCAACACCATTTCGAATCACCGTGGCTTCTATAATACGTCCAGAACTGCTGTTTTTAACTCGAATTTTATCACCATTTGCACCTTTGTTTAGCGCACGTCCTTGCATGCTAACCCTAATTCCCGCCCGTTGAGCAATCAGTAAAATTGTATCTCCTGATTTAATCAGATCCTGTTTTGTCAGTTGATACGGTGAGATGATTTGATTTTTTCGTAAGATTCGTTTGGTTTGTAATCCGTTCAATTCACTTAGACTTGAATAATAACCGCGAGGTAGGTTTGATAATTTTTGCTCGGTTATGTTGATGTCTTTTGAAGTCAAAATACTGTTTTTAGGTAAAGAGCGACGAGTCATGAGGACTGTGACTTTGTAGTCTATTTTGGCGCTTAAATAAATTTTCCAGCGATGTGGAGCAGAGCAATGTACTTTAAGCAGCACTCTGCCGGTATTGTTCTGTTTACCTGCATAGGCAACTTCTATTTTTTTATCGCAGGGTTTTAGTTTCAGGTTTTGATCTAATGTATTGACTTCGATTTCAAGGTTGGTTGCAGATAGCCTGCTGTTTTTTTGAATAAATTTTATGATTTCGTGCTCTATCTCTAAAGATAGTGTTTGATTAACCGCAAATATATTGGGACTGTGAAACAGCACAGAGGCGAATAGAGTGACCCTTAACCAGCCTATGAAAGACTTGATATTGAGTGGTGAAAATTTGACGGTTATTGAATTCATTTTCTAACTACTTGATAAATAATGTCTTATTTGTTTTGGTTGGCTGTTTAAAATAGCCTTGTATTGTTACCAAGCAATAGCTGTTCCAGATCAAGTTGTTGTGTTTGAGCTGGATTGTTTATTGCTCAAATAATAATAGGTTCAAGGTCTCAGGATCATTTTGGTGTCAAGACATTAACGGAAATTTTTTATATGGCTGGATTTATCGCTTCTGTAGATACCCGTACGCAGCTGGCAGGGCAAAACAGAATGGAGCTGCTGTTGTTTCGTCTCTCTGGTAAGCAATGTTTTGGTATCAACGTGTTCAAAGTGCGGGAGGTGATTCAATGCCCACCTTTGACTGTGATCCCCAAAGCTCATCCAGTGATTCGAGGCATGGCGCACATTCGAGGCACCACCATGTCAGTGATGGATTTGAGTTTCTCTATCGGTTTACGTGCGATGAATATGGATGAGCAGAAGTCATCCTTCCTAATTATTACTGAATATAATAATAATATGCAGGGTTTTTTGGTTTCTGCGGTGGATCGTATTGTCAACCAGAGTTGGAAGGATATCTTGCCCTTGCCTAAGGGAGGAATCAACTCCAGTTATTTAACGGCGGTGACTAAAATTGACGGTGAGATGATTGAGATCATTGATGTGGAGCGGGTTTTATCCGAGGTGATCGGTACAGATGAGTCTCTCTCCGATAAGTACATTCAATCGGATTGTTTGGATCACTGTGAGAAAAAGCTGATCTTGATCGTTGATGACTCGGTGGTGGCACGCAACCAGATCAAACGCACCGTAGAGCAAATTGGTTGTGAAACGGTGTTGGCATTGGACGGTGAAGAAGCACTGACGTTGTTGAGTGGCTGGGCGAGCAACGCTGATCCTGAGTTTGAACGTTTGGCAATGATTATTTCAGATATCGAAATGCCAAAAATGGACGGTTATACTTTAACTCGAAACATCCGTAAAAACGACGATCTAAAGCATCTAAAAGTCATTTTGCACACCTCATTAAGTGGCGGATTTAACCAGTCGATGGTGAGTAAAGTGGGCGCTGATGAATTTATCTCTAAATTCAGTTCCGATGCCTTGGCTAAATCGATTATTAAAAATATGAAAGCGTTGCAAGAGATGAGTTGAATTCCTTGTTGGCATACATACTGCCCCTGCATTGTTATTACAGTGACAAGGAGCTGAAATGGGGTTCAACTTTGATAAAGTATTAGGAGTGCATGAGAAAGCGCTCTATTTGCGTTCGCAGCGTACGGTGATCTTAGCTTCTAATATCGCCAATGCGGACACACCGAATTACAAAGCCAAAGATATTGATTTCAGATCAATATTATCACAATCACAGCAGGCGTCTCCATTGCCACTGTCGCACAACAATCCACGGCATATCACTGCTTCCAACCGTTCGTTTTCTACGGTGTTGCAATATCGTAATCCGAATCAGGCCTCTTTGGATGGCAATACGGTGGATCCTCAATTGGAAAAAGCGGCCTTTTCGGAAAATTCGGTTCGTTATCAAGCCACTCTGCAATTGCTTGGCGGTAAATTCAAAGGCCTGTTAACGGCCATTAAGGGCAATTGATTATGTCTCTATTTTCTGTTTTTGATGTGGCGGGTTCCGCCATGAGTGCGCAATCTCTGCGCTTGAACATCACCGCCAGTAATTTGGCCAATGCCGATACGGTCAGTGGCTCTGCAAAGGAGGCATATCATGCTCGCGCACCTATTTTTCAGGCGGTTTTAAATGGGGTGAAAAATAATCCTTCGGTTGCCGTACAGGTGCGTGGGGTGGTGGAGAGCCATGCGCCTGTTGATGTGCGTTACGCTCCGGATCACCCCTTGGCCGATGGCGAGGGAAATGTCTATGCGAGCAATGTGAATCGAGTGGAGGAGATGGCCAATATGATTTCCAGCTCACGCTCGTATCAAAATAACATTGATGTTTTGGATACCTCCAAAAAATTGCTGTTACGCACGTTGATGTTAGGTGAATAAACGTTTAGGAGATGAGTGATGGTGGCAATAAGTAATGCAACAACGATTTATGAGCAGGCCGGTTTGAGCAGCGCAGCCCAAACAGACAATGGCAGTGCAAAAGAGCTGGGTCAGGATGCTTTTTTAGAGTTAATGACCACCCAGATGAAAAATCAAGATCCGTTTTCACCGATGGATAACAGCGCATTTTTGGGGCAGATGGCTCAGTTTGGTACGGTTAATGGCATTCAAGGTTTGCAAGACTCTTTTTCTGAGGTGAGTTCGGTTTTGCAGTCCAATCAGACCTTGCAAGCGGCCAGCCTGATCGGTCGAGATGTATTGGTCAGCAGTGATCGAAACAGTCTGCAAGTGGACGTTGGAATGCGCGGTGAGATTGGGGCTGGCAGTGCAGCGCAGAACATAAAGGTAAATATTTACGATGCAGCGGGTCAGTTGGTGCAGAGCGTATCGGTGGTTAATGACGGTGGCGGCCTATTGAAATACCACTGGGATGGTTTCACCGCAAATGGATCCACGGCGCCATTGGGTGAATACAGCGTGGTGGCAGAAGGCCAGCAAAATGGGCTGACACAGAGTTACCCAACCTTTGCCACCGCACGGGTAAACAGTGTGACGATGGCCAACGGTGGTGGTGAGGTTATGTTGGATTTGGAAGGCATGGGTCTGTTGCCCTTGAGCCAAGCCAAACGAATTCAGTAATTTTTTGGAGCGTGAAAAATGTCATTTAATACATCGTTGAGTGGTTTAAATGCTGCTGCCTCAGATCTGAGTGTAACCAGTAATAACATTGCCAATGTGGGTTCGATTGGTTTTAAAGGCTCGCGTACGGAATTTTCCGATGTGTTCAGCGCAACCGGTGCCAGCAACATTGGCTCCGGTGCTCAGCTGGCTGCGGTGAATCAAAATTTCAGTCAGGGTAATTTGGAATTCACCAACAACAGTTTGGACTTGGCCATCAGTGGACGCGGCTTTTTTGTGGCATCAAATACGCCCGATGGTGCTGATCGAGTGTATACCCGCGCCGGAGGGTTTCATGTCAATCAGGACGGTTATGTGGTTAATAGCTCCGGCCAATTTATGCAGGCTTTTCCGGTTAACCCCGATGGCACGGTCTCTTCTTCTAATCTTTCCTCAGCAGGGCCGCTGTTGATCCCAGAAGAGTTCGGTGCGCCAACGGCGACGACTTCTATCTCATTGTCGGCTAATTTTCCGGCGACTGCTCCGGTATTGCCTGTGGCGGGATTTGATCCATTGAATGCCACCACCTATAACCACTCAACTTCGGCGACGGTGTATGACTCTTTGGGTAATACCCATGTAATGACCAATTATTTTTTTAAAACCAGTGCGGTAAATAACAGCTGGGAGAGTCGCAGTTTTTTGGATGGTGCTGCTTTAACCGCAAATGGCAGTGAGACCTTGCAGTTTGACCCTACAGGGGCTTTAACTGCGCCTGTAGGCGGTGCTGTTTCGTTTGCCGGTTTTCCTTTGTCCAACGGTGCCGACCCTTTGACTTTGAGCAGCAATTACAGTGGCAGCACCCAATTTTCTTCTGCATTTGCGGTTCTGAGTTTGGCGCAAGATGGCAATACCACTGGTTCATTGAGTGGTATGAGTATTTCTGAGGATGGTTTAGTGCAGGCCAATTTTAGTAACGGAGAAAGTCGTCCCTTGGGGAAAGTAGCCTTGGCTGATTTTCGTAATCCTCAGGGATTGCAGTCTGTGGGTAACAGTGCTTGGGTGGAAACGATTGATTCTGGTGCGGTGATGGCGGGTGAGGCCAATAACGGTCGTCTCGGTGCGGTCAAAGGTGGCGCGGTGGAGGCTTCCAATGTGGATTTAACCCAGCAATTGGTTAAATTGATTACCGCGCAACGTAATTTTCAGGCCAATGCTAAGGCGATTGAGACCTCCAGTTCGCTGACGCAAACGATTATGAACATTTAGGCTGGAGTGATTTATGGATCGTGTGCTTTATGTGGCGATGAGCGGCGCTAAAAATATTATGTTAGCGCAGACCAGTAACAGTAATAATTTGGCCAATCTAAATACCACCGGTTTTAAGTCTGATATTGATTATTTTAAACAGCTGCCCGTTTACGGCCCAGGTCAGCCCAGCCGTGTTTATGCGGAAACGGAGCGAGCCGGTGCTGATTTTCAAGCTGGGGATCTTCAGTCCACAGGGCGGGCTTTGGATGTGGCCATTACGGGTAAAGGTTGGATGGCAGTGGAATCAGACCAAGGTGAAGAGGCCTACAGTCGCCGTGGTGATCTGCGTTTGGACAGCAATGGCTTGTTGCGTAACGGTTCTGGTGAATTGATATTGGGAGAGGGTGGGCCGATCAGTTTACCGCCCCACGACAATGTGCTGATTGCGGCGGATGGCAGTATCAGCATTCAACCTTTGGGGCAACCGGCAACCTCAATGGTGTTAATTGATCGGATTAAATTGGTGCAGCCCAATGAGGGTGAGCTGTATAAGGGCAATGATGCGCTGTTTCACCCAAGATCAGGGGAGTTGTTGGAGGCCGATGCCCGCGTGCGGTTGAGCAGTGGCACGTTGGAATCGAGTAATGTCAACGCCATTGAAGCGATGGTTAATTTAATCGAATATTCTCGTGCATTTGAGGCGCAGATTAAATTAATGAAAGCCGCTCAAGATAACGACGCTGCTTCGGCTCGCTTGTTGCGTATGGGCTAAAAGAGACTAAAAAAGGAGCACCTATGAACCCTGCACTTTGGGTGGCAAAAACAGGTTTGGATGCACAGCAGGCAAAAATGTCGGTGGTGTCGAATAACTTAGCTAATGTGAACACCACCGGCTTTAAACGCAGCCGAGCGGTATTTGAAGACCTGCTGTATCAAAATGTACGTCAAGCAGGGGGGCAGAGCTCGCAAGATACGCAACTGCCTTCAGGGTTGTCTATTGGCACCGGTGTACGTCTGGTAGCGACGGAAAAGCTGCATACTCAAGGTAATATTGTTCAGACCAATAATTCTTTTGATATGGCGATTAACGGTCGGGGGTTTTTTCAGATTGCGATGCCCGATGGCAATTTAGCTTACTCCCGTGATGGCAGTTTTAATTTGGACAACCAAGGTCAGATGGTGACCTCCAGCGGTTACGCTTTGCAACCCAATATAACCATTCCATCTGGGGCGCAGAGCATCACCATCGGTGACGACGGTACGGTGTCGGTGATGTTGCCAGGTAACAGTGATCCGATTCAAGTGGGTAACATTCAGTTGGCGGATTTTGTTAATCCCGTTGGTTTGCAATCCATTGGTGAAAATCTCTATTTGGAAACCGCAGCCAGTGGTGGAGCACAGACCGGCACACCGGGTTTTAATGGCATAGGTCGTTTAAACCAAGGCTCACTCGAAACGTCCAATGTGAATGTGGTGGAAGAGATGGTGAATTTGATTGAGACTCAGCGTGCTTATGAGATGAATTCAAAAGCCATTTCGGCAGCAGATGGCATGTTGAAGTTTTTGAATAATAATGTATAAATTTTACATTACCCTTATGGAGTGAGTCGATTATGTGGTTTTTAATTCGAAGCGCTTTTATTAGCGTCTTGATCTTGTCCATTGGTGCGTGTGCCAGCCATGAAAAAAAACGCTTTGCGGCTACTGAATTTGAAACCATTGATCGCACGCCAGAGAGTAAAAAAAATACACTGCTGAACGGTGCTATTTATCGACAAAACAGTTCGATTTCGCTCTTTAAAGATAATAAAGCCTATCAGGTGGGCGATATTTTAACCATTTTATTGAGTGAAAGAACCAACGCTTCAACTTTGGCTTCCACCAGCACCTCGAAGAACGATCAAATTGACATTGGCGTTGCTACTCTGTTTGGCGGTGCCGGTAACTATCGTGGTCTGCCGGTATTGGATGCGGGGGTGAAGGCCAAGAGAGGTTTTTCAGGCAACGGCGACAGCAGTCAGAGCAACAGCCTCAAAGGTGATATTACCGTTTCGGTAGTACAGATTTTAAACAATGGCAATTTGAGGGTGAGAGGGGAAAAGTTGATACGTATTAATCAAGGTTCTGAATCGGTGCGCTTTTCTGGAGTGCTGCGTCCGCAAGACGTCAGTGCTGACAACACCATCGCTTCGATAAAAGTGGCCAATGCCAAAATTTATTACGGCAGCGACGGCACCATTGGCGATGCTAACAGTCAAGGCTGGTTATCGCGTCTCATATCCAGTGAATATTGGTTTTTTTAGAGAATGATTATGCGTGTATTGAAGCGAGTGGGTTTGTTCGGTTTTATGTGTGTAGCGCTGCTGCCTTCGATCGGCTCAGCAGAACGGATTAAAGATCTGGCTTCCATTGCGGGCGTGCGCAGTAATCCATTGATTGGTTATGGCATTGTGGTGGGTTTGGATGGCTCGGGAGATCAAAGCAGCCAAGCGCCTTTTGCGCTGCAAAGTTTAAAGTCGATGTTAAGTCAGTACGGTGTCACCTTACCCTCGAATGTTAAAGCGCAGGTGAAAAACATTGCGGCGGTGATTGTGCATGCGGAGTTGCCCGCGTTTTCTAAGGTGGGGCAAAGCATTGATATTACCGTCTCATCTTTGGGTAACGCGAAAAGTTTGCGTGGCGGCAGTTTATTAATGACCGCTTTAAAAGGCGTTGACGGTAATATTTACGCCATTGCTCAAGGCAGTTTGGTGGTGGGGGGCTTTGGTGTCGAGGGCAAAGACGGCTCCAGTGTGACGTTGAACATTCCCAGTGTAGGCCGTATTCCTAATGGGGCGATGGTGGAACGCGAGGTGTTAACCGCTTTAAATCAAACTGATTACATTCAACTGCTGCTGCACTCACCTGATTTTACCACCGCCAAACATTTGACCGATACCTTAAACAGTACCTTGGGAGCCAAGACCGCCGTGGCGTTGGATGCGGCCAGCATTCGGGTTTCAGCGCCAAAAGAGAGCGGTCAGCGGGTGGGTTTTATCTCTTTTTTTAGAAAATTTAGAGGTGGTGCCTGGGGAAGCTGCGGCAAAAGTCATTATTAATTCCCGCACCGGAACCATTGTGATTGGCAGCCACGTCACCGTTTCTCCGGCAGCGGTGACCCACGGCGGCATGACGGTCAGCATTACTTCCAACCCCATTGTCAGCCAGCCTGGTGCGTTGTCTCAAGGTGAAACGGTGGTGGTGCCTAAAGAGGATATTGAAGTGACTCAAGAGAACAATCGCATGTTTTTGTTTGATTCTGGGGTGACCTTGAGTGAAATTGTGAAAGCGGTTAATCAGGTCGGGGCGGCTCCAGGTGATTTGGTGGCGATTTTAGAAGCCTTAAAACAGGTGGGTGCGTTGAAGGCGCAATTGATTGTGATTTAAGGAGTGTATTGTGAGTCTGAATGGTGACTTTTATTTTGATAACCGTTCTTTGAGCAGTTTGAAATACCAAGCGAGAGCGGCAGGCGGTCAACAGGAAACCTTAAAAAAAGTCTCACAGCAGTTTGAAGCTTTTTTTATCAAGATCATGTTAAAAAGTATGCGCGATGCCAGTGTTAGCAGTGGCGAAGGTCTTTTTGACAGTCAAGCGACTCAGTTTTACCAACAGATGTTCGATGATCAATTGTCGGTAACAATGGCCTCGCGGGGCAGTTTTGGTATCTCAAATTTGCTGCAACAGCAGCTCTCTACCACTCCCGAAACAGAGGCTAAAGAGTCTAAAAGGCTTTTTTCTGTGCCTGAAAGAGGTCATTTCCAAGCTGAAAAAACAGCGCCTCAGGCACAGCCCATAACAACACGGCCAATGGCTGAAATGGCTGAGTTGAAGCGGCCTTTTTCCGCAGAGTCACCGGCGGAATTTGTCGCTTCTCTTCGACCTTACGCCGTTGCCGCTGCGAAAAAAATAGGCATTGATGCCAATGTTTTGATTGCCCAAGCGGCTTTGGAAACCGGTTGGGGGCAGAAGATTCCAAAAAAGGCCTCAGGTCAGAGCAGCTTTAATCTGTTTGGTATCAAAGCCGATCAGCGTTGGCAGGGTGAACGGGTGGTGATAAACACCGTTGAGTTTAAACGGGATCGTTTTGTCACTGAAAAGGCTGCGTTTCGTGCGTATGGCTCGGTGAAAGAGTCCATTGATGATTACATTCAGTTCGTCAAAAGACAGCCGCGTTACAAAATGGCGTTGGCTAACAGCAACGATGCAGAACGTTACTTGCATGAGCTAAAAAAAGCTGGATATGCCACTGACCCTGAATACGATCATAAAATAATTCGTATTATGCGCGGACGTTTTATTGCAGCAGATTCGATGCAGACGAAAAGTTAATACCTATAAAATGAAAAAGGTGGGACTGTAATGAGTGATTTATTATCAATAGGCTTGTCGGGTGTGCTGGCCAACCAAAGCGCATTGGCAACGGCGGGACATAACATTGCCAATGTGAGTACGGCCGGTTACAGCCGTCAGAGTGTTGAATTACAGGCCGCTGTGAGTGGCAAAAATACCGGCTCAGGGGTTTTTGGAGGTGATGCACAGAGAGTGTATGAAGGGTTTTGGAGCAGTCAATTACAGCAGTCCGGTTCTGAGAGCAGCCGTTTGCAGACCTTTAACGATATGGCGCGTACGATTGATGACATTTTGGCTGATCCTCAAGGGGGTATGACGCCCGCGTTGCAAAACTTTTTTTCGGCGTTGCAAGATGTGGCCAGTGACCCTGGTGCCAGTTCGACACGTATTGCTTTATTGAGTGAATCTGAGGCGTTGAGCAGCCGTTTTCAAAGTTTGGATCGTCAGTTTAACGACCAAGGCCAATACCTTAATGGTCGTGTGTCTGAATTGGTAAATGAAATTAACGGTTTGGCAGAAGGCATTCAGGGTTTGAATGGAAAATTAATGGGCAGCGCAGAGGGTGCTTCACCAGATTTGTTGGATCAACGGGATCACCTCCTGACCCTGTTGGCCGATAAAGTGGCGGTAAAAACCTCAAATAACGGCGATGGCACAGTGAACGTGTTTATTGGTAATGGTCAGACTTTGGTCAGTGGTGTGGAAAGTTTTAAATTAACCACGAAACCGTCGGCAGAGGATGCCAGAGAGCTGGTGGTGGTTTATGAGGGCGTTGGTGGCAGCAGTGACATCAGCAGTCAAATTCGGGGCGGGGAGATGGGTGGTTTGATGGATTTTCGCAATGAAGTGTTGTCGGTGGCGAAAAACCATTTAGGCCGTGTTGCCGTTGGTATCGAGCAGAGTGTAAATCAACTGCACCGTCAAGGTATGGATCTGCAAGGCAATTTGGGCGGTGATTTTTTTAGCACAGCACAACCAAGCGCCCTTGCGAATAGAAACAATCAGGGCAACGCCAACGTTGCGGTGCAAATCAGTGATGTGAGTCAGCTTACGACGCAAAATTATCAGCTCTCTTACGATGGGGCAGCCTGGTCACTGGCAAGTGACAATGGCGCATCGCAAGTGAGTGGTGTTGGGCCTGATCTGGTTTTGAATGGCGTGACAGTTTCGATTGTGAATAACGCCGCAGTGGCCGGTGATCGTTTTCAAATTAACCCATTGGAACAGGCCGCCTCCTCACTGACAACGGTGCTAAAAAACGGCAATGAGATTGCGGCGGCTTCACCGCTAAAAACCTCAGCAGAGATTAATAATGGCGGCACTGCACGTCTGTCGGGTTTGAGCATTAATGATGTGGGTAATGCGGCTCTTTTGGCTCCGGTGACTTTGGTTTTTGATGCTCCTCCGACCCGTTATTCTCTGTTGGATGGCACTACGGGAGCGGTGTTGGTCGCAGCGCAGGCGTACAGTGGTAATGATAATGTTAATTTAAACGGCTGGCAGGTTAATCTACAGGGGCAAGCCAACGCTGGAGATCGTTTTAATATTGGCAGCAATGTTGGGGGTACGGCAGACAATCGCGCCATGTTGTCCATTTCGGCCTTGCAGTCTCAAGGTGTTTTAAATCAAGGGGCAAGCAGTTTTCAAGAAGCGTACAGCGAATTGGTGGTTAATGTGGGGTCGGTTACTCGTAAGTCGGCGATGAATCGTGATGCTCAACAAGCGTTGTTTGATCAAGTGACGGCTCGTAGAGAATCGGTGGCGGGGGTTAATTTGGATGAAGAGGCGGCTAATTTGGTGCGTTATCAAAAAGCCTATCAAGCGGCAGCACAAGTGATTTCGACATCACAAAGTCTGTTTCAAACTCTGTTAAATGCGGTTCGATAGGAGAAAAAAATGCGCGTCTCTACCTCGCAGTTGTTTCAGCACAGTTTACGTTCAATGCAAGCACAACAGACCAAATTGGCGGATATTCAACATCAAATAGCCAGTGGACAGAAAAATTTACGTCCGTCTGATAATCCAGCTGATGCGGCTCGAAGTTTGAATTTGCAGCAGGTTGTGGATCAGACTCAGCAATATCAGAGCAACATTAATCAGGCACAAGGGCGTTTGGAGCTGGAAGATACGGTGTTAACAGATGTTACCTCGTTGCTGCAACGGGTGAAAGATTTGGCGTTGCAAGCGAATAATGGCTCACTGTCATCGGCGGAGATGAGCGCTGTTTCTCAGGAGGTGGTGGAGCGTAAAGAGGAGCTGTTGTCGCTGGTGAATACGCGAGATGCTAACGGCGATTTTCTTTTTTCTGGTTTTAAAGGCCGGACACAGGCGTTTGCGAAAAGCGGCAGTGGTGATCTTGCTGGGGTCTCTTTTCAAGGCGATCAAGGCATCAGAGAGATTCAGGTCAGCCCCTCTCGGCGAGTAAAAGATGCGGATTCGGGCAGTGATCTGTTTTTGAATGTGGACTCTCCCGCTGGAGTGGCGGTAACGGCGGGTCTGAATAATGGCGGTACGCTGGCAGCCAGTACGGCTTTTGTTACGGATGTGAGTTTGCAAACTCAAAATCGCTATCAGATTACGTTCAATACGCCCACTCAATTTGATCTTGTGGATACAACCACGGCAACCACGGTATTGGTAAACAGCACCTATGTTGCTGGGCAGGCGATTGAATTTGATGGTTTGAAAGTGGTGTTGCACGGTGCGGCTCAAGTAGGTGATCAATTGATTTTGGAGCCGTCTGTTAAGCAGGATGTGTTTACCAGCATGAATAAGTTTATTGATGCGTTGGCGGCCAGTTCGTCGGTCTCTAACAGCAATACACGTTTGTCTGGGGTGTTGGCAGAGAGCATCGCTGAATTTGATGCGACAATCTCAAAAAGCATTGAGTTTCAGACCCAAGTGGGGGGGCGTTTAAGCTCATTGGATTCACAAAGCATTGAGAACGATGCTTACTTGATTCAACTTAAAACATCGCTGTCAAAAATTCATGATCTTGATTATACCGCTGCTATTTCTCAGCTAACTCAAGAGAGCATGGTGTTGCAAGCATCGCAAGCGGCTTTTATGAAAGTAGAGAAAATATCTCTGTTTGATTTTCTAAGATAAAAACTTTCAACAATCTTCATGACCTCTCTTCTTTTTTATAAAGATTCTTAGATATAAACCGATAGCATAAAAGAATGTAGTGTGATTCTTTTTTAGGAGAAGTAGAGATGGCTCAAACAATTAATACCAATGTTGCATCATTGAATGCACAGCGTAATTTGAATAAATCACAGTCCATGATGACAACCGCAATTCAGCGTTTGTCATCGGGTCTGCGCATTAACAGTGCAAAAGATGATGCGGCAGGGATGGCAATCAGTACTCGGATGACCACCCAAATTGGTGGTTTGACTGTTGCGATGAGAAATGCCAATGACGGAATATCCATTGCGCAAACCGCTGAGGGTGCAATGGATGAAATGAGTAATATTTTAAATCGAATGCACGACCTTTCAGTTCAGGGCGCGAGTTATAATAACAGCAATGATCGTGATTCAATGAACCATGAAGTGACGCAGCTGAAAGATGAGTTGAGTCGTATTACGAGTCAAACACGTTATAACGGTCAGCAGCTTTTGACCGGTGGTTTTAGCGCCAATATTCAAGTGGGCGCAAAAACCGGTGAAACCATCAGTGTGGATGTCTCCAATCTCTCTCCTACTGGGATGGGTGTGGCGTCTAATTACGCCGATGTCTCTTCCTTGAGTTCAATGGCACTGGCTGATCGAATGCGCAATCAGTTTCAAGGTGCAGTAGCGTCCACCGATACCATTAACGGTGTGGCGGTAGGCTCAACCATTGCGACCAATACCAACTCCATTGCTAAAATTAATGCCATTAACAGTCAATCTTCGGCGCACGGTGTGGATGCGTTCGGTTATGGTAATGCAGCCATCAGCAGTTTGGATGTAACCGATGCCAATTTGGTCGCTGCTACCGGTGCGGTGGTGGCCACGGGGGAAGTGAGTGTTAACGGTATCAGCATTGACGGTGCTACAGGGTTGACGGATTTAGTTGCTAATATTAATGCAAAATCAGGTCAGCATGGCGTTACAGCCATGATTGATACGGGTTTGGCGGCAGATCAAAGTCGTTTGGTGTTGTACAACACCTCTGGATCAGCGGTAGAGATGAACGTCAACGGTGTCAATGCGGCAGCGGTGACGGGGTTTGCAGCCGGTACGACTTCGGTGGATGCCGGTGCTAATGGTTTAATGGTGCTTAATCAAGACCTTAACGCAACGGCGGTTAATTTCAGTACCGGTGTTGCTTCAGAGGCGATGACTGGGGTGGCGAATGTTTTGGCGACTCCGGTTACTTATAATTTAACCAACGCTTCGGTCAGTGGTATGACCGTTAACAGTGCGGCTGAATCCAGTCTGGCGATGTTGGCTTACGAAAAAGCGATTGACAGTGTGAATACAGACCGTTCTGTGTTGGGTGCAAAAATGAACCGCTTTGAATCACTGATTCGTAATTTGGATAACGTCAAAGAGAACATCTCTTCTGCTCGCTCTCGTATTCAGGATACGGATTTTGCGATGGAGACCGCCAATATGAGTAAGGCAAAGATCTTGCAACAAGCGGGTATGGCGATGGTGTCACAGGCGAATTCAGCCCCGCAGTCTGTGATGGCGTTGTTGCGTTAAGCGCAGGATAAACATTGGCCTAGAATTCGTTTTCTAGGCCTGGTTTTTTTGATGATGGTTATTTACGGGGTAACTTGGTCATTTTATGAATAGGTATTCGTTATGTTAAGTTCGGCAGGTGTGGGTTCAGGCTTGGATGTGCCAACCATTATTGGTCAGTTGATGAATGTGGAGCGGCAACCACTGGTAAAGTTGCAAAATCGTCAAGGTAATATTCAATCTAAAATAAGTTCGTTTGGCATGTTAAAAAGTATGATGTCAAATTTTAATTCTACTTTAGAAAAATTTTCTGATGTCAGTAAGATTAAATCTCACTCGGTAAACAGTTCAGATAAAACAGTGCTTACGGCTTCGATTAGCGGCACTCCTTCGGTTTCAAAATACAGTATTGATGTGTTATCCCTTGCTCAATCCCATAAAATTGCATCGCCACTTTATGCCAGTGCGACTGATCCTGTGGGTGAAGGGCGGCTTTCTGTCAGCATTGGAACCAGTACCTTTGATTTTGATTTGGTTGCCGGTTCTAACTCACTAGAAGACCTGCGTGACCGTTTGAACGATACGTTGTTGGCTGAGGGAGTGCGCGCTAACATTGTTAATGTGGATGGTGGCAGTCGTTTGATGATCTCTACCCAAAACACAGGGGTGGATAATGCGATAAAAATAACGGTGAGTGGTGATGCTGATGGCAATGATACGGACACCAATGGACTGTCACAATTGGTGTTTGATCCATTAGGGGCTCAAAATATGACGGAGATTTCAGCAGCACTGGATGCCGAAGTAAAAGTGGATGGTTTTTTAGTTACGTCAGGTTCCAATACACTGACAGATACCATTCCGGATGTCAGCTTTGATTTAAAAAGCATTGGTACGTCGGTATTAACGGTGAATTCAGATGATTCTGCTTTTAAAAACTCCATTGCTGATGTGGTTTCTTCTTATAATAATTTACAAAATGTCATGGTGGGTTTGAAATCAGACGGTTTGAAGGGGGAAGGCATGCTTTCTTCTATTGAGCAAAAATTAAGAAATTCATTTTCATCTTTGGGTTCGTCAGCCAATGGTATGAACGCATATAAGCTGGGCATTGAATTTGATCGTTATGGCAAGATGTCATTCGATGGTTCAAAATTTAATGACCTTTCTGTGGTGGATAAAAAGAACGCATTGGATTTTTTTTCCGATCCCCGTGAAGGCTTGGCAACCAAGATAACAGACGCGATGGATCTCTATGTCCGCTCAGAAGGGTTTATTGATTCGGTGACGACGGGGCTGGGTAATCAAATTAAATATATGGATACCAGCATTGAAAGTATGCAACGTCGTTTGGTGAATCGTGAAATCACCTTGAGTAAACAGTTTACTGCTTTGGATACGCTGATTGCGGGTATGGAAGCCACAAGTGGGTTCCTGACTCAGCAGTTAGAAAGTTTGCAAGCCAGTGATAATGCATGATGATGAATGCCTTAAAGGAGGTGTGATGCTTGGATCAGCGGCACAAATGTATAAGTCGGTCGGTTTGTACGGTGAAATTGAGGAAGCTAGCCCACATAAGTTGATTTCGATGCTGTTTGACGGGGTGTTGCAGCGGATTGCAACGGCTAAGAAAGAGTTAGAAGTAAAGCACTTTGCGGAAAAGGGGCTGCTTTTAGGTCAAGCCATTACCATTGTGGCCAGCTTGAAGTCGTATTTGGATATGGATAAAGGCGGAGAACTTTCTCAGCATCTTGAGGCGTTGTACGACTACATTGAAAGACGATTGTTGAGCGCAAGTTTGGCCAACGATGTGGCTATTTTGGATGAGGTCACGGGGTTGCTACTGGAGATCAAGGGGGCTTGGGATCAAATTGCTTGAGTGTAATGTAGAGGGTCAGGCTGACAGTGATCTTGTGCAGCACATTGCCTCTTTGAGCCAAGAGGTCAGTGACCTGATTGAAAAACAGTCATGGCAAGAGCTTATCGTGCGAGATGAAGAGTTGTTGCGCCTAATCCAGCGAGTCTTTGATGGCTCTTTACATCAGGACTTGCAAACAGAGCAGATAGAGTCTTTGCAAGCGTGTTTAGGCGTGTTGCTGTCTGGTATCGAAAGAGCTAAGGCAGAACGAAGTCATGTGACGAAGCAATTTTCAAAATCAAAACAAGCGCGTTCCGCAGCAGCGGCGTACGACAGGTGTAAAAAATAATTTCTATCCCATCCCTTCTCTTAAGAATTCAATCATCTTTTCTTATTAAGATGGCGCGTTTGGCCTGAAAATTGATTGAGTTTAAATATCTATGTTGTATTTCCTAGGATTTGTGTTTCTTAGGAGATTCGTTAATAATGTCTGTCATTCGAGCCTTTGTAAGGCTCTCCCGTATGTGAACCAAGCTTCATTTATCGAAGGAATGGGTACTTTATGTCTGAAAAAAATGCGTCAATCCCAAGCAAGATATTGATTTTAGACGAAAATTTAGATCGATCTGCTGCGTTAGCAACGGTGTTAACCTTTTTAGACTACGAGCCGAAAGTGATTTCTGATGCCACATTAGTCAAAGATATGGCGCTGGGTGAGGATTATTTGGCGGTGTTTGTTGCTTATGATGAATTCTCATTGCAGGAATTGGAACCAGTGAGTGCTGACAAAAGCTGCCCCCCCTTTATTCTGTTAGCAGAAGAGGGTGAGATGGAGCGGCGACGAGAAAAACTGGGGAAACGTTATTTAACTCAGGCCAAACACGGTTTGAAATACGAAGCCTTAAATGACTTGTTGCATCGAGCTGAACTGTTTTGTCGCAAAGAGCAGCAGCCATTGGACGATGAAAAGCGATCAAAAGAGCGTTCTTTGGAGCTGTTCCGCAGCATGGTGGGCAACAGTCGTGGCATTGTTGCGGTGCGTAAAATGATCGAACAGGTGGCGGACACCGAAGCCACGGTGATGATTTTGGGCGCGTCGGGTACCGGTAAAGAGGTGGCAGCGCGCAACATCCATTACCTGTCTTCTCGGCGCAGTGGTCCTTTTGTACCGATCAACTGTGGCGCGATTCCCGCAGAGCTGCTGGAAAGCGAGCTGTTTGGCCATGAAAAAGGCGCGTTCACGGGAGCCATCAGCACTCGTCAAGGGCGGTTTGAAATGGCCGAAGGCGGCACTCTGTTTTTGGATGAGATTGGGGATATGCCGCTCAATATGCAGGTAAAACTGTTACGGGTGTTGCAAGAGCGTTGTTTTGAGCGGGTGGGCAGCAATAAAAGCATCAAAACCAATGTGCGCATTGTGACTGCGACTCACCGTAATTTAAGTGAGCTGATTGCAGCGGGTCATTTTCGGGAAGACCTCTATTATCGTTTGAACGTTTTCCCCATTGATATGCCCAGTTTGGCCGAACGCATTGATGATCTGCCGCTGTTGATTCAGGAGTTGATTGCGCGAATGGAGCATGAGTTCCATAGCTCAGTGCGTTTGACACCGGCAGCAGTGACGGCCTTATGTCACTACTCGTGGCCTGGTAATGTGCGTGAATTGGCCAATTTAATGGAGCGTATGGCCATTTTGCACCCTTACGGTGTGGTGGATGTGCGTGATTTGCCCGAAAAATACGTACCGGATGATTTGGATATAGAAAGCCTGCCAGTGTTGCCTGACATTCAGCCTGCTTCACACATGGCAGAACAGGTTCAGGTTATGGTTGAGAGTCAGGCGGTGCGCTTGCCGAGCAGTGGCATGGATCTGAAAAAGCACATGGCGAAAATTGAAGTAGATCTGATTCAGCAAGCTTTGGAGGATTCAATGGGTGTGGTTGCTCATGCCGCCAAGCTGCTAACCGTGCGGCGCACCACACTGGTCGAGCGGATGCGAAAATACGGCATCAGCCGTCGAGAGGAAGCGTCATAAAGCGGTTGTTTGCTCACCTAGTCTAAGTAAGCTACTGTTACATAAGTATATTTTTTATTGGCACTGATTCTGCTTTATATCGATTGTGTTTAACGGTCGATGAGCGTTGTTGTCTTCTCCTCCTGTTATCACCTTAACGACCCTTTAACTTTTTTCTAGAGGGTTTTCTTCGCTGTTATTTGATATTTTTCGAGGTTACTCATGTCTGAAATTAATCCAATACAGAGCATTAATCTGAATTTGAATTCCAACAGTGAGCTGTCCGCAAAACAAGCTACTGGCATCGATTTTTATAAGCTGGTGCAAGAGCAGATTGGCCAAGTAAACCATTTGCAGAAAGAGTCTGGCTCGTTAGCGGATAAATTTGAGCGTGGTATTGAGGGGGTGGAATTGGCTGAAGTGATGGTGGCGGGACAAAAATCGACGGTGGCGTTTCAGGCACTGTTGCAAGTCCGAAATAAAGCCCTATCGGCTTATCAAGACATTATGAACATGCCGGTCTGAGTGTTGTTATAGATGCCTGCCTTAGATCAAGCGGTGGTTCTTGAGGGTGCGACGGCTCTTGCTGGCAATCATGGTTCAGCAGATAAAGGTTTTGTTGCGACGGTTGAGCGTGTTTCAGAATCGGTGGCGATTAAAAAAGTCGGTTTATTGATCGCGCTTGCTCTGGCGATTGCCATCGGGGTGGTGGTGGCTTTATGGACTGTTGAGCCGCGTTATCAGGCGCTGTTTACCCAATTGGCCGATGCGGATACCTCGGCCATTATGCAGTCGTTGCAAAGCAGCCAAATAGAGTATCGGGTTGATCCAGCAACGGGTAATCTTTTGGTGCCAACGGCTAAAATTAGAGAGATTAAACTTAATTTAGCTACTCAAGGTTTACCGCAAGGAAAAGCCAATGGTCTGGAGATGTTGCAAAAAGACCAAAGTTTGAGCACCAGTCAATTTATTGAATCAGCACGTTACAAACACGCTTTGGAAATTGAGTTGGCTCGTTCTGTTTCATCCTTGCTGGGGGTGGAAAGTGCGCGAGTGCATTTGGCCATCAACAAACAATCGGTGTTTGTTAGAAAAAAAATTAAACCAACGGCTTCGGTATTAGTAAAGCTGTATCAGGGGCGTTCGCTGGAGTCCTCACAAGTGAGTGCCATTGTGCATCTGGTGGCATCCAGTATTGCTTATTTGGAACCGTCGCAGGTTACGGTGATTGATCAATATGGCACGTTGTTAACCAACAACGGCGGCAACAGCGACCTCTCTTTAACGGGCAAACAGTTTGATTACAGCAAAAAAGTCGAGGACTCTTTTGCACAACGGATTCTGGGTATTTTGGAACCGATGGTGGGTTTGGGGCGTGTACGCGCTCAAGTGAGCGTGGCGGTTGATTTTTCCAGCAGTGAGAGCAGTAAAGAGCAATTTGATCCGAAACAGCGGGCGCTGCGCAGTGAGCAGGTGTCTGATCAGCGTAATGGGGCAAACCAGCCAATGGGCATTCCTGGGGCGTTGAGTAATCAGCCCCCCGGAGAGGGAAGCACTGATAAAAAGGCGTTTGATGAAGTGCAAGGCGAGGGTACTCAGACTCACAGTGCGACGCGTAATTTTGAAGTGGATAAACAGATCAGTCGTACTCGTCACGCTTCTGGCACATTGACCCGTTTAACCGCTGCGGTCATTATTGATGAGCCCACTCTACTGGACAAAGAGGGCAATCGTCAGCCTTCAAGCTACGATCAGGCGCAGTTGGATAAATTTACCGCTCTGGTTAAAGAGGCGATTGGTTTTAGCAAAGAGCGTGGTGACAGCGTTTTGGTGGTGAGCTCTGCCTTCCATAAAGAGGAGATTGCAGTCATTCCAGAATTGCCTATTTGGCAAGAGGTGTGGTTGCAAGAGTTGATTAAACAGGTTTTATCTGGACTCTTTCTGTTAATCGTGATGTTGTTAATCGTGCGGCCACTGATTAAAGCGGTTTCTCACAGTCAGAAGTTAGCTGAGTTAAAGCAGAAGCAGCAACTCACCGCGCAGAAAAATCAAGTAGAGGCACGAGAGCAAGCCAAATCTGAGGGCATTGAAGGAGAGTTGACCGAGGGTGAGGTGATACTCAGTGGCGATGAAAAATTGACGGCTCTGTTGACGGATAAATCTCAAGAAGGGTATGAGAAAAAAATAGAGTATGCACGGGAATTGGTGGCAGAAGATCCTAAAAAAGTAGCCAATATGGTTAAAGGGTGGTTGGAGGTTGATGAAAGCTGAAGAGGGTGAAGGCTTAAGCGGTGCAGAACGTTCGGCGGTTCTGCTGATGATTTTAGGTGAGGGTGAGGCCTCGGCGGTATTAACTCACATGAACCCAAAAGAGGTGCAGAGTATTGGTTCGTGTATGAGTGCAATGAGCAACATTACTCGCGATAAAGTAGAGAAGGTTTTAGATGAATTTTTAACAGATTTGAAAAATCAGACCGCTCTAGGCATCGGTTCAAATGATTATGTGAGAAACGTGTTAACCAAAGCTTTGGGTGAGGATAAAGCCGGTAACGTCATTGATCGCATTATGTTGGGTGGTAATAGCCAAGGTTTGGAAGCCTTAAAATGGATGGAGCCGCGAGAAGTGGCGGAAGTGATTCGTCTGGAGCACCCGCAAATCATTGCTATCGTGCTCTCTTATCTTGACAGTGATCAATCGGCACAGGTGCTTAAGTGGCTGCCGGAGAGAACGCGTCCGGATGTGTTGATGAGAATTGCCACGTTGGATGGCATTCCCCCTTCGGCTTTAAAAGAGCTGGATATTATTTTTGAAAAATACCTCTCCACCGAAGGTACGATGAAATCAGCCAATGTGGGTGGAATTAAATCCGCTGCTGAGATATTAAACTTGGTTGATTCCTCATTGGAGTCAGAGATCATTGAATCTGTAAAAGAGTTGGATCAAGAGTTGGGCGATGACATTGAAGATTTGATGTTTGTCTTTGAAAATTTAATTGATGTGGACAGCAGCGCTATTCAAGCCTTGATGCGCGACATCAGTACCGATGTGTTGGTCAGTGCTTTAAAGGGCGCGGATGAAAATTTACGGGATAAATTCTTGAGTAATATGTCAAAACGCGCCTCGACCTTGCTGTTGGAAGACATGGAAGCCAAAGGGCCGATGAAATTGAGTGATGTGGAGGCGGCGCAAAAAGAAATTTTGGGTATTGCGCGGCAAAAAGAGCAAAACGGTGAGATTGTTTTGAGTGCGGGAGATGAATTTGTTTAGCGAGAGGGCGTTCTAACGTGGTGCTTAATCAAAGTTATGCCAAAAAAAATCGGCCGCCTCAGGCTTGGAATCTGCCCAATGTTAATGGGGTGGTGATTGAAGATTTTGAACAAGGAGAGCCAGCAGTACCAGCGCCGAGAAAAACGCCTATTGGAGAAGAGCAAGAGGTCACGCTGGAGCCGTGCCATGATCGGCGTGTTTTGCCGAGTGTGGAGCAGATTGCGAGCATCGAACGTCAAGCGCACGAAGAGGGTTATAAAAAAGGTTATGCGGAGGGTTTGAGTCAGGCAAAAGCCAGCGCGCAGGAAAAAATAGTCGCCTTTGAACGCCTGCTGCATAAGATGAACGCCCCGTTTGATGAGCTGGCTGAGCAGGCGGAAGAAGAGCTGCTGTTGTTGGTGCTGACCTTGGCCAAACAGTTGGTGCGCCGCGAGATTAAAACAGCGCCAGGGGAGGTGATTGCGGTGTTGCGGGAGTCCATTGCTTTGCTGCCCTCTTCCAGCGCTGAAATACGCATCCATTTGCACCCCGATGATGCTCTTTTGGTGCGAGAACTGCTCTCGGTGAGCGAGGACGGCAATCAAAACTGGCATCTCTATGAAGACCCTATGCTGACTCGGGGTGGCTGTAAGATTTTTACTGAAACCTCAAAAATTGATGCCACCTTGGAGGCGCGTCTGACCGCGCTTTCAGCGTCATTGTTGGGCGGTGTGAGAGAAGCCGATGGTCGATGAATCGGTTTTAGCCGATGGTTATCGCTGGCCATTGCGGATAAAAGCCATTCGGACTCATTTAGCGCCGCTGCCGACCTTGCCAGTGGAGGGGATATTAACCCGCATGGTGGGTTTGACCTTGGAGGCGGTGGGCTGTCATGCCCCCATCGGTGCTCGGTGTCAGGTTGTGGCTCCTGGTGGCGTGACGATTGAAGCGGAGGTGGTGGGCTTTAGTGGCGACAAACTGTTTTTAATGCCCACCACCTCATTGCAAGGTTTGGTACCCAATGCGCGCGTGATTCCCTATCAGGGGGTGTATAAAATTGCCGTTGGTGAATCGCTTTTAGGGCGGGTGTTGGACGGTCACGGCCAGCCTCTGGATCTGAAAGGCAGCATCAAAGCAGAGGCGTTTGTTTCGCTGGATGCCAAGGCCATTAACCCCTTAAGTCGTGAACCGATTCGGGATGTATTGGATGTGGGCGTGCGAGCGATCAACAGCCTGATCAGCGTTGGCAGAGGTCAGCGTTTGGGGTTGTTTGCAGGCAGCGGGGTGGGTAAAAGTGTTTTGCTTGGCATGATGACTCGGCATACCAGCGCCGATGTGGTGGTGGTGGGGTTGATCGGTGAACGAGGGCGCGAGGTAAAAGAGTTTGTCCAAGAGATTTTAGGCGACGAAGGGATGAAAAAAGCCGTGGTGGTGGCGGCTCCAGCGGACACGTCGCCTTTGATGCGCATTCACGGTTCGCTGTTGGCCAACAGCATTGCGGAATATTTTCGTGATCAAGGCAAAAACGTGCTGTTGTTGATGGATTCGTTGACCCGTTTTGCCCAAGCGCAGCGTGAAATCGCCCTCTCCATTGGTGAACCTCCAGCCACCAAAGGTTATCCGCCGTCGGTGTTTGCCAAACTGCCGCAGTTGGTGGAGCGCGCCGGTAACGGCGGTGATCAAGGCGGTTCGATTACCGCGTTTTATACCGTGCTGGTGGAGGGCGATGATCAAAATGACCCCATTGCCGATTCGGCGCGCGCCATTTTGGATGGTCACATTGTGTTGGCAAGGAGGCTGGCCGAGCAGGCGCATTTTCCTGCCATTGACATTGAGGCTTCTATTAGCCGTTGTATGACAGCGATTACCGATCAAGATCATCAGCAGAGCGCGCAGCGGTTTCGGAAAATGTACTCAAAATACCTGCAAAATGAAGATTTAATCAATGTGGGGGCTTATCAAAAAGGCAGCGATCCGAGCATTGATGAAGCGATTGAACAGCATCCAAGGTTGATGGCTTTTTTGGCGCAAAATATGTCAGAAAAAGTAACCTTGGTCGAGTCTTTGGCGGAGTTAAAACAAGCCCTGCCGGAGGCACAATAACGGAGTGACGTGTGCAGGCTCCTAAATGGATGTTATGCCTTGACAAGGCTTTCGTGCTACTTAATTGTGAGGCTTAGCTGAACGTTCCTCATTATTTCCCTTGGTTGCAGAAATTAGCCCCCACTTTTTTGAGTCACCTCTCCAGGGGAGGGGAATTGTTTGCATGTTTTTTCACTCAGGGTGCAATATTAGGTTTTAATAGATTATTTTGATTTTACTGATAATGGCCAATGGCCGTATTTTTTATGGTAATATTGTTCTATTTGATGTATATGTTTCTGCTTACAGAAGAGGTGGTTGGCCTTTAAGAATTGGCTATTTATTACAGAGGCGGAGTGGGTGCTGTGGGTCGTCCATTCAGAAATATTTTTATAAAACGCCAATTATTGCAGTCGTTACAGAAAAAAATATGAGGAAGCAACATGCCTGAAATAGCAAGATTTTACGGAATAGTCATAAAGTTATTTTTTGGAGATCATCCGCCACCACATTTTCATGCGGTTTATGGTGAGTATGTTGGCTTGTTCAGCATAAACACCCTTGAAATGATAGAAGGAGATTTACCAAAAAGAGCCAAAAAACTGGTTGTTGAGTGGGCTACCATTAACAAGCATGAATTGAAACAGATGTGGGATAGTCAGGAATTCCACAAACTACAACCATTGAATTAAAAATGACATATCCAAAAATAAAATCGGTAAAAGCTATTGATGATCATACCTTGATCGTTGAGTTTAATAATAATCATAAAAGAAAATATGATATAACTCCATTGCTGGCTAAAGAGATGTTTTCTCCATTAAAAAATCAAGCTTTATTCAAGGCGGTTCAAGTAGAGCAGGGTGGTTATGCCGTAGCTTGGAATAACAGTATTGATATTAGTGAGTATGAGCTATGGAGTCATGGGCAAGAAATTTCATAACAAGGTGTTACACGCGGACAAAATGAAGCTAATGGAGTGACGTGTGCAGGCATCAAAGCGTATTCAGGGCATTCAGTCGATTTATATACAGAAAGAAAAGCAGGCCGAATGTGCGTTGGCAGAAGCCAAAAACGCGCTGTTTCAACAACAAACCCAGTTACAACAATTATTGGATTATCGTGATGAATACGTCACCCAACGACCTACGGATTGTTCGGTAAACCAGTTTCAGTCGTACCAAGGTTTTGTGGCTAAAATCAGCCAAACCGTTGAGATTCAACAGCAGGTGATTGTTGATTTTGAATTAAAATATCAGCAGCAGTTGTTGTTGTGGCGAGCAGCTCATCAAAAACAGAGTGTGATTGACACCTATCAACAGAATTTAGTGGCGGGTGAGAGGCAACAGGCGGATAAAAAAGAGCAGAAGGAGTTGGATGATTTGGCCGGTCGTCAATTCCCGCGTAGGCGGGAATAGGCGTGTAGGGCATCAATCCCAGCTTTTGGCTCCGCGTAGGCTGCTGATAAAGATCCAGACGCGCCAGAAGATGAAAAAGGGCGAGAGCAGAAAGGTGGCAAAGACCAAAACCGGCACTTTTTCCAATAGGCTGGCGATAAAGTAATAACTCAAAAAGGCCACGGTGAGCAGAATAAAGCCGTGCGTTAGGCAGTTTTCGTTGCCGAGGAAAAACCAAGCGGCCAGCGTCGAGAGCATAATCAGGCCGAGCTGAATGGCGTAGGAGGGCATTATATAATCCATCATCAGATCAAAGGCAATCGGGCTTTTATCCGTGCGGGCTTTGTCGAATAACACTCGGGTGGCGTTTTTGGTCAGCTCGCTTTTGCCTCCTGCCCAGCGTTTGCGCTGCGCCGCAGCGGCTTTGGGTGAGTCGGGAATGACGCTGTTGACTTCAGCTCGATGCGCCCATCGAACCCGCTGGTCTTTGAGCACCAACTGCAACACCATCTCTTGATCTTCCACCAAAGTACCCGCTTGCCAGTTGAGCTGCTTGATCAACGAGGGACGAAAGGCCATGCCGTGGCCACGCAAACGACAGGTGAGACCGGCTTGGCTGCGCGCCAGCTCTTTAAAACGATTGGTGACGGCAAAATTAACGTGATTGAGTTTGGTAAAGAGGCTGGCGTAGCGATTGTGAATGCCGGTGTTGCCTTGTACCACCTCGGCACCGTTGGCTAAGGCTTTGGCCATTTCATTAAAAAATTCGCGGTCAATAAGGTTGTCTGCATCAAAAATCAGCACCACGTCTTTCTCTTCATCCAGATCGGGGATCAGCTTATTCATCGCCTCAGCAATGGAGGCGGATTTGCCTCGCGCCCCTTGCTGACGGTCAATGACCTCAAAGCCTTGCCCACGAATGACCTCGACGGTGGCGTCGTCGCAGTGGTCGGCAATAAATTGAGTTTGGATTAATTCTTTGGGGTAGTTGGCGTTTTTGATCGACTGCATCAGGCCATCAAGGCTGTGCTCTTCGTTGTGGGCGGCGATTAACAGTTTAAAACGGTAGGCGGGGGGTTCACTGCTTGTGGGGCGAACTTTGATCCCCCAAAAGGCGAGCAACAGCAGATAGAGGAAAAAGCCGCCGAGCAGAAAAAACAGCAGCAGCAGCGGGTAAGCGGCAATGGGCATAAGAGATCCTTTAATTAAGCGCCAATCAGTTCGCGGTAGTGTTGGGTTACCAGTTCCAAACGGCGCTGGAAGGTGAAGTTCTGTTTGATCTGGCGGCGGCCTTTTTTGCCCAGTTGTTGGCGTAGTTCGCTGCTTTCGATCAGTTTTTTGAGTTTGCGGGCAAACTTTTTCTGATCACGGGTGTTGATAATGATCCCGCCCTGTTCACCTTCCACCACATCGGGAACACCGCCCACGGCGACGGAGACTACGGGGATTTCGTTTAACATCGCTTCCAGTAGGGCGTTGGGCAGCCCTTCACGATGAGAGCAAATGGCCTCGATGTCCATCGCGTCGTAGGCGCTTTGCATGTCGTCCACATGACCGGCAAAAATCACGTTGTCAGCGATGCCCAGTTTCTGCACCTGCCGCTCTAAGGCATCTCGTTGCAAACCATCACCGATGATCAAAAATTTGGCTTGCGGCTGCTCTTTGACCACCAGAGCGGCGACTTCTAGGTAAAAATCGTGGGCTTTTTCAATGCTGAGTCGCCCCACAATGCCGATGCTGATGTCGCCTTCTTTAAGGCCAAATTTTTTGCGGGCGTGCTGTTTGTCTTCTGCGCTGGAGCGGGGCGCTTTGGGGTCGTAGATGATGCCGTTGTAAAGAATGTGCAATTTGTTGTGCGGCACGCCTTTTTTGATTGCAATGTCTCGATACTGACGCGAGACGGCAAACACACGGTCGTAAAAACGCCAAATAAAGGCCTGCATTTTTTCATACAGGCGCACTTTAAAATCTTCAGAGGTCCAGCCGTGAATGGTGGTGACGGTTTTGGTGGGCAGTTTGCGCGCCGCCAAATGGCAGTAGAGGTCGGATTTGTAACCGTGGCTGTGAACCAGATCGCAGCCGGTCTCTTTAAAGGTCTTTTTCAGCTTCGCGACCACGCCGTTATCAAAGCGTTTTTTGCTGATAATGCAGCGATAAGGGACACCGGCTGCCTCGGCTTTGGCGCGAATGGGAATGTCGTCGGTGTCCCAGAAGTTGATGATCTGGCAATCCCAGCCTTCTTTGATCAGAGCGCGGCATTCGTTGATGGTGGTTTTTTCAGGGCCAAAGACATCGTTGGCACTGATGACGTGAATCAGTTTTAGCGGGGTTGGCATGGTTGGCGGTAGCCTCTTATTTTAATGAAGATCAACATGGGTTTACAACGTGGTTCGTCCCAAAGCGTGGGCGTAAATCTGTTGGTAATGATCAACCATGGTCTGATTGGAAAAGCCTTCGGTGACGATGTGCAGACTTTTTTTGCTCATCTGTTCGCGCAATTTTTTATCACCTAAGAGGCGATTGATGGCCGCCGCCAGTTGATCTTGATCTTCTGACGGCACCAGTAAGCCATTTTTTTGATGCTGTACCAAGGTGCCATTGCCACCCACATCGGTGGCGATTACCGGCAGACCGGCGGCGAGGGCTTCCAAAATGGAGATGGAAAGCCCTTCGCTGAGGGAGCTAAGCACAAAGGCATCAAAGCTGGTCATCAGAGCGCGGGCGTTGGGGACTTCGCCCCAAAACTTGATTTTGCTGTCCATGCCGAGGCTGTTGCTGAGGTGCTGTAGTTCATCTCGCAAGGGGCCATCGCCAAGAATGTCCAGTTTGATGTTGTTTTGCAGTTGGCAGGCTTGGGCAAAGCTGCGAATCAATAATTCGTGGTTTTTCACTGGCACCAAACGCGCCACTATGGCCAGATGACGATAATCAGGGTCTTTGGCGTGCTGCTCGGGTTTGAGAGGGATGCCGTTGTAGATCACTTGCAGTTTGTTGGCGGGGGCAAAACCGTCCCGTTGCAGATGCTCGGCCACGGGGTCGCTGACCGTCACCACTTTTTTGCTGATCCGTGCCAGCAAGGCGCGCAGCGGTTTGGGTGGTAGGCGGTTGAGGACGATGTTGGAGTGCTGTGTATGTACCAATTTACAACGTGGGGCAAAGAGGCTGGCCAGCCCGCCCCAGAGCCATGAGGCAAAGTTGTGGGTGTGTAGGATTTCGATTTTTTCGCGGCGTAAAATTTTGGCGATGCGCAGCGGCAGTTTCCAATCTAAGCCGGATCCTTTCGGGCACTCATAGACGGGGATGCCTGTGTCTAAAAAGGTCTGTTTGAGGGCATCATCAACGGACATGGAGAGGGCGTAGGGTGTGATGCGTTGGGCATCCAGATCACAGATGAGGCTGAAAATCATGGTTTCAGCGCCGCCCATATTGAGCGAATCGTTCATCAGCATCACCCGTATTTTGGGCTGTTCACTCATAAGCCGGAGACTTTTTTCGTGGGTTTGGCACTCTGCTGCGTCCAGCGGCTTGAAGGCAATATTTTGTAGTCACGGTATTGATTGGGGTTGCCGCTTTTGCCGTCTTGCGCCGCCAGCGCGATGTTGCTCATTTCACGAGCGGTGACGTAGTGGAGGCGATAACAGGGGTCGTCTTTGTAGAGTGTGGCCAGATGTTGGTGCATCTCCACGCCCTCTTTTTCCAGTAGGGTGGTGGCGTTGGCTTCACCCGCTCCGTGGGTGTGCAGTTTGATGAACTGCCAGTCGAGTCTCCCCATCACATGCACGTTGGCTTTTGGCCAGAGTTTGACCCGATCCAGAGTGGGTGGGTTGTCGGCGTCCAATTCGGCGTTTTCGATTTTGGGAATCAGGCCTTTGCTGCGGTTTTTCCAGTTCAGCATTAAGGGACCTTGAATCAGCATGAGTTTTTCTTGCTGTGGGGTGCCGACTCGAATGTCATCGCCAAAGTCGTGGCATTTGGCTTTGCCATTAAATTCGTTGCCGTAATAGATGCTGTTGACCTTTTGGGTCTGGGTGTCGCTGGGAGCGGAGGGCATGGTCATGTCCACAAAACAGCCGGTCTCGACTAAAATTTGACTCTCGTTATCGACCCCACACCAATCGCCATCGGGGCGTGAGTTGTTCAGCGCCCAGTTGCCGTGAATAAAGGCGTATTTGGGCTTGCCGTCCTCTTTGTTGATGCCCAAGGCGTTGTGTTGCTGGTGCAGAATTTCGACGAAGTCGTTCATTTTCTGGCGAAAACCGGCGTCTGTATCGTGACGATGGTGCAGGTGTACTTCGATCTCGCCGTAGCCCTGTTCGCAGAGCTGAGCGAGGGATTCGATGTGTTCCGCTTCGTATTCGTCGTAGGGGAAAAAGTAGCTGTGGCGCGGGTTAAAACCGTCGCTGTCGGTGAACTGAGCGGCCATTTTTGGGTACTGTTCCAGCCAGTAATCCACTCGGGCGAACTCTTGCTCGCGGGGGGGGGTGCCCCAGCGCGGTTCGTAATGATCGACCAAACAGAAGAGAATGTGTGTCGGGTTCTCTGGGGTCGGTTTGGGTGTGGGACAGCTAAGACGTTGGCGCAGATAGTCGCCAACCCAAATACCGGCATTACGAGGTAACAGTTTGAGCATCGTTCTTCCCTCTGTGGTCTATCAGCTGCGTCACAGGTTGGACGTCTACTGACATGCTGTGTGTAATTAAGAGATAAAATTGTTGCTTTTATGAGTGCGAATTTTAGACTCATCGGCAGTGATAGCCATTAATTTCCCTTCCTTGGTGCCCTGCATTCTAGAAGATTTCAAACCGTTGCGGTAGCCGATAAAGGCGAGCTTTTGTCTAGATTCGTCTACTTTGCGCAGAAGCTTAAGGGAATATCGGATAATTGTTGGATTTATTGTTGATTGGTGTTTTGTTTGCACGGCTGTTTTCATCTAAACAAGTGTTTAATTGATACACTGCGGTTTCACTTGAGGGGGCAGAACGAATGCGAATGGGCGGGTTGAGAGTAGGTCGGAGCACGTTTCAATGGGTGGGGTTGATGTGGATGTCGCTGTTGCTGTCTTTGGTTGCGTGTGGTGAGTTGCCGCCGCTTGCGCCGTTCAGCGAGGTGGCGGTTGCCAAAGAGCAGTCTCCTTTGCAGGTCTCGCCGTCGTTGGGAAGGATCAAAATACCGCAGCCTCGTCGGTATTACGTTTCACCTAAGGGTGACGATGACAACGAGGGGCGCACGTTGCAAACTCCCTTGCGCAGCCTCAAAGAAGCGGTGTCACGAGTGCTGCCAGGCGAGACGATCTTTTTGCGCGAAGGTCGTTACAAAGGGGTGAGCATTAAACGCCCAGGTCGCGCTGATGCGTGGATCAATTTGCGTGCTTTTGGCAATGAATCGGTGGTTATCGAAGCGCAGGGACGCACACAAGCCCTCTATTTTTACAACGACGACTTCAAGCCGATGTACTGGAGTGTGGAGGGTCTGGAGGTGGTGGGCGGCAAGCATTATGTGGTGAAGATCGACACGCCGTTTGTGCATCTGATTCGCAACAAACTGCACGGCTCCAAGCGCGACATCGTCAAGCTGGTTCATACCGCTGACGATGTGGTGATCTACGGAAATGAGATTTATTCCCCTGATGCCAAGCTCGGTGCCAACGCGCAAGGGGTGGACATCGTGGGTGCAGCGCGCACTTGGGTGGCACGCAATGTTGTGCATGACATCCCCTCCATCGGTATGTACGCCAAGGGTAACGCCCGTGACACGGTGTTTGAAGGCAATCTGCTGCGCAACATTTACGAACGCGGCATTATGTTGGGTCAATCCACAGACGCAGAGCGTCTGCGGGATGGCAATTTCGAGAGTTACGATGGCATCATTCGCAACAACGTCATTATCAACACAGGCGAGGCCTGTTTGGCCAGCGCCTCCTCTTCTGGGGTGTTGATTTACAACAACAGTTGTTACAACGCTTCTACGCGGGCGCACGGGGCGATTTTTCTCTCCAATGAGTCGGAAGTGGGGCAGGCGGGTGAGAACATCACAATCAAAAATAACATTGTGCATGTCTCCTCGGCAAAAGGCCGCCCAGCGGTGAAAATCTCCAGTAATGCTTTGGTCGATCCCAAAACCCTAGAGTTGGATAACAATCTTTATTGGACGGATAAAGGTGCAAAACTCCGTTTCAATTGGGAGCAGCACGGTTTAGAGAAGGTCTCCCTAAAACGTTGGCAGCAAAAAACCGGCTTTGATTTAAACAGTGAGATTAAAGACCCGTTGTTTGCGGATTTGAACGTATTGAAACTGAAGCAAGGCAGCCCCGCGCTGGAGAGGGCGGAGGGGATGGACGGTCTGTTGACCGATTTCTCGGGGGTGTCGCGCTTTGATCGCCAACACCCAGATCTGGGGGCGCATGAACGAGAGCATCGAATTGGCGAGTTGCAGCCCAGCCAACAAAAAGAGGTGATGCCGCGTAAAGAGGCCAAAGGCATTTTGTTTCGTTACCCCTACTTGCAAGCGCAGTCGGCCACGGAGGTAAAGATTCTCTGGGGCAGTTACGCTGCCGGTCACGGTCTGTTGCGGCTTTGGAAAAAAGGCGAAACCACATGGCGTGATTTCCCTTCCCGTCAGCAGCATTTTGCCAAGCAGGAGACGGGGCTAAAACAGGATTTTGAGCAGCATTTGGTGCAGCTGTTTGATCTGGAGCCGGATACGGAATACCGTTTTGATCTGTTGCACAACGGCTTGCTGCTGGCCAGTGCGGTCTCTTTTAAGACCTTGCCCGATGCGAGCAGTAAAGCAGTTAATTTTATCGCCTTTGGTGATTCGGGTACCAAATACAGTCAGCCGCGCAAGGTGCGCGATGCCATTTCCAGCCGCGAGAACGGCATCTGGAAATACCCGCATGACTTTAGCATTGGGGTGGGGGACATTGCCTATTCCAGCGGCAGCTACAAGCAGTTTGATCAGAAGTTTTTTGATCAACTCAGCGGTAAGGGTAAAAAGCAGCCGGAACGCGGTATTTTAATGCACCGGCCTTTTTTCAGCTCTCTGGGCAATCACGAATACGCCAATAAAGAGCAGAATCTGCCCAAGGGGTATTTGGCCTCGTTTGCCTATCCCAGCTCCACTGGGATGCCAGAGGAGGACCGGGAGCGTTACTTTAGTTTTGATTCAGGGCCGGTGCATTTTGTGGTGTTGGATTCGATGAAGTTTGCCAGCAAAAACAGTGAGCGGGCGCGTCTGCCACAGATGTTGGCGTGGATGGAGGCGGATCTGAAAGCGAGCCAGCAGCCGTGGAAATTGGTTTTGTTTCACCATTCGCCGCTTTCGTTCGAGCCCCACGGCACCTATGGGGATCGCAGCGAAAATCGACGTATGCGACAGAAATTGTTCCCCCGTTTGCAAAAATTGGGGGTGCAGTTTGTTCTTTTTGGTCACGATCACATGTACCAGCGTACGCAGCCGCTGAAGTTTGATGCTGATGGTCAGATCATCCGTATTTCGGGCGGTAAAATTGATACTCAAGAGGGCATCACCTACATTGGCATCGGTAACGGCGGTGCGGATCTGCACAACCGTTCCACACAACCGAGCGAGTATGAAAGCGAGTTGTGGCTTGAGCAGAAACGCAAGTGGGGCATTGGTTATGACTTTATTGCCCGTCGTGCCGATGGCCAGCCGGTGCTGTTTGATAACGCCAATAAAGGCGATGATGAGCCAAAAGCGCCTGAAAAACGTTGGGGATTCACTCACATTCAAGTGCAGGGCGATGAGCTTAAGGTGGTGGCGTACAACTATTTGCACGAGGTGATGGATGAGTTTGTGTTGCGGCGTTGAGGCGGCGTAACTCGGTTTTTTCGGATAAAAACCCGACTGTTTTGGCTTTTTTAGATCGAGGTCACAGGATCGGCCAAAAGAGTGTGAAGCGGTCGCTGTGCCTTTTTAATCTTTTTGTTTAGTCTGTTGCCTAGGGATGCAGCGATACAAGGAGTCTTAAAATGGGTCTGTTCCGAAGGTTTTTTATTTTATTCGTGGTCTCTTTTTTAGTGGCCTGTTCCTCCGATTCCGGCACGGATGTGTCGCCCTCTGCTGAAAATTTAGTCTTAAAACCCCCTGTTATTGACAGCCGCAGCTGTACGGCTCCCTCTTTAGCGCGGGCGTATCGGTATTTTAATGACGTGCGTCAACAGACGGGTTTGATTGCGGTGACGGTCAGTGATGCCTTGCAAGGGGCGGCGGGCAGCCATGCGGGTTATTTAAAACTCAATCAGCAGGCCGGTCATGCTGAGGTGCAAACTGGGGTTGGTTTTAGTGGGGTGGATGCCGCTGCGCGGGCGCTTCGGTTTGGTTATCGCAGTACCAATGTCAACGAAGGGGTGGTGGGGCAGGGCAGTACGGTGGTGGCGTCCATTGATGGTTTGATGACGGCCATTTATCACCGTTTTGCTATTTTGGATTTTTATCGGGATGAGGTGGGGATTGGTTTTACCGCACAGGAGAATAATTGCCTCTACAGTTTTGTGCATAACGGCGGCAGCAGTGGGTTAAATAATGTGTGTCTGAACAGCACGTTTGTTTCTGGCGGCTATTATTATGCTGTTTGTGCCGATGAAAATTTGAAAATAGCCACCGCCGATTATCAAGCCGCCTTGGATGGCGTAGCGAGCCAAAACCCACGTTACGTGCTTTGGCCAATGGATCAAGCCACCGATGTTTATCCGGCCTTTTGGGGCAATGAAGTGCCTAATCCGCTGCCCGATTATCAACAGGCGGGCAACCCACTTTCGATTCAATTTAACCCCTACTATGTTAGCGAGCAGGTGAAACTGATCTCGTTTCGCCTCTTTGATGATCAAGGCGAGGTGACGAACACCCGCTTGATTTCGCAAGCCACGGATGTGAACGGCAAATTCAGCGTTTATGAGTACGCCCTGTTTCCCTTGGCGTTGCTGCAAGAGCGAGCGGATTATGTGGCTGAGGTGGTGTTTGAAGATCGGGGTGTGCAGGAGAGTGTGCAGTGGCGTTTTCGGACGTTGCCGTTGTGAGTTTGATGCAGTGTATTTTTTATTACCATGAGCACTGTGGGTTTGGTTGTAGTGGAATAGTAGATGAGCCGCAATGTATGCTGGAGGAGACCATTCGGCGCGCCGATGAATTAAAGCAACTGTATTGATAGGTAAACTAAACAGCGGACAAACAAGATGGATTATCAACGGCTTCTTGAAGAGATCGTACGGCTGCAAAAAGAGACACCTGACAAAGGTGAGGTTGCTGATTATATTCCCGAGCTGAAGCGCATTGACCCCAATAAACTGGGGATTCATCTGATCACCGTTGATCGAAGCCATTATTCAGCCGGTGATGCCAGCGACACGTTTTCCATTCAAAGTATCGCAAAAGTACTCTCTTTGGTGCTGGCGTTTCAGGCCGAGGGAGATAAGCTCTGGCGGCGCGTCGGGGTTGAACCCTCTGGCTCGGCGTTTAACTCTTTGGTGCAGCTTGAGTACGAAAAAGGCATCCCACGCAACCCCTTCATTAATGCCGGTGCCATTGTGGTGTGCGATGTGTTGTTGAGCTGTTTTTCAGACCCTAAACGCGAAATATTAGAGTTCACCAGAACCGTTTCTGGAAATCATCACCTGCTCTATAACGATAAAATGGCAGCATCAGAGCAAAGAACGGGGTTTAGAAACCACGCCCTGATTCATTTTATGAAGGATTTTGGCAATATACATAACGACATTGATGCGGTTTTAGACCTCTATTTTTGTTTGTGCTCGCTTGAAATGTCGTGTAAAGAGCTGGCGGAATCCTTCCTATTTTTGGCTTCTGATGGGGTGAACCCCTTCACAAAAGAAGAGGTGTTGAGTAAAAGTAAAACCAAGCGGATAAATTCCATTATGCAGTTGTGTGGTTTTTACGATGAAGCGGGGGAGTTTTCTTTCAAAGTAGGCCTGCCAGGGAAGAGCGGCGTTGGAGGTGGCATCATTGCGATTCATCCAGGTGAATACAGTGTTGCGGTGTGGAGCCCTAAATTAAATAAAAAAGGCAACTCTTATAAAGGTGTTAAGGCACTTGAGTTAATGACCACAAAAACGCAATCCTCGATCTTTTAGAGCTTGATTTTGTAGGATGTGATGACAGGGAAAGCGAATAAATTTACAATGCCAGATTGCTCTTAGCAGCGCCTTTTTTGTGTCTGGAGTTTAAATGAAACTGCTTGCCATCGACACCACCACCGAAGCCTGTTCTGCCGCCCTCTGGCTGGACGGTGAGGTTATTTTTCGTTATCAAGTGGCTCCACGGGAGCACGGCAACTTGATTTTAGCCATGTTAGATCAACTGTTGGCCGAAGCGGGTGTGACGCTAAAGCAGCTTGATGGGCTTGCCTTTGCTCGTGGACCGGGCGCGTTTACTGGGGTGCGTATTGCCACGAGTGTGGTGCAGGGCATCGCGTATGGGGTGGATCTGCCGGTGGTGGCGGTCTCCACGCTGGCCACCTTGGCGCAGCGTGCTTATCGTGAGTCGGGTGCAAAACAGGTCTTGAGTGCCATTGATGCACGGATGCAAGAGGTCTATTGGGGCGCTTATGTGCTGGATGAGTTTGCGGTGATGCGTTCTGTTGCTACCGAGGTGGTAATGAAGCCGGAAGCTCTCCAGATGCCCAAAGAGGGTCTCTGGTGTGGTGCCGGTACCGGTTGGGGGACTTATGAAGCTGTTTTGTCGGCTCCGCTGGAAGGTTGTTTGGATCGGGTTTTAGGGGCGTTATTGCCCCATGCGCAAGATCTGGCGGCGTTGGCTGTGGTGGATCTACGGGCGGGTAAAGGGGTTAGTGCAGAGAACGCCTTGCCCGTTTATTTACGCGATAACGTTGCTCAGAAACCGAAGCCAAAAACATGAAGATCGCTATTTTTGTTGATGTGCAGAACATCTACTACACCACCCGTCAAGCCTATCAGAACCAGTTTAACTACAACGCTTTTTGGGCTGAAATTGCCGCTCAAGGTGAGATCGTCAACGCTTTTGCGTATGCGATTCATCGCAGTGACAATAAACAGCAGCAGTTTCAAAATATCCTTAGGCAGATTGGCTTTGAGATCAAACTCAAACCCTATATCCAGCGCAGTGACGGCTCGGCCAAAGGCGATTGGGACGTGGGTTTGACCATTGATGTGCTAGAAGAAGCGCCCTATGTGGATCGCGTGGTTCTACTTTCGGGGGACGGTGATTTTGACCTTCTGCTGCACAAAGTTCGTACCAAATACGGCATTGAAGCAGAGGTGTACGGTGTAGCAGAATTGACCGCCAACTCATTGATAAATGAAGCGACACGCTTTGTGCCCATTGATGAACGACTGTTGATGCACCGTAAAAGATAGCCGCAGCCGAGCAGAAACAGAGTAAAAAAGGAGAGGCTACCACCACTGATAACTTCTTTGGCGCTGTAGCTGGCGGTGAGATTAAACTCGACGTTCTGTTTTTTATTGTTGAAGTTGTGTACGGTAACGTAATAAGTACCGGCACGAGTGAAACGGAAAAATATCTCTTCGTTGCCGCCTTCTGCATTGCTGGCAAATTCACTGATGAGGCTGGCGGGTTTGCCGTAAGTAGCGTAGAGGTCGATGTCTTCTACGGCGTTGCTGCGGAAGGTCAATGTACCGCTGTTGGGAGGTACATTGATGTAGAAGAGCTGAAATTGGTCGCGGTCGTGGCGTTGCAAAGTACCGCTGTAGGTTTGATTGTTTTCAAGGCTGCCAAAGTGCAGTGAAAAACTGCGTCTGACTTGATGACTGCCTGCCCGTAGGTCCAGACTAAACTTCAGCGTTTGCTGCTCTTGCATGGTTTCTGCAAGCTGAATCTCAAAGCTCACCACCTTGCTGTTTTGTTCTGTCAGCTGTTCCAAATTGTCATTGTTGCTGAGGACGGTGACAAATGAACTATCGCTGCTGAGCGTGGCTTGCAGCGAGGTGACCGACTGCCAAAGGTTTTTCAAGGTGATGTTCAACGTCAGCCGCTCGCCAGCATCCAGATCGTTGTAACGGTCGCCGTTGCTGGTATCGTTGATCTGCACTGATTCGATTAACAGCAGCGGTTGTTCGGCTACAATCAGGGCGTTGTGGGCATCGACCCGACCGGCAACGATGAGATTCTGTTCTGTTTGCAGGGTTTGACTGCTGCTCAGAATGCGCGCTTTGATGGCCAGGGCATCAAGGCTGGGGTCGTAGGCTTTGAGCAGAGCGGCCACGCCGCTGACCAGAGGAGCAGAGAAGGAGCTGCCCGTTTGAAAGCGGTAATCGAGTGTGCCATCTAAGCTCAGAATGTTGTCCCCCGGTGCGGCCACATCGACACTCAAAGCCCCGTATTGTGACCAGCGGCTGAGTCGGTCTTGGTTATCAGAACCGGCTACGGCCAGAATGGCGTCGTGTGCGTAGCCCGAAGGATAGTCTTTCAATAGATCGTTGTCGTAGCCGTTATTGCCCGCTGCGGCCACCAGTAAAATGCCTGCTTTTTGCAACGCTTCAATGGTGTCCGCTTCGATTCTGGAGAAACCAGGTCCGCCGTAACTGGCGTTGATGATGTGAGCACCGTTGTTGCGTGCGTATTCCATAGCGGGAATCAGTTCATCAAGGCTCAACTGTGATGATTTGAGCAGCATCAGTTTTACCTTCCAAGCGACACCGCTGATGCCGATGCCGTTATTACCCACCGCGCCCAAGGCTCCTGCGACACGATTGCCGTGGCCTTCAAACGTGTTTGGGCTGGCGCTGGGGTCGGGCGTGTTGGCGCTGAAATTCCAGCCGTGAAGATCGTCGATGTAACCGTTGCCGTCGTCATCAATGCCGTTGTCGGCAATTTCACCAGTGTTGATCCAGATGTTCTCTTGCAGGTCGGGGTGATCGAGAAAAAAGCCGTCGTCGATAATGGCCACCACCACTTCTGAGCTGCCGGTGGTGAGATCCCAAGCGGCGCGCAGATTGAGATCGGCACCGGCCAGTGCGCTCTGGCTTATTTGGGTTGAGAGCGATTGGCCGCTGTTTTCCAGCGCCCATTGTTGATCAAGTCGTGGATCATTGGGCAGTTGGCGTAGAGAGCGGCGGTAGTTGGGTTCGACGTAGCGGATATTGTGTTGTTGTGCCAGCTGTTGGATCAGTTGCCTCGCCTGTTTGGTGGTTTCGGTGGCAATGTGAAAGGTCTTGCCTGTAGCGCTGAGGCGACGGGGTTGGTGGGTGACGTTTTTCGGTAGAGATTGTTGCAGTTGGCGTGCGTTGGGTTGGTTTTTATATTGAACTAAAACACCCTCGTAAAGCGGTTGTGAAATGAGATTTTTGGCGCTAGCGAGGGGGCTGATCAGGGCGATCAGCAGTAGACTGTTCGATAGTCTTGCCATGCATTCCATTCTAAAATCCTAACGGAAAGGGTGTTTCTGGGATGTTCACTGCTTCACAAAATGGTATTTACCTATCTTAATTGGCTTCAGATAGAGAGCTGGCGAAACTCGGGGTCGGGGCTGCTCATCTCCCACGCTTGTAAAAAGAAGTGGTTCATCTCTTTGGCTTCGGCTCCGGCGTGCAGTTTGAGTAACCCCTGTGGTTGCTCTCCTTGATTGCGCAGCAGTAAACCGGTGTCATCGGCCATAATAAAGGCGCGGTTCAGGTCGTTGTGCTCTTTTTGCAGCCGTCGCACTTGGATAAAGCTGGAGAGACGTTGGCAGAGTTGGGTCAGACGATGACCGGCTTTAATGGCGTTACTTGGGTCGCTGATCAAGATTTGTACATTGGCGCGTTGGCCACTGCGAATCATCTGTGAGAGGGCATCCACAAAGGCTTCGTTGCTGAGCAGCATGGGATCCATGGTGCGGGTCAAAATGCGTATCGTGCGTTTGGCCTGCTGTGCGAGAAAGAGAGCGGCTTGTTGTGAATCCTTGAGCGAGTCCACTTGAAAGGTGAGGCCGGTGATACCCAATTGATGCTGTTTGGGATTGAGCTGGTCAAAAGGCAGGATCGTTTTTGAGCGCCGATTTTGCAATTCTAAGCTCATTTTCTGATGCGGGATATCCGCCTCTGAAAAAGGTTCGCCTTCACTGATAAAACCGTGTTTAAGATAAAAATCAGCGGCATGAGTTTGGGCGTGCAGCGTCAGCCTTAATAGGCCTTGATGGTCGGCTTGGTTTAATAATTCGCTCATGAGTTGGTGGCCAATGCCGTTGCCGCGCAGATGTTTGAGCACCGCCATGCGTCCTACCCGTCCTGTGGACAGCAGCCGAGCGCAAGCGACGGGCTCTTGGTCGAGGAAGGCGATCAGATGCAGTGCCTCTTCGTCATCGTCATCCCATTCCAGTTTTTCCGGTACTTGCTGCTCGTCGATAAAGACGGTGCGGCGTAGGTGACTCAGTTGTTTGTGATCGTCGGTATCGTGCCAGTCGGCGTGGCGAATCTGTACATCAAAGGTCATCGCAGAACTCCAAAAAACCAAAATTGTAAAGTTGGCTCAGAAGCCTAAGGGTAGAGGGAGTGTGACCCGTTGTCAGGGCTTTTTTGTCTATTTTTGCTGCTTTTCCGATCAGTTGTGCCAATTCAAGGGATATTTGGATGTTTTCACCGCCGATAAAGAGCTGAGCTTCCTGTTCAAACTGCATATAAGAGCAGCGAATTCCGGCGACTTTTTGCAGTGTATTGCCTTGTTCCAACTCGATTTTAATCTGTTCAGGAGACAGCTCGTCGAATACCTCAAGCGCATATTCACGCCCAGCTTCGCTCAGGTAGCGACCTAAAAAAAGATCCAGTTGATCGTCATTTTGGCTCAATTGTTGGCGCAGGGTGTCACGCAGTTTTTGCCGTGCGTGAGGGGTGATTTCGCTGGGGTGGGGCTGTTGGCTGAGTTCTGGGTCGCTGTAGCGCTGTTCTTTTAGGCTCGGGATTAAATCGTCCAGATAGGCGCTGACCAGATCGCGCTGGCTGGGGGCACGAAAGCCCACCGACCACGTCATGCAGGGTTCCAGTGCCACGCCAAAGTGTGCCACTCCTGGAGGCAGATAGAGCAGATCGCCCGGCTCGGTGATCCAACTCTGCTCGGTTTCAAATTCACGCAGAATTTTCAACTCCAGATCAGGCAGAAAATCGGCCTCGCTCAGAGGTTGGCTGTGAATCGACCATCGTCTTCGCCCAGAGGTTTGCAGCAAAAAAACATCGTACTGATCGCTGTGGGGGCCGACGGAACCGCCTTCGGGCGCGTAGCTGATCATCAAGTCATCAATGCGCCAGTCGGGGATAAACCGAAACGGTTCAAGGTAGGCTTGAAACTCTGGCAGATGTGTTTCCACATCGCTGATCAGCAGCGACCAATCGCTTTCGGGCAGTTGAGCAAAATCCGATGCTTCAAAAGACCCCATGCGGCAGCGCCAATCTGTTGGGCTGTGTTGCTGAATAATCCGTGAGGGGATCTC
Organism: Gammaproteobacteria bacterium; assembly: GCA_030949385.1. NCBI lineage: Bacteria > Pseudomonadati > Pseudomonadota > Gammaproteobacteria > Gammaproteobacteria bacterium. The sequence continues at coordinate 74,028 of JAUZSP010000007.1, read as the reverse complement.
TTCTTCACAGGCTAAACCCGCCAGCTCATCGGCCTCGATGGGGTTGATAAAGTCGGGGAAGGCATTGCGAATCAGCAGCGGCTTTTTTTGCCAGTAGTCGCGCAGAAAGAGGTCGATATTCAGATGAGGCGGAAATTGGATCTGCATGAGAGAGGGGACCCGTGAGGTGTAGGTTGGGTTACAGCGCAGCGGAAACCCAACATAAAATTGGCGAAAATATTGGGCTTAAGAAATGTTCCTAGCCTGTTTAACCGCATTGCCAATGTAATTGGCGGGGGTTAGTTTTTGCAGCTCCACTTTGGCAGCAGCAGGAATATCCAAGCTTTCCACAAAGGCACTCATGGCAGCGGCATCAACGCGCTGACCTCGGGTCATCTCCTTGAGTTTTTCATAGGGGTTTTCTACCCCGTAACGGCGCATCACCGTTTGAATTGGTTCTGCCAGCACTTCCCAGTTGTTCTCCAGATCGGCGGCTAGTACGGTGTGATTGACCTCCAATTTGCTCATGCCGCGTAGGAAGGAGCTGTAAGCGATCACGGAGTGACCCACGCCTACGCCCAGATTACGCAGTACGGTGGAGTCGGTCAGATCCCGCTGCCATCGAGAGATGGGCAGTTTGCTGGCCAGATGTCCGAATAGGGCATTGGCCAGCCCCAGATTTCCCTCGGCGTTTTCAAAGTCGATGGGGTTGACCTTGTGCGGCATGGTGGAGGAGCCGACTTCGCCTTTGATGGTCTTCTGTTTGAAATAGCCTTGTGAGATGTAACCCCAAATATCACGGCTGATGTCGATCAAGATGGTGTTGAGGCGCGCATTGGCATCAAACAGCTCGGCGATGTAGTCGTGAGGCTCGATCTGGGTGGTGTAGGGGTTGAAAGCCAAACCCAAATCTTCGACGAATTTTTGTGCAAACGCAGGCCAATCCAGATCGGGGTAGGCGCTGTAGTGGGCGTTGTAGTTGCCTACGGCACCGTTGATTTTGCCGAGGATTTCGATGTTTTCCATCTGTTGGCGCTGGCGTTGCAGACGGTAGGCGACGTTGGCCATCTCTTTGCCCAAAGTGGTGGGAGAGGCGGGTTGACCGTGGGTGCGCGCCAACATCGGAACCTCGGCCAGTTCTTGGGCTTTCTGCGTCAGTGCGTCGATGGTTTGTTGGCTTTGAGGCAGCAAAATCTGTTCGCGAGCATCGGCGAGCATCAAGGCGTAGGAGAGGTTGTTGATGTCCTCGGAGGTGCAGGCGAAGTGAATGAATTCGGAGACGGCCTCCAGTTCAGCGTTGCCTTTGATCTTCTCTTTAAGGAAGTACTCCACCGCTTTAACGTCGTGGTTGGTGGTGGCCTCGATGGTTTTGACCCGTTCGGCATCATTCAAGCTAAAGTTGCTGTCGATGCTTGTCCAGAATTTCCGTGCAGAGTCGCTTAGGGGAGGCACTTCGGTGATGGCGACATCATCGGCCAATGCCAGCAGCCAGCGCACTTCGACCCGCACCCGATAGCGGATCAGGCCATATTCACTGAAAATTTCCCGCAGATCTGCGGTTTTACTGCCGTAACGACCGTCAATAGGGGAAACGGCACTGAGGGATGAAAGTTCCAAGCTCATACAAAAACTCCGCGATTTTGGGATTGGTCAAAAAGTGGGGAGTATACAGGGTTGCTGAGCGCTCAATAAAGCCCACTGGATTGATCCGTCAGTGCAGATTAAGGCTGTTTTTGTGGTACCCGCAACTCCTTTACTGCATAGCAACCCGATTTCGCCCACTCTGCTTGGCTTTATTCAGCGCTTCTTCGGCGCTCTCCAGCAGTTGTTGGTAAGAGTGGTTGCCGTGATTATCGCTGACCCCTGCACTGAAGCTGGTGAAAAAGCTCTGTTGCTGACCTTGAAAAGGGGTGGTGGCAAAACTGTCGCGCAGGTGGTTGCTTAACTGTTCGGCGCTCTGCTTATCTGTTTCGGGCAGAATAACGGCAAATTTTTCGCCGCTGTAGCGGGCGATGATGTCTGTGGAGCGTAGCCGTTGTCGGAGTAAATTGGCGAGGGTTTTTATGACCTGATCACCGATGCTGAAGCCGTAAATTCGATTAATCTCTCTAAAATGATCCGTATCAATCAGCAGCAGTGAAACCGACTGTGTGTAGCGATAGGCTCTGAGCAGTTCACTTTCCAGACGTTGCTGAAATTTATCCCGTTTTAATAGCCCTGTCATGGAGTCAATTTCGCTGTGACGGCACATTTTCCGGTAGCGTTCAATGTGCCCTGCCAGCGTGAGGCAGAGCTGGCGCGGGTGAACGGGCTTGCTGAGAAAATCATCGCCACCGGACTGCAACGCTTGCAGCTGTAATTGTGGGTCGTGTTCACTGGAGAGGAATACAATCGGCAGACTGAAGAGTGCGTCTTGTTGTCGAAGGGTCTGCGCCAATTCGTAGCCGTTAACGTCGGGCATATAGAGGTCCATTAGAATCAACTCTGGGTCGTATTTGGCCAGATAGCGATTGATCTCCAAGGGTTTTGTGCAGACGGTCACGTCAAAATCGTAGGCTTTTAACAGGCTGGTATAGAACTGCACTTGTTCGATGGCATCCTCAATGATCATTACACGGTAGGGGTGGGTGCTGTTGCTGCCGCAGAGCGAGGCTATTTTATCCAGCAGCGTGGGCACTTCGATGGGGGTGGCAAAAAAAGCCGAACCGCCCGCTTTAACCGCTGACAAACGGTTTTTCATGCTGTCGTCGTCGGAGATCAGCAGGGTTTTAACCGGCAATTGGGGCAAGAGTTTTTGTAAATTATGCGGTGCAGGTAGGCGATCGTGGTGGAGGTCAACGTTGAGCAACAGCAGGTCGATGTTCTGCTGTTCGATCTGCTCCAATAAGGGGGTGTCGTGCTGCATTCGTTTGAGTCGATAGCCCTGCTGTTGCAGCGGTTCCCAGAGTGCCGCTTCGCTGAGGGGATCGAGTGCCAGCAGCAGGGTGGTGGGGTTGTGGGGAATGTGGGTTTTGGCTGGAGGGCTTTTTTCCAGTGGGTGTTGCTGTTCAACCTGATGTCGCAGTGTGTTTAGAATCAGTTGAATTTTTTTTTGGTTGCTGTCGTTCTTTTTACCTTGTAGAAAGTCGTGAAACAGCGTTTGTAGCTGGCTGATGCTGAGGTTGATGTCGGGCAAAAGGTGAGCAAGATTGGAGGGGGTGAGTTTTCTAAGGGTTTGTTCTAAATGATGTTTTGCTTGTTGGTCGAAGTTATTCAGGCGAAAGGCTTGCCAAGCGGATTCCAGTTGAGTCAGTTGTTCGGGCAGTTGTTTTTGATAGTTTTGCTGTAACAGGGTGAGTTGTTGTCGGTAGTGGTTGTCTGCGGATGCCTGTTGCATGGAATCGTCCTTGAAGGTGGGACAGGTGATGTGGTTCCCATCCTAGCGCGAATCGCTTGTCTTTTTCTTAAAAAAATGGAATGGACTTCGTAGGGCGACACTAACGTAATAAAATTTGACATACCATATATGGTATATATGCTACTATTTAGTATGTGGAAAATATATGAGCACAAAAGTGCATTGAAAGGACTAAGATCGTTACCTATCGACATCCTTAAACGATATGAGAAATGGAAAGATATCGTAATAATATCAGGCCCTTCAGGTCTTAAACAGATTAAGGGTTTTAAAGATGAAGCATTGCGCGGTGAATGGAAAGGCTATCGATCTTCACGCCTGAATATTCAATATCGCATTATCTACAAAATTGAAAATGATCAACTGTTTGTAAACGTAATCAAGGTCACAGCACATGACTACCAGAGGAAATAACATGACAGACTATAAAGAAGCAAAAAAAAGAACAGATGTTTCTATTGGCGAGTCTGTAAAAATTATCCGTGAGCTACAGGAGTTAAGTCAAAACGATTTATCTTCAATAACGGGCATACCGCAATCAACGCTTTCAGCCATCGAGCACGATAAAATAAAACTAGGCGTGGAAAGAGCGAAAGTATTGGCCAGAGCATTAAAATGTCACCCAGCAGTTTTAGTCTTTCCTGGTTGGGATGTTGATCATGAAATAGCGGCATAACGATCTAAACACCGTTTGTGTCGTTGTCAGGTGAGTTGAATCAGTAAACTCATTGTTCAGGGAGTAACCACCCCAACAAACCCCCTTTAAATCATTGACCGCCAATTTTCTTCTGCCAAAGTTGCGCTTTTCTGATGATCTCCGTCTCATCCAGAGTGGTCAATTGACGCTCTTTGAGCAGCTGTTTACCGGCTACCCAGAGGTGGGTGATCTGATTTCTGCTGCTGGCATAAACCAGCTGTGAAACAGGATCGTAGAGCGGTTGAGTCTCGATGGTATTGAGGTCAATGGCGATCACATCGGCGGCTTTGCCAACTTCCAGTGAACCGGTCTGATCGGCAATACCCAAAGCCTCAGCGCCGTTGATGGTGGCCATGCGCAGAGCGGTGGTGGTCGGCACGACGCTGGCATCGCCCGCCACGCCTTTGGCCAACAGCGCAGCGGTGCGCATCTCAGCAAACAGATCCAGATCGTTATTGGATGCGGCTCCGTCTGTACCCAGCGCCACATTGACTCCGGCTGCCAGCAGCTTGGCGATGGGGGCAAAACCGCTGGCCAATTTGAGGTTGGATTCAGGGCAGTGAATCACCTGCACCCCGTTGTCGGCCAGTTGCTGAATCTCCTCGTCGCTGAGTTGGGTCATGTGAACCGCTTGCAGGTTGGCGTTCAGCATCCCCAGCTTATCCAACCGTGCCAGTGGACGGCAGCCGTGCTGTTTTTGGTGTAGGGCGATTTCAGCGGCGGTTTCGTGCAGATGAATGTGGATGGCGCTGTTGTGTTGTTGCGCCGCCTGTTTGAGCTGCAACAGAGGTTCATCGGAGACGGTGTAGGTGGCATGAGGGGCAAAAGCGGTGCGGATCAGCGGGTGATCTTGGTACTGCTGCTGGAGGGCGAGGCCTTTTTGCAGATACTCCTCAGGGCCGCTGCCCCACGCGGTGGGGAAGTCGATCATCATCAGGCCAATGCTGGCACGCAGCCCGACTTGCTGCGCGACCTGAGCGGTGATTTCGGGGAAAAAATACATGTCGTTAAAACAGGAGGTGCCGCTGCGGATCAGCTCTGCCATCGCCAGTTCGCTGCCGTCGGCGACAAACTGTTCATCGACCCAGCGCCCTTCGGCAGGCCAGATCTGTTGTTCCAACCACTCCATCAAGGGCAGATCGTCGGCAAAACCGCGCAACAGATTCATCGCCAGATGGGTGTGGGCGTTGATCAAGCCGGGCATCAGCAGTTGCTCGCCCAGATCGTCAACCTGTGTGGCGTGGTAGCTCTGTTTGGCCAACTCGGTGGGCAGAATGTCGATGATCTTGCCTTGATCAACGACCAGAGTGTGCTGTTGCAACAGCTCGTTGTTTTTATTGACTGTGACAATCCAACGTGCGTGCAGCAGTTGATCCACCTGTTTCATAATGTAATGAGCCTTGATGAGCTGGAAATTGAAAGCGGGAACGATACGACGATCTTTGGAGAAGGTCTAGGGTAACGTGTTTATTGATCCCAATAAGGGATCCCCGCAAAGCGTTTGGCCAAAAAGTCCACAAAAGCACGCACCCGTTTTGAGAGATGATGGGTTTGTGGGTAGAGGGCGTAGGCGGATAAGCGAAACGGTTTGTAGTGGGTTAGCAGAGGCACTAAGCGGCCTGCTTGAATTTCTGTATAGGTCATAAAGGTAGGCAGAAAAACAACGCCTCTGTCTGCCAGTGCCGCTTCTTTGAGAAAATCACCGCTGTTGGCGCGCATCGCCGCGTTCAGTTTGACTCGTTCGGTGTTGCCTTCTTGATCATCAAATTGCCAGACATCGCCGTCGCGCATCAAACTGTAGAGCAGGCACTGATGCTGTGCCAGATCCGCCAAGGTATGGGGTGTGCCTCTTTTTTTGAGGTAGGTCGGAGTGGCACAGATGTGCAGTTTGATGTTGGCTAAGCGGCGTGCGATCAAACTGGAGTCGGGTAGGTTGGCGATGCGCAGCGCCAGATCAAAACCTTCATGCACCAGATTGACTTCTCGGTCGTTAAAATCCAATTCAAACGTAATCTGCGGATGCAGCTTTAAAAAATCATCAATTGCAGTGCCCATGTGCAGCAGGCCAAAACTGGAGGGCAGGGCGATCTTTAGCCGACCCTCTAAAATGCCGTGGGCTTGGGTGGTGCTCTGTTCTGCTTCCAGCAGTTGTTCCAGAATGTGTACCGATTGGTGATAAAAGGTACGCCCTGTGTCGGTGAGGGTCATGCGGCGGGTGGTGCGATGAAACAGCTCTGCGCCCAAATGGGTTTCTAACTCTTTTAGGCGACGGCTGACGGCTGATTTTGCTACCTCCAGTCGCTCGGCAGCGGCGGTGATGCTGCCTGTTTCCACCACTTTGACGAAGTGTTCCATATTTTCGAAACGGTTCATAATCTGACCAATTGTTGCTATTTTGAGAACAAACAGTTTTTATATTCGCTGTTTATCTTCTTTTTTGCAACAGTGATACTGCTCCCTATCCAGAGTCGGTTTGATTCTGTTTCACAGATTGAGGAGCGAAGCCAATGGCAACAGCGGATCGAATACGTTTGCTTCCCGCGATGGAAGTGCAGGAGGGTTCAGGGGTGAAGGTCTATCGCAGCATCGGTATTCCAGCACTGCGTAACCGAGACCCGTTTATGATGTTGGACTATTTTAGCAGCGATAAACCCGATGAATATCTGGCCGGTTTCCCTTCTCATCCGCATCGAGGTTTTGTCACCTTTACTTACATGATTGATGGTCAGATGCAGCATGAAGACAGTATGGGCAATCGGGGCAAAATTTCCTCTGGCGATGCGCAGTGGATGAAAGCGGGCAGCGGTGTAATTCATTCGGAGATGCCGCAGCAGAAAGAGGGTTTGATGCGTGGTTTTCAACTTTGGATTAACTTGCCTGCACGGCACAAAATGGAGCAGCCTGAGTATCAAGAATACGCAGCCTCTTCTTTTCCGCTGATTGAAACCGATGCCTACCGGCTTAAGGTGTTGATCGGCTCGTTTGCCGGTCAAGATGCACCGATTGTGGATGAGATTACTCAGGTGCGTTATTTCGACCTGCAACTCAAAGCAGGACAGCATTTTCAAATTTCTCTGTCCGATCAACGTCAGCAGTTGGTTTACCTGTTTGAGGGTGAGGCGCGTCTGGATGACCGTTATTTGGGTTTGAATACCTTGGCGGTGTTGGATTCCGATGAGGAATCCATTGAGTTGATTGCCTCAGAAGAGGGGGCGAGGTTTATTTTGGTGTCAGGTCAGGCGATTAATGAACCGGTGGTGCAATACGGTCCGTTTGTGATGAACAACCGTGAAGAGATTGATCAAGCGCTATTGGATTTTCAAGAGAATAATTTTGTTCGTCAGCGCGCGTGGATAAAAACGCGCTAGTCTGTTTTTATTGAATGCTGAGTTTTAAGTAAGGGGATTGAAGATGGAAAAAGTAACACAGTTGGTCGCACGTCTGTTTTTGGGGCATATTTTTTTACTGGCTGGTTTGGGTAAGATTGCTGATTACGCTGCTACACAGGCGTATATGGATTCGGTGGGTGTACCAGGGATGCTACTGCCTTTTGTGATTTTGTTGGAAGCGGGTGCGGGTTTGGCCGTTATTGTCGGTTGGCAAACCAAATGTATGGCTGGGGCTCTGGCGATTTTTACCTTGGTGGCAGCAGCTCTGTTTCACAACGATTTTGCAGATAAAATGCAAATGATTATGTTTATGAAAAACCTTTCTATTACAGGAGGGTTGTTGCTGGTGGTGGTTCACGGTGCGGGAGCGTTTAGCCTCGATAAGCGTTAACGCTCAAAGCGAGGTTTGCATCACAAAAAGCCCAAGAGTGCCGATTTAAAGGCGTTCTTGGGCTTTTTGTGCTTGGTGGAAGGGAATAAATTGTGTAAGGTCTTTTTTTTGATAAAGGAGATGACAATGAAACAGTACATCTGTGCCGTATGCGGTTTTGTTTACGATGAAGAGCAGGGGTTGCCCAGTGAAGGTATTCCAGCCGGTACCCGTTGGGATGACATTCCTGAAGATTGGCAGTGTCCCGATTGCGGTGTTTCCAAGTCTGATTTTGAGATGATGGAGTTTTAACGAGTGACAAAACCCCTGGTGATTGTGGGTAGCGGTTTGGCGGGTTACACCGTGGCACGGGAGTTTCGTAAATTAAACTCCGACCAGCCGCTGTTGATGATCACCGCCGATGGGGGTGAGTCTTACTCAAAACCGATGCTCTCCAATGCCTTCAGTGCAGGCAAAGATAAACACGCTTTGGGCATGGCATCGGCAGTGCAGATGGCGGAAAAGCTCAATGCGACCGTGTTGACTGAAACCTCTGTGCGCGCCATTGATCTTCATCGACGGCAGTTGTTGTTGGATGGTCAGGAGGTGGTTTATGACAAGCTGGTGCTGGCCTTGGGGGCTTCGCCGCTGAAATTGGAGTGTGCCGGTGATGCCGTTGGCGAGGTGTTACAGGTCAATAATTTGGATGATTATCAGCGCTTTTTTGTGCGTTTACAGACCGCAAAATCGGTGCTGGTGATTGGCAGTGGTTTGGTGGGTTGTGAGTTTGCCAATGATTTGGCGTTGGGTGGCAAACAAGTGACGTTGGTCGGTCGAGCTGAAAGGCCATTGAAGCGTCTTTTGCCTGCGGCCATTGCAACGCATCTGCAACAAAAATTGGCACAGGTCGGTGTTGTCTGGCGATTATCCAATCAGGTGACGAGCATTAATAGAGCCGCTCAAGGTTATGCGGTGCGGTTGGCGGACGGTACTTCTTTACAAGTGGATCTCATTCTTTCTGCGCTGGGTTTGCGCGCCAATACGACGTTGGCAGAACAGGCCGGTTTGCAGACCGAGCGTGCCATCTGTGTGGATCGACTGCTGTGCAGCAGCCAGGACTCTGTTTATGCTTTGGGAGATTGTGCTCAGGTGGACGGTTTGCATCTGCCTTTTGTGCTGCCCTTAATGAAATCAGCTCAAGTCTTGGCCAACACTTTGGCTGGCACTTCCACAGAGGTGGTTTATCCGGCAATGCCGGTGGCAGTGAAAACCAAAAGTGTGCCGCTGGTGGTTTCGCCGCCTCAGGTTGAGAAATGCGTGTTGGAGTTAGAGACGTTGCCGGATGGCCAACGTGCCCTTTATTGGGACCAAAACAGGGTGTTGCAAGGGTTTGTCTTGAGCGGCAGCTGTGTGGCTGAAAAGCAAAAATGGGTACGAGTGCTGCCCGCTTGGCTGGCTCAGGAGTAACGTCTATGTTGCAACCGATAAAGCGTTGTGGCCGTTGGTTACGCAAGCATAAGGATTGGCGTGCTCATTTTACCTTTGCCTTTGGCGGCACGGTGGTGGGGCTGCTGGCGGTGTTTATGGCGTGGAGCAGCGAGTGGGCGAATGAGCTGTTTTTAACCGGTGTGGAACATTACTCTTGGATGCCCTTTGTGGTCTCGCCTCTGGGGCTGATTTTGGTGTTGTGGCTGACCCGTAAGTATTTTCCTGGTTCCGAAGGCAGCGGTATTCCACAGGTGATGGCTTCTCTGGAACACGCGGAGCAGCGCGGAGCGTTGCTGTCGTTGAGGATCGCATTTGGTAAGATCTTTCTCTGTATTTTGGGGCTCTTGAGCGGGGCCTCTATTGGTCGTGAAGGGCCGACGGTGCATGTGGGGGCGGCGGTAATGTACTCCTTGCGGGGTTGGATCTCCATGCGCCGTTACGACATAGATCGGGTCTTGATTTTGACTGGTGGCGCAGCGGGGGTTTCGGCGGCGTTTAACACCCCGTTGGCGGGCATTGTCTTTGCCATTGAGGAGCTGAGTCGCTCCTTTGAGGTTCACACCCGTGCGCTGATGCTGACGGGGGTGATGGCGGCTTCCATTATGGCGCTGGGCATTCAGGGAAATTATACCTATTTTGGCCAAACATCGGCGTTGATTGAGCTGCAAGAGGCGATTGTGCCGGTGCTGATTTGTGGTGTGATTGGCGGTATTTTAGGTGGCTTGTTCAGTCTGTTGTTGATTCGAGGCAATCGCTGGGTGGCCCCCATTCGCCTTAAAAAACCCTATTTGGTGGCGGGGGTGTGCGGTTTAGGGATTGCGGTTGTGGGCTATTTTTCAGGTCATTTGACCTATGGAACAGGTTATTTGGAGGCGACTCATCTGGTCACCAATGATGACTCTTTGGGAGCTGAATTTGCCTTGATGAAATTTTTGGCTACAGTGATCTCTTATCTCAGTGGCATTCCTGGTGGCATTTTTGCGCCGTCGTTGGCCACCGGAGCGGGTGTGGGGGCTCTGATTGCCGATTGGTTGAGCATGTATCCACACGGAGCTTTGGTTCTGTTTGGCATGGTGGCTTATTTTTCTGGGGTGGTGCAAGCGCCGATTACCGCGTTTGTGATTGTGATGGAGATGACCGACAAACATGAGTTGATTTTGCCGTTGATGGTGGCGGCATTTATTGGTACCGCATTCTCTAAAATGATCTGTCACACGCCGATTTACAGCACCTTGGCGGATAACTTTTTGCCGGAAGGAAAGAAATTTCACAGTTGATTTTTGATTGAGAGGGCAATAAAAAAGGCGGCCAATTTGGCCGCCTTTTTTTGCATCAATCAACTGCGAGCAGAAGAGTTTAGATGCCCACTTTGGTTTTGATCGCATCAACAACGGCATCACTGGAGGTGGCGTTGATGTCGAGCAGCATGTCTTCGCCTTTGTAGAAACCCACCAGAGGTGCGGTCTGTTCGTTGAAAACGTCGAGGCGTTTGGAAATCGCTTCTTCGGTCTCATCGTCACGTTGTACTACGCTACCGCCACATCCCTCTACGTCACACACACCTTCGACTTTGCAAGGGCTGGATTTGACGTTGTAGATCGCGCCGCAATCAACACAGGTACGACGGGTGGTGAGGCGATCCAAAATCACGTCACGAGGCACGTCAAGGTTGACCGCTGCATCAAGTTCGATGTTCAGTTTGGTCAGCAACACTTTTAGTGCTTCCGCTTGGGGAATGGTGCGAGGGAAGCCGTCGAGTAAGAAGCCCGCTTTGCAATCGTCTTCCAGCAGGCGCTCACCCATAATGCCCATGATCAGATCATCAGAGACCAGTTCACCGGCTTTCATGGCTGCTTCGGCTTTTTTACCCAGTTCGGTACCGGCTTTCACTGCGGCACGCAGGATGTCGCCTGTGGAAATTTGTACGGAACCGTCAACGGCGGTCAACAGCTTGGCAACGGTGCCTTTACCAGCGCCTGGTGCGCCTAACAGAATCAGTCTCATGGTGATTTACCTTAAGTGGGTGAGAATTTTAGTCAGGGGGAAATATACCCGTTTTTTCTTTCAGAGTCCGTTTGAATTAACCTATGGGTCTATTAGTTTTTTTATGGTTCATGCACTGATTTAACTGGCGTAATGTTTGCTCCTTTGAATCCCTTGTTGTGCTGATTTGGGAGAATGCCGAAGTGGATGGTCTGGAGTCGATGTTGGCGACTGAGTGTGTTGATGAAAATCAAGGGGTGTTGCTTGATCTGACCCGACAGTTGCAATTGCTATTGCAGAAGTCGGGTTTGGCTGCTGAAGAGTTAGAGCCACTGTTGTTGTTGATCAAGCCCATTCAGCTGCGTATTGCAGAGTTGCAGCGTCAGTTGCGTGAGACGGATGTGCGTTTGCAGCGACAGTCCACCCGCGATGCTTTGACCGGTTTGTGGTGTCGAGGCAGCATTCAGGAGCTGTTGGCCAAAGAGTTGGCGCGCACCGTTCGTGAGCAGCGCAGTTTTGCGGTGGTGATGGTGGATGTGGATGACCTAAAACGGGTTAATGATTATTACGGTCATCAGATGGGCGATGAGGTTTTGAAAACCGTGGCTCAGCGGTTGTTGAAAGTCTGTCGCAAAGAGGACAGTGTGGGGTGTTATTCGGGCGGTAAGTTTTTGGTGGTGCTGTCGGCGGGCAATGATCGAGAGATGTTGGCACTGGGTGATCGTTTTCGTCGCTGTGTGGCGGAGCAAGTGGTCTGCCCTAAAATTGGGTTTGAGCTAGAGATGACCGTCAGCGTCGGGGTGGGGATCTGTCGTTACCCGCAAGGTTCCAGTGTGGATGCCATGATTCAGTTGGCCAGTGACGCGCTGGTATTGGCTAAAAAAGCCGGTCGAAATCGGGTGCGTCAGCGTTTGGATCGGGTGGTGAGCATTTCATAAAAAGTGGTATTTGTGGTTGTGCAGGAACTGCTCCTCTTCAGGGTAGCTGGGGCGATTTAGGATTTGATTCAGTTCTGGAAAGCGGCCAAACAGTTCAATCACTTTATGATGTGCTTCGGCGTACTCCAAGGTGCCTTGATAATATTCTTTGAGGGGTTCAGGTACCGCTTCCAGCAAATGGGCGTAGCGTTCCACGGCGAGATTTTGCAGGGTGATGTTCTCGGCGTGTTCCAGTGGCAGATAAAAAAAGCTGCGTTCGATAAAACGCAACTCTAAGTCATGTTGTTTTTCCAAACCCGTAATCACCCATTCTTGTGCATTGTGGTCTTGGCTAAAGGCTTGTGAGCTGCCTCGATAAATGTGTCGTGAAAATTGATCGAGCAGGATGATCAGCGCCAATCTGCCTTGAGCGTGGTCGCACCAGTGATTCAATTCACCGGCAACAGCGGCGGCGTGCAGTTGGCCAAAGCGAGTGCTGATTTCATGGTCGTACTCGGCACCGCTTTTAAACCACATGTCCATTTTAGCCGGATGGTAGTCTGCTGGTTTTTCCAGCTTACCAAACCAAAAATGTAAGACGGAATTGATCTCTGTTGCTGCGCTGTTTTCCATCACCTTCACCTCAACTCAAAAGAGAACTGTAACGCTTTATCTCACTGTTCCTCCAGTGAGTAAGGCAGATCTAAAATAGTTACTTTGGGGCCTTCAATACTGTGCAGATGCACGCTCTGGTTTTCTGCGCTGGCGATGGCAATGACCGCTAAGGCGTGCATACCGCCGTCGGGGTGAGGTCGCGCATCAACGATTTTACCGGTGCCTTGCGCTGATTTTTCTGTCGGGCTGAACAGTCCGTCGCCCGCTTTGGCGCTGTCGGTATCCATATGAATGCGGTACATGCGGCGTTTGACTTTACCTAAATATTGCATCCGCGCAATGATTTCTTGGCCGGTGTAACAGCCTTTTTTAAAGCTGATGCCGTTGAGAAATTGCAGGTTGGTCATTTGCGCCACAAAGGCTTCTTGGGTTGCGGGGTGAATGCTGGGAATGCCCGCTTGAATTTCCAGCAGCGCCCAAACGTCTGCGCCTGCGGGCAGGGCACCGTGTTGTTGCAGTTTTTTCCAGAGGGCGATCATCGCCTCTGGCTCGCCGTAGAGTTCAAAGCGCGGTACGGCTCCGGCAACTCGAATCTGAGTGATGCCGTTGCTTGTCACTACGTCATCATTGTTTTTGGCCACCGACCCCAAGTGCGTGTTTAACCACGCTTCTGTTTGCGCGCCGCTGAGGCCAAAACGAATCAACTGCGTGCTGTGGTCTTCCAATGTGACTTTGGATCTCATAACAAACATGCGCAGGCGTTTGAGGGTGCTCTCCAACAATGAGTGAGGCAGACGCAGATGAAGGCTGTCAGTGTGCCGAAAGAGGCGCAGCAGTGCCAACATGCGACCTTTGGGGGTGGAGTAGGCGCTCAGTTGACTGTGCTGTGCATCAATCAAGCGGGTGTCGTTGCTGAGTTGGCCTTGTAAAAAGGTTTCGGCCTCTTCGCCGCTGGCACAAATAACCGCTTCATGGCTGAGATCGCAGAGCACCGCGCCGTTAAGTGCGGCCTGTTGCTCGTCGGTCGCAGAGCCGTAGTGTTGAACGTGATCGTCTGTTACAACAGCGCCCAGATCAGTTAGAAAGTCGTACCAGTCAGTGTGGGTGTGAGTCTTCATAAGGTGTGTGGCTATTTTTGTTAGAGAAAACTGGAGTTTAGTGAATATTCCTGACTCTGTCAGTAGGGATTTTAGTGCTAAATTCGGTTTAAAGATCGTGTGTTGTATCTTTTTAGCAACTGTTGTTGTTATTTATTGGTAATTGGTTGTCTTTATGGTACGTTGTTGTTGTGTTTTGGCAAAAGTGGGATGGGGTTGGCATTCTTAGTGCTCTGTTTCATTTAGCATAGATTCTATTAGAGCAGCGTTAAGCTGCCGTTCATTAGAGCAGCGTTAAGCTGCCATTTAGGGTTACTATTCACACAAGGATGTGGCAACGTTGGGAACGTTTGTCATGATTTCAAAAATAAGTCGCGTGGTTTTTATTGTTGGCTCAGCACTGTTGGTTCTGGCCTGTGAGGGTTTAGAAGTCTCTTATAATCCACTGCTTAGCGCTGAACAGAGCAGCTCGGATTACGCTCAACGTTGTCAATGCCTTTATCCTGACGACCCTAAAAATGATGTGCCTTGGCAAGCCAAGAGCCGTTCGGTTCTGGAGATTGCCAATGCCTTTAATAAAGCGCGTCGTAAAGACAGTTCGGTTATTAAAGACATGCAGTTGCCTGCACAAAGTGTGTGGGATTCATACACGCCCGTTGAGAAAATGTTGTATTTAATCAACAGTGAACGCCTGGATCGCGGTCAAGCGGTTTTGGCTGGATTTGATTCACGTTTGAATCAGGTGTCGCAACAGTATGCCGAGTTTTTACAGAGTAGGGATCAGCAGGGACACAGTGCCGATGGCCAGACGCCTTGGTTGCGTATGGACAGAAATGACGAGATTAAACGCGGACGTGAGAAGATTCATTTTGGCGAAAACTTGGCTTATTTTGCCAGTGATTCGGTTTTGCCAGAGATGTTGGTGGAGCGGTCTCTGTTTAACTGGCTCTATAATGACGCTGGTGAAGGTTGGCAGCATCGCCACTTTATCCTTTATACCGGTTATAACGACAACACGGCTCTGCAAGGCGAGGAGGGTGTGATGGGATTGGGAGTGGCGAAGGGGTCGTTTAGTATCAATGGGCATCGTTATCGTTTTGCGGCGGTGGTGGTGCTGAACGCGTTTGATGCTAATGCCAACTGGGATTACCGCTTGACTCAACGTGTGCCGGTGATGGCGGGAACACCGGCACCCTTTTACCCTCGTGGTTTGAATGTCTCGGCGGAGTTGGTGGCGGATTTTAATCGCGGTGTTATTGAGGACAGTGGCAGTAATTTGACTTGGTTGGATAACGCCGATGCATCGATTTCCAGTTGGAATAAGAACATTGGTGATTTTCATAATGCCCCAGTGTATTGCGATAATTTGGTTTCCGCCGGTTATTCCGATTGGCGTTTGCCGCGCCCAGCTGAGCTGAGTCAGATCGTTAGAAAAGTGAACGCAGATGAGGGCATTCAGTTCGATTATTCGGCTCCCAGCTGGTGTCCGGCGACGATTTCGGTGGCGCTGGATGGCGCTTATTATGGTGTTTTGACGGTTCCTTATGAGCAATCTTCGGTGGGGGCTCTGTTGCCGTGGTCAGGTACGGTGGCGTTTGTGCGTTGTGTGCGTGACGGTTTAAGTTAATGCAAACAGCAGAGCCTCTTTGTCTGGATCTCTCGCCTTCCTATGGTCTTTCTCTGTTTTTATTGTTGTTGCATCTGAGCGCCTTTTTGGCGCTTGTGTTTGTGCTTGAGCCTCTTTGGCTGTTTGGGATCGGCTTATTATTGTGGGTCAGTCTGTTTTTTTCTTGGCGGTCATTGGCGGGTTATCGCTCGCTTTCTTGTCTGCATGAACGGCAGTGGGCTTTGACGGATAAAAAGGGGCTACGTCAATCCGTGCAGTTGAGTGGCGGTGTCATGTTGGGAGCGTTGCTGTTGTTGTCTTTTGTTGGCGAAAATGGCAAACGGTGCTCTCTAGTTTTATGGGCAGACAGTGCCGATGCGCAGCAGCTGCGTCGTTTGCGGGTCAAATTAACGCTGTTAAAAAGTACGTGGTGAGGTTATTTGTGGTGGTGGGTAAACACCCCATCCCAATCCGGCTCTGGAGGGCGGGTTTTGAAATAGATCACACGGTCAAGATAGAGTTGATAGACGTAACACGCTGAGTTTTGCTGGGTGAGGGCAAAAAATTCACGTTCGGCCAGATCCCACTGTTGGCGTTGATAGAGCCGCAGGGCTTTGTGATAACGAGAGAGTTCACTTTTTATCGAAGGGCGCACCTGTTCTTTGCGCCCCAGTGGTTCGTAGATCGCCACGGGCTGTTGTTTGCCTTTGACTCGCACATGATCCAGTTTTCGGTAGAGGTAGCCGTGTACCGAGTGACGGGTGGTGTCGCTGACAATGATGTTGACACCGTAGACCTTGGTTAATCCTTCCAGTCGTGAGCTTAAATTGACCGCATCGCCAAGAACCGTGTAGGCCATGCGAAATTCCGAGCCCATATTGCCAACGCTCATGGGACCGGTATTGAGACCGACGCCGATTTTGATCTCTGGCCAGCCTTTGGCTTGAAAGTCTGCTTGCATCTCTTCTAGGGTTTCTATCATCTCCATGGCGGAGTTCAGCGCATGTTCGGCGTGTTGTTCGTCTTTGAGGGGCGCACCCCAAAAGGCCATAATGGCATCGCCCATGTATTTGTCGATGGTGCCACGATGTTTGTGAATGGTGCGGGTCATGGGGGTAAGAAAGGCGTTCATTAATTGGCTCAGTTCTTTGGGTTCAAGCCCTTCTGAAATGGGGGTGAAACCGCGCACGTCGGTGAATAAAACGCTCATTTCACGACTTTGACCTTCCAGTGAAATGACCTCGTCATCAAGATGTTGATCCATCTCGTTTACCAATTCGGGAGGAATGTATTGGCCAAACAGACGTGCCAGCTGACGTTTGCTACGCGATTCAACAAAAAAGCCGTAGGACATGTGCAGAATAAAAAGGCTTAGGGTCAACAGCAGTGGGGTGGCCATCGGCAAAACTAGGTTCCAACGGTTCCAAGCGTAAAAGCTCATAGTGGTGATGGTGGCGGCCATTGCAAGGGTTAGTAGGGAGGTGTGTAGCGGGGAAATTCTGGGCAGCAGAGTGCTCATAATGAGGCCGATCAGAACCAAGAGTAGGAAGGTGTAACCCAGCGTGTAGGCCGGTTGGTGTTTGATGTTCTGATTTAAAATGCCGGAGATGATGTTGGCGTGAATCTCCACTCCAGGATAGACGTTTTGTACCGGTGTGGAGCGCAGATCCAGTAATCCAGGTGCGGTGGTGCCCACCAGTACGATGGCATCTTTAAGCAATTTTTCATCGACCTGATCATTAAACAGGTCAATGATGGAGATATACGGAAAGCTGTTTTGTGGGCCGCGATAGGGGATTAAAACCGCCGCTTCCGCGTCCACTGGAATGGTGTAATTGCCGAGCTTGATCGCTTCCAGAGCAGAGTAGCCGCCCTGTTTGTCTTTATTGGAGGCGACCACAATTTGAACTTTGTTTTCGTTCAGTGCCGCTCGGGCAACGGCGAGGGCGAGGGATTCGTAAAGATGGTTTTCAAACAGTTGCAACAGCGGTACCCGCCGAAAAATGCCGTCGATGTCCACCAGTGGGTTGTCAAAAAAGCCGCCGCCTAAGGCGGCACTTTGCAGTTGAGCTAGATTGGCGCTGTAACCAACAGGCTCTTTAAACAGCAGGCGACCGCGCCATAGGGGCGGTATTTCGCTGATGGCCGTTGGCAGTTGGCCGATGCGGCGGTGGCCATCGACGTTGTTTTTGCCCTTAAAATAATAGCTCAGCAGTACCTTGCGCCCTTGCAAACTTGTGGCGAACAGTTGGTCGTATTCAAGCTGGGGTTGCAGTTGTTCCAGCTGTTGTAAAAAAGCAGGGTTGTCGCGCAGTTGTTCGCGAGCCAGCCGTTGCAACAGAGGCAGGCCGGAGCTGGTATCTTGCTCGGCAAACAAAATATCGAAACCGAGTACTTTGATTTGATATTTGTCGAAGAGATTGTCCACCAGAGTTGCCATACGATTACGCGACCAAGGCCAGCGACCGAGGGCGGCCAAACTTTTTTCGTCGATGTCGAGAATGACAATGCGTCTGTCTTGGATTTTGGGCAAGGTGGTGTTGAGGCGCACGTCGTAGGAGACGTTTTCCAGTTTTTGCAAAAACGAAATGGGAAACACGTTTGCGGTGTGCAGCAGAAAAACCAGAACAATCAATAAACTGAACAGCAGTCGAGCGCTCTGTTGACGGATCACTCTTGACTCCCTGATGACGGTGCGGGCATAAATAGTGTGCTCTTCTACGACTAAAGCGAGATCAGACTAACATAATTCACTTTAGCCAGATTTGAGTGGCGTTTAAATGGGATCGGCGCTGTTTTATTGTTAATTGCTGTGGGATGATGCCGTCCGTGTGAAGGTAATTCAACCGGCAATCTTTCCATGATTTTGGCCAAGGCCAATGTAACCCGAAATTTATAGGAACAGCGTGTGAGTAAACAGATTTTTCTTGGTGTGAACATCGACCATATTGCCACTTTGCGTCAAGCCAGAGGCACGGTCTATCCTGATCCTGTTTTTGCTGCCCAGCTCTCTGAGCAGGCGGGAGCGGACAGCATTACGATGCATTTGCGTGAGGATCGCCGCCACATTCAAGAGCGTGATGTGTTGCTGGTGCAGCAGACCATGCACACCAAATTGAATCTGGAGATGGCGGTGACCGAGTCAATGTTGGTCTTTGCAGAAAAAATTCGTCCGCAAGATTGCTGTTTGGTGCCAGAAAAACGCGAAGAGCTGACCACTGAGGGTGGTTTGGATGTGGTGGCGCATGAAGCGGCGATTACAGAGGCGTGTGTGCGTTTGGCCGCTGTTGGGGTGCGTGTTTCACTCTTTATTGATGCGGATCCGGCGCAGATCGAAGCCTCTGTGCGTTGCGCTGCACCGGTGATTGAAATCCATACGGGGCATTATGCTGATGCGGCTGGTGAAGAGCAGCAGCGTCTGTTTGAGCGCATTGTGGCTGGGGTGGATCTGGCTGTGGCCGAGGGTTTGGTGGTCAATGCGGGACACGGTTTGCATTATCATAATGTTGAGAAAATCGCTGAAATTCCGGCACTGCATGAGTTGAACATCGGTCATGCGATTATGGCCAGAGCGCTGTTTACTGGCTTGCCGGAAGCGGTGGCGGAGATGAAGGCGTTGATGCGGGCGGCACGGCAGCGGTGATTTTAGGCGTGGGGGTGGATCTTGTTAAGGTGGCGCGCATTGAGCGACTTTGGCAGCGTTACGGCGAACGTTTTGTGCAGCGTATTTTAACTCCGATGGAGCAAAAAACAGCGTTGATGGTAGCCGATCCTGTGCCATTGCTGGCGAAACGCTTTGCGGTTAAAGAGGCGGCGGTCAAGGCGTTAGGTACGGGGTTTCGCAATGGCATTGGTTGGCAGGATTTAAGTGTGACGCATACGGAATTGGGGAAACCTCAACTGGTTCTAGCGGGCAAAGCACAGCAGCAGGCTGTGAAAATGGGTGTGACCAGCAGCCACGTCACTGTTTCGGATGAGAAGGAGTATGTGGTTGGGATGGTGCTGTTTGAGGGGCTTTAAGTGCGGCCATCAATTGATCAATGACGATCAGTAACATGCCCACTTGATGGTCCAGTTTGCCCAGCTGACGGGCGTTGATCTGCGTTTCCACTAGATTGGCGGCGTGGGTCAGTGCGGGTGTACCACAGTAATTGCTGGCACCGTGCAGTTTGTGGGCGTGAAAATGCACTTGTTGGATGTGTCGTTGTTGGATGGCCACTTTCAGCGCTTGACGCTGTTCTGGCAACATGTCGAGCAACATGGCTTGCATCTCGTTGGCCAGTTTTTGATTGCCCGCCGCTTGTTGCAGAGCCAGAGCTGGGTCGATGAGGGGCAGTGGGTTTGTTTCGCTGATCGGTTTTTTTTTGGCAGCGGGAGCTGGTTTTTTTGCTTCGAAGTCCGTTGAGGCACACCATTTTTTTAACATGGCTTGCAGTTTTGCCATCATGACCGGTTTGATCATGATGTCGTCCATACCGGCCTTTAGAGCTTTTTCTAAACGGCTGGCCAGCACGTCTGCGGTCAGAGCGATAATGGGGGTTTTGCAGTTGATGCTGTTGGATTGACGGATCAATCGGGTGGTTTGTAGGCCATCCATCATCGGCATGTGCAGATCCATAAAAATCAGGTCGTACTTGTTGACTGACTGTTTCTCAATGGCTTGTTGCCCCGACTGGGCACAATCCACGTGCAGGCCGAGCAGCAGTAAAAATTGCTTTAACAGTTCAAGGTTGATGTTGTGATCATCGACGATTAAGAGGTGGAGAGCGGTTTTGGTCATTGTGTGATTTTGTATTGTGATTGTTGTGCTGGTGTTTTGAAGTTATTCATTGCAAGTCTATCGAAAAATCAAGTTTATGAATAGGAGAAAAAAGTATGTCGTTTGCTACGATTGAGTCCTGTGTGGGAAATACGCCTTTAGTGCGACTGCAACGTTTGAGTCACAGTTCCAATACCATTTTATTGAAATTGGAGGGCAATAACCCTGCCGGTTCGGTAAAAGATCGTCCGGTGATGAGCATGATTCAGCAGGCGGAAGCCCGTGGTGATATTCAAGCGGGAGATTGCCTGATTGAGGCCACCAGTGGTAATACGGGCATTGCCTTAGCGATGGCTGCGGCGATCAAAGGTTACAAGATGAAGTTGATTATGCCCGATAACATGAGTGTTGAACGCCGCGCGGCGATGCTCAGTTACGGTGCTCAGATCATTTTGGTGACTCAAGAACAGGGCATGGAGGGCGCGCGTGATTTGGCCAAACAGATGGAGCGTGAGGGGCAGGGTAAGGTGTTGGATCAATTTGCTAATTTTGATAACCCGTTGGCGCATTACCAGACCACGGGGCCAGAAATTTGGTCTGACAGTGAACAGCGCGTGACTCATTTTGTCAGTGCGATGGGGACCACGGGTACGATTATGGGGGTCTCACGTTACTTGAAAGAACAGAACGAAGCGATTCAAATTGTTGGGGTGCAGCCGATGGAAGGTTCTAAGATTCCAGGTATTCGCCGCTGGCCAAAGGCGTATTTGCCGACCATTTTTGAGGAATCAAGAGTGGATCGTACCTTGGATGTGAGTCAGCAAGATGCTGAGCAGACGACACGGGATTTGGCGCAGAGAGAGGGTATTTTTTGTGGTATTTCATCGGGAGGGGCGGTGGCCGCTGCATTGCAGTTGGATCAGGAGGTGGAGAATGCGGTGATCGTCACCATCATCTGTGATCGGGGTGACCGTTATCTTTCCACCAACGTTTTCTCCTCTTAGGTGTTGAGGACAAACTCCATTTTTACCCCCGCCA
This sequence comes from Gammaproteobacteria bacterium, assembly GCA_030949385.1. NCBI lineage: Bacteria > Pseudomonadati > Pseudomonadota > Gammaproteobacteria > Gammaproteobacteria bacterium. Next base: position 52,693 of record JAUZSP010000007.1, on the reverse strand, counting down.
CTTCGATTACATCTTTGTCGCTCAGTGCTTGCGCTTGAGTGCCGATCAGTTGGCCATTGACGGAAGGGTATTTAGCACCTTTGCCGCCTTCCACATGGATAATAAAATAGCCGTGTGGGCGACGGGTGATGGCAGCGACCTGCTTGCCGGGTTTGCCGACGGTGGTGAGGGCTTTGGTGAGCTGTAATTTTTTACCCCGATTTTTACCACTAACGACTTGCAAACGCGCGGCGTAGGTGTAAATGTCCGGTGAGGCTTGGGTGCCGATGCGCCCAGCGGTCTCACCATCTTCTGCATTGGGAAACACTTCAGCAATGCCAGCGGCTTGCATGGTTTTGGCACGATCATGAACATCGGTTTCGTTCATGGGGTGACCCTGCTTGGCGTATTTCAGCTGGTGTTTGCCAATGCTGATAATGTCGCCGTCTTGCAGGGCGTGACGTTTGATCAGTGAGCCATTGACGTAGGTGCCGTTGGTGCTGTTGAGATCTTCAAGGAAAGAGTCATTGAGGATGGTGATGATTTTAGCATGGGCACCACTGACCGACAGATTGTCGATTTGAATTTCATTGCCGGATTTACGCCCAATGACGATGTGCTCTTTGCTGAGCTGGTACTCGCCGAGGGTGTCTCCGCCGAGACTAAGAATTAACTTGGACATCTTACATTATCCACCAGGGTCTCTAGTTAGAACGTGAAAACAGTCTTTGGTACCAGCGTTTTTTGGCTGGAAAAGTCTTCAAAGACTTGATTAAAATGACGGAAACATTGTCTTTTCCACCGTTGGCATTGGCTTGATCAATCAGTTGCTTAGCAACCTCTTCAAGGTTATCACTAAATTTTTGTAACGTTAAGCTTATCGCACTGTCTTCCAACATATCGTTAAGTCCATCAGAACACAACAAATAGATGTCCTCTGGTAGGACAATGTCTTCTCGAAGGTCAACTTTGACAAAGGGTTCGATGCCCAGAGCACGAGTGACTAAGTTTTTATTAAGAGAGGCTTTCGCTTCCTCTGGGGTGTAAAAGCCGCGTTCTACCAATTCTTGCAACAAGGTATGGTCAACAGTGATCTGTTCCAGGCTGTTTTCGCGAAAGCGATAGAGACGAGAATCACCGACATGGGCAATGGAGATGCGGTTGTCGTAAAACAGCGCCATAACCAAGGTGGTGCCCATGCCGCTGTATTGCGGCTGGTTTTGCGAGGTTTGATAAATGACCTCGTTGGCTTTTTCAACGGTCAGGCGGCAGGCGATGCTTTCGGCACGAAAACCGGTGTTTTCGCGCATCGTTTTGTGATCAAGCTCAAACAGACGGCTGGCGATGTCACCAATAATGGTATTGACCGCCAGGGCGCTGGCCACCTCGCCTGCTTTGTAGCCGCCCATGCCATCGGCGAGCACGGTGATGCCACTGCCGATTTCGCTGCCGTAACTGTCTTCATTGTGGGAGCGAACCATGCCTTTGTCGGTTCTGCCCACAATCTCCAGTTTTCCCGTTAAATCCATCATGTTGTTGCCTTATCTTGACACTTTGTTAATTGATGATCAGCTGTTTCATGCAGGCTCGAATGTCACGAGCTAATTCATTGCCGCTGGAATAGCGCTGTTCTGCGTCTTTGTAGAGGGTCTTATTCAGCACTCTGCGTACACAAGAGGGCAGATCAGGCCGTATCAGAAGCGGATCGGGGTGTTTCTCGTTGGCGATTTTATACATTAAAGTGGCCATAGAGTCTGCATAAAAGGGTAATTTTCCGGTTAAGAGTTGGTAAAGCATGATTCCTAAGGAAAATAGATCTGATCGCCCGTCTACTTTTTTGCCTGAAAGTTGTTCCGGAGACATGTATGAGGGGGTGCCTAAGACCATGCCGGTTTTTGTTTTGCTGGAATCGGTGATGCGAGCGATGCCAAAGTCGGTGATTTTCAGTGTATCGGTTTTAGGCTCGTACATCAGATTGGCCGGTTTGATGTCTCGATGCACCACTTGATTGTCATGAGCGTAGTGGAGTGCATCGGCGGCTTGAGCCATTAGCTCTAACACCTTGGCGACGGGCAACAGAGCGTCTGGTTTGGTGTAACGAGACATCTCGTGGCCTTTTAGATATTCCATCGAGATGTAGGCCAGATCGTGTTCTTCACCGGCATCGTAAATGGTGACGATGTTGGCGTGATTGAGACGGCCAGCAGTCTCTGCTTCACGGAAAAAACGTTCTTTAACGGCAATTAATTCATCGCCGTCAAACTCTTTTGAGAGCGCCAAGGTTTTGATCGCCACGGTACGACTGATGGTGGGGTCTTTGCCCAAATAGACTGCGCCCATCGCCCCTTTGCCCAGTTCTCGCTCTATCTCATAACGCCCGAGTTTGGGTTTGGCGATGCCGTTGTCGCTGTTGAGGAGAAGGCTGGCATTGGTGCCACCGGCAGCGGCCAGAATGAGGGTGTCTTCCATCGCTTTGTTGCGGGTGATGCGGCTTTGCACGTCTCGAAAGCCATTGTCAAAGTCACTGATGTAACGATAGAGTTCCGATGCTTTATTGAATTGTCGTTTGCGTTCGAAATCCAAGGCTAGGTTGTAGAGGATCTCCAACAGTGACGAATCTAGAGGGCATTTTCGAAATTTATCGAAGGCGGCATCCAGTTGTCCTTGGCTTTGCAGTGAGAGACCCAGCATTCGGTTGCTCTCGGCAGAGGCGGCATCGGAGCGCAGAATGCCTTTTTCAGCCCTCAACCAAAGTTTGGTCAGTAGAGTTAAGTGCCCCACGACCAATAGAAACAGGGGGGCCATCAGCTGTAGCCAGAGGTCGTGTTGCAACATCGAGAAAAAGTGCGCTGTGATAAAGCCGCCGCCGATAAAGAACGACAACCAAAGCGCGGTACGACTGTTAACTCGGGGTACGAGTAGGATCAAATAGAGTGCAACAAGCAAAATGAGTGCTGATTTGAGCGCTGCGCCCCAGTAGGGAGTGGAGTAATACTCTTGTTGTAAAATGCTGGAGACCGCATGGGCGAGCAGATAAACAGGAGGCATTGTAGGGTCTATAGGCGTTAATTGATTGGCACCCAAGCCTGAGGAGGTGGAGCCGATCAGAATGATTTTATTGCGGTATTTTGCCAAATTAATTTTGCCGCTGATCACATCGTAGTAGGAGTCGATGGAAAATCTATCTTGATTGTAAAAGGTCATTAACATACGCATATCAGAGTTAATGTTCAGGCGCACATGTCCTAACCTGATCCCTTCGCCCAGCAGTACATCTACATCTTGCGGTTTAAGATTGAGTGCTTTGATAGCAATTTGCAGAGCAATGGACGGATAGAGTTTGCTGTTGTAGTTGATGACGAGCAGTTCACTGCGAATGCTGCCATCAGGGTCAGGTTCGATATTGAGGTGACCAATACCGTTACTGGCTTGAGCAAAGGGTTCGTGGAGCGGAATGGCATTGTAGGCTGTGAGAGGCAGGTCACCGCGCTGAATGGCATTGTCATTGTCTTGGTAGTTTAATGCGTATTGTTGTAAGGATTTTGAGAGGGTTTGGTTATACCTATTGACGGAAGGTCGAATATCAAACAGCGTGGGTAGAATAACATTGTTGGCTTCTTTCAAAGCTTGGGCAAAGGGTTTGTCTTGTTCTAAATCCTGTTGTGCCTGTGACAATTCTGCTCTTAGGTTGGTGAGACTGCGCGCTGTATTTTGATCTGGGGTAGAACGGTTGTTGTCGGCATATTCTTGCAGACCAGAGTCATCAAACTGTTTAATGAGGTCGTTGATGTGTGCCAGCCCAGGGTCGGTCTGTGGCTCTAAAAAAAGCACGCTGTAGGCAATCAGTTTGGGTTGGGCTTTACTGTTCAGCAGATTAATAAAATCGGCATGTTTTCTGCGTGGCCAAGGCCAGCGGCCGATGTTTTCGAGACTCCGTTTATCAATGGCGATAATGGCGATCTCTTTGGAAGGGGTTTTAGCCGCGTTGCGAATGCCCCAGTCGTAGGCACTGCGCTCCAAGTCTTGTAAAAAAACGCCACCAGAAAAAAGCAGCACGGCCAGCGATATGAGCAGAATAATAAACCAATCTTGTCGCCACAGTGTTGTTTTCATTTAAGGTTACGGTCGCTTTAAGCTACGAGGGGTTTGTTTTTGCTACAGGCGGTTTTCCTGTGACAATATTGGCAGCGGGAACGCTGGGTATGCCTCCTTGCAACAAATAAACATCAAAGCCGTGTTCGTTTAAAATAAACGAGGCGGCTGAACTGCGCCGTTCGGTATCGCAACATAAAAGATATTTGCGTGTTTTATCTAAGTTCTTGATCTTAATGCGTAAAAATATCAGTGGAATGTTGATGCTGCCCTTGATGTGGCCGTGTTGATATTCGCTCGGCAGACGGACATCAATCCAGACGGAACGTTCGTGCTGCACCATTGCTTGCCCATCGGCGTAGTTTACCCAATTGAGCAAGGGTTCGTTGAGCAGCGACATAAAGTCCTCTTTGGAGAGGCGCATCATGGTGCCAGCGGTGAGCATGGTAATGGTGGCGTTGCGTTTGGCGCTGGAGATCAACGCCTCTTCGCCAAAACTGTCACCGGGTCCCAGCTCAGCTAATTTCACCCCACGAGGCTGTGATGGGGTGGCACGGGTGACCAAACAGTGACCGTCGGTGATGGTGTAGAAGTAGTCGCCGTTTTCACCTTGGCGAATGATGACATCGCCTGATTTATAGCTGATCAACTCCATGCGCATAAACATGGCCTGAATATTGGCCGGTGGAATGCGATGGAACGCGCGTGTTTGCAGGATCTGAGTCATCCAATCGGCGCTGGTGGTGTTGACCCAAGTGGGGTTGTCGGCCTGCAACTCTTCTACTTGGTAGCTGCCGGTTTGATCCCAGGTGAGCATAATGTCCAGCAGGTCGCTGTCGATGCGCAGATAATGCACATCGCTTTTGGCGCGCGCTGAGAGGGTTCTCGGTTGGGTGTGGCCGATGGCGTGTTTGGACGCATCAGTCCCTCCTTTTACGTTGGAGACCACGTCGTGATCCGAGAGCAGCTCCACCTTGCCTGAAAGCAGATAGATGTGCTGTTTGTCGTGATCACCGGCTTTGAACAAGAACTGACCCGAGCGTAACTTAGCGGTTTTTGCTTTGTTCGCCAGTTCATTGAGGCTTTCAGGCCGCAACGCATTTAACGGTATCAGGGTGGTGAGAAGCCGTTTATTAACAGGGTTACCCATAATGCAATGTGATCCATAGATCCAAGAGCGACTCCAAATGGGTCGAGAAAGCTCTAAAAGGTACCGGTTGCATCAGTAGAAAGCAACCAAACTGGTGTTTTAACTCGCGTTTAATCTCACCTTACGCTCTGGGGTGAGGCGCAACAACTGACCGACATTCGGTTGCTGACCGTAATCGATCCGGTTCCAACGGCGCAGATCGGCTATGTTTAGCTCGAACCGTCTGGCAATAAGAAACAGCGACTCGTTTTTCTTGACCCGGTGGTGCAGTGGGTGGCGAGTTTTAAAGGCAACTTCTGTGGTCTTTTCCCGACCACTTGCGATGCGTAGATGTTGCCCGACGCGAATTTTATACTGTAAACCGATTTGATTCCAGAGCGCCAGTTGTGGAGCGGTGGTGCCAAAGCGATAAGCGATGCTCCAGAGGGTGTCTGCTTGCTGTACGCGGTAATGATTTTGTCTTGATTTTTCTCTGTTTGGCTCCGTTTTTTTAAGACGTTTCCGCTGGATTTTCTTTAGGTTGAAGCTAAAAATTTTTGCTTGTTCCATCGGCAGCAGCAGATATTGCACGTGAGGGGAGGTGATACCGCGTTTGAAACCTGGGTTCAAGCGCGTGGTTTCCGCTGTCGAAAGTTCGGCAAGGGTGGCTGCGGTTTTAAGACTGATTTGCGCACTTAAATTGACTTTTGCCAGCTGCGGATGATTGGGGATCAAGGGCAGGTTGATGCGATAGCGTTTGGGGTTGAGAATGATTTCACGGATTGCCAGCAGTTTGGGTACATAACGTTGGGTCTCGGAGCGCAGCTCAAGGTGCCAAAAATCGGTGGGCTTGCCCAGACGGCGGTTTTTTGCCATTGCCTTAAGCACCATAGTTGGGCCACCGTTGTAGGCCGCGATGGCCAGCAACCAGTCACCGTTAAATTGTTTGCCCAGATCATCCAGCAAGTTTATCGCCGCCAGAGTAGAAGCGTAGATATCGCGGCGACCGTCGTACCAGTGGTTTTGTTTCAGATCGTAGAGGCGACCGGTGGAGGGGATAAACTGCCAAATACCGGCGGCTTTGCTGCTGGAGTGTGCCAAAGGTTTGAAAGCGCTTTCAATGACGGGGATCAGCGCTAACTCCGTGGGCAGCCCGCGTTTCTCTAGACTGTCAACGATAAAATAGAGGAACGGTTCGGCTCTTTGGCTGACGTTTACAAAAAAATTATCCAGCGAGAGAAAGTGGCGCATCTGTGGACGAAATTGCTGCTGATGGGCGGTGGGCAGTTGAAAGCCTTCGCGAATCCGTTGCCAAAGATCGTGTGGGTTGTTTTGAGTTGTAAGGAGATGATTTTGTTGGCTGCGTTCCGCTGGTGGTAGAGTGAGATTTCTGGAGGTGCTGGCTTGTAATTGGCTGCTTTTGCTGGCATGTTGCACACAGCCTTGCAGAGTGCTTAACAGCAGTGCAAAGAGCAATAAAAATAAGGGGTTGTGACTTCTGTCCATGTGTCCCTGTTGGCCTAACGGCGGTTGATGATTTTCCGTCTCGACGTTGCTCGCCACTATACGGATGAGTTGCCAAAACTGCAATAAATTGCCGCCTAAAAAGGGGGCTAACCGGTGCTGTTTTGGGGCATGGTTTAACTCTACGCTTTCGATTTTTAAAAGGTTCATTTTAATGTCAGAATATGTCGCCTCAATGGCGCATTTACGCAGATGGTATGCCAAACCTTTGGGGCAGCAATTTGCGCTGGCTGTACAGCAGCAGGCGGATCTGCTGTTGGCCGAGACCTTTGGTCACCACGCCTTTCAATTGGGTGATCTGGATGACTCTATGGATTTGCTGAGAAAAACCGGTCATTACCATCGTGCCTTGTTGGATGGAGCCAGCTTTAATGCCCAATTGTTGGCCGATGTGCAGCGGTTGCCGTTGAAGACCGCGTCGGTGGATCTGCTGGTGCTGGCGCACAGTTTGGATTTTTGCCAAGATTCGCACCAGCTGCTGCGTGAGGTGGATCGTGTTTTGGTGGACGGCGGTTATGTGTTGGTGATCGGTTTTAACCCTTGGAGTCTTTGGGGTTTGTTGCGTTACCCACTGCGTTGGCGTGAGTCGATGCCGTGGCAGGGGCGTTTTTGCAGCATGGGGCGGGTCAGCGATTGGTTGTCTCTGTTGCAGTTTCAGACCGTGCATCGTCGTAGTGTGCTGTTTCGCCCGCCGATTTCACAGCTGAAACTGTTGCAGTGGTTGCTACCGCTGGAGGGTTTGCGTCGTCTGTTTCCCACTTTGGGTGGCGGATATTTGTTGTTGGCACGCAAACAGACTGTGCCGATGACCTTGATTCGTCCTCGTTGGCGAGCGGAAATATTAATGCCTGCCCCGTTGGCAGAGCCAGCACAGAGGAGTTCAGAAGGTGAGTGAGAGCAGTGAGTTGATTGAAATTTTTACCGACGGTGCCTGTCGCGGCAATCCAGGTCCCGGTGGTTGGGGGGTGTTGTTGCGTTACCAAGATACGGAGAAGGAGCTGAAGGGAGGAGAGTCGGATACGACCAATAATCGCATGGAGCTGATGGCGGCGATTCGAGGGCTGGAGAGCTTGAAGCGGGAATCGGTGGTTGCACTGACCACCGATTCTCAATACGTCAAAAAAGGCATCACCGAGTGGATTACAAATTGGAAAAAACGCAATTGGATGACCGCTGCGCGTAAACCGGTGAAAAACGCCGATCTCTGGCAGCGGCTGGAAAAAGCCGCCGCTCCACATCAAGTGGAGTGGAAGTGGGTCAAAGGTCATAGCGGTCATATTGAAAATGAGCGTGTGGATCAGTTGGCTAATGAGGGTCTGGATGAGTTGGAGAGTCGTTGATGCGTCAAATTGTATTGGATACAGAGACCACGGGTCTTGATCCTAAATCGGGACACCGCATTATTGAGATCGGTTGTGTGGAATTAATGAATCGTAATTTGACCGGCAATCATTACCACCAATACATTAATCCGCAACGTGAAGTGGATGCAGGGGCGATGGCGGTGCACGGCATCAGCAATGAATTTTTGGCGGATAAACCAACCTTTGACGAGATTGCTCAACCGTTTTTTGATTACATCAAAGGGGCTGAGTTGATCATTCACAATGCGCCTTTTGATGTCGGTTTTATTAATCATGAGTTTGTTTTGTTGGGTCAGGTGTTGCCTGCCATCGACAGTGCTGGGGTCTGCACGATTCTCGACACTCTGAAGATGGCACGCAAACGTCATCCTGGGCAGCGCAACAGTTTGGATGCGCTGTGCAAACGTTACGGGGTGGACAACACCCAGCGTGATCTGCATGGCGCGCTGCTTGATTCTGAGATTTTAGCCGACGTTTATTTGGCCATGACCGGCGGTCAGGTGAGCCTTAGTTTTGGGGATCTGCACAACGGTGCTGCGGCGGGCGAGGTGCAGGTGGTGCATCAAGTGACTCCCGTAATTAAAGCCACTTCGGCTGAGCTGGAGGCGCATGAAAGCCTATTGGAAACCGTACGGAAAGAGAGCGGTGGTCACTGTCTTTGGAAGGCGTGAAGGCTAAAACGATGGGGCGGCGTTTGCTGTTGCAGGTGGTTTTAAAGCTGATGTTTTCAGTGGCGATTTTAGGGGTGTTGTGGGTGCTGTTTGCCGCTGCGTTTCAGCGCCCCGAGTCGCCTCGTTTGTCACCTCTGTGGCAGTCTTTGAAAAACTTACCCGCAGGACAGGTGAAATTTGTGCAGTGGCAGCAGCATCGAATGTTGATTTTGCATCGTACGCCGCAGATGTTGGCCGATTTGAAAAAAACTCATCAGTTATTAAAACGACCTGACTCAGTAGGCGAAAGAACGGGGCTTTATTCGGTGTTGTTTGCCATTGGTGAACTGAATTGCCCCGTGAGTTATCGAGTTGCCGATGGCACTGCCTTTTTGGGGCGTAGCTGGCTGGGTGGGTTTGTGGATCTTTGCGATGGTTCCCGTTACGACGTGGCTGGGCGGGTGTTTAAAGAACAGGCTGCTGATGAAGATTTGCGGCTGCCAGCGTATCGTTTTGAAAACGGTGGGTTGTGGCTGGAGGGAGGTGCTCAGTAGTGCGGTGGCGGTGGCTCTTCACCTGCGGGAGTGACGTTGCTGCTGGTGATGGTTTTGAGCTGGGTGTGCAGCAGACGCAGTTGCTGTTCCAGTTGGCTGAGGCGTTGCTCGTGGCCGGTAATGACGCTGTTGAGTTCGTCAATGGTCTGTTCTTGTAGAGTGAGCTTGATCTCTAGCTCGTCAATGCGTTGGTTCATAGGGTTCTCAAGGGGTGATGACGTTGCGTAGCGTGCCGTTTAAAAAGGCGGCTATGTTTTTTACTAACTGCTGTAGCAGCCGTTGCCGAGCTTCGACGCTGGCTCACGCAACGTGCGGAGTTAAAATCAGATTGGGACTGTTTTTTTGCAGCAGTGGATTGCTGTTGTTGGGGGGTTCCTGGCTCAAAACATCAATGGCGGCTCCCGCCAGCGTGCCGTTTTGCAGTGCCGTCGCCAGAGCCTGTTCATCAACGATGCCACCACGAGCGGTGTTGATCAGTAGGGCGCTGGGTTTCATCAGTGCCAGTTCATCAGCTCCGATCAGGTTTTGGGTTGCTGGGGTCAGGGGGCAGTGCAAACTGAGCACGTCCACTTGAGGCAGCAGTTGATGCAGTGGCAGTCGGTTGGGCTGTGCTGATGAGCTGTCAGGGCGTTGTGCCAATAATACCTTCATGCCAAAGGCGCTGGCCACGTGAGCTACGGCTTTGCCCAACGTGCCGTAACCGACGATGCCCAACGTTTTGCCATTCAATTCATAAATGGGCTGTTCAAACAGGCAAAAAAAGGGGCTGTGTTGCCATTTGCCCATTTGTACGGCTTTTTGGTGAGCCGCTTGCTGAGTGGTGAGGGCGAGCAGAGCGGCAAAAACGTGTTGTACCACAGAAGCGGTGCTGTAATTTTTGACATTGCAGACCGTGATGCCCAGATCGGTGGCGGCCTGTAGATCGACGTTATTGCAGCCGGTGGCGGCGATGCAGATCAGTTTAAGTTGTTTGGCCTGTTGTAATGTTTTACGGCTCAAGATCACTTTATTGCTGATGATGATTTCAGCGTTTTGAATGCGTTGTAGGGTCTCTTTTGTTGTGCTCTGCTTGAAGCTTTGCCAATCCAGTGGCAGAGTTGCAAAGGGGCTGAAATCGAGTTGTGGGCCGAGGGAATTTTGGTCTAACAGCACGGTGGTGACGTTTTTCAATGGCTTAGCGAATGTGTAAGCTGCGGCGAATGTCACGCAGAATAATAAACACAAATGGCCAGAGCAGCATGCCGATCAGCGAGGGGGTGAAATAGAGCCAGAGACTTTCCACAGAGCGGCCAACGATGCCATCGACCCACAGTACCAGCAGTTGTTTGAGCAGCAGCAGCACGGCAATAAAGATGGCTTGCTGGATAAAACTGGAGACGCGGACTTGACGGTGCATACGCAAAACAACGTAGAGGATCAGGCAGAGACCAAAGGCGTGTTGTCCTAGAAGAGTACCTTGAGAGACATCCAGTAACAGCGCAAACAACCACGCTAAGCCGAGACCGAAGCGGCTTGGAATGGCCATCCCCCAGTAGAGCACCACCAAACTTAACCAGTCGGGGCGGAAGGGTTGTAAATGAGGCGGCAGTGGCATGATCATTAGAATTAAGGCGATGCTGAGACTGACAGGTACCACCCAGTAATGTTTGCAATGGGTCATCATGGCCGCGCCTTAGCCGCTTCAGCAGCCTGAGTATCAGCTGCGAGTTTGGCTTTATCCCAGACCAACAACACTTCACGACTGCGGCCAACGTGGGCACTGGGGGTTGCGTAGGCCTCGACAAAATCACGCCCTGGATAATGTTTCACCGTGCGGACTACACCAATAGGGTAGTTGGCGGGAAAGATGCCGCCTAAACCGGAACTGATAATGCGATCACCAATACGAATATCGGCGCTGTTAGAGATATAGAGTAACTTTAACTGATTGGTTTTGCCGGTACCAGAGACGATGGTGCGCAGACCGTTGCGATTCAGTTGTGCCGGTATAGAGTGGCTCAGGTCGGTCAGTAACAGTGCTTCTGATGAATAAGGATAAGCATGGATGATTTGACCAATAATGCCGTGGGCGTCGATGAGGGGTTGGCCTTCATAAGCGTTGTCGTTGCTGCCCTTGTTGATCACGACCTGTTGACGATAAGGATCCATATCGACGGCTAACATCTCTGCCACCAAGACATTTTCTCCGACTTTGAAAGAGGCGTGCAGCAGTTCGCGCAGACGAGCATTTTCGCTGTCGATGATCTCCAGTTTTTGCAGACGGGCTTGCAGCAGCAGCTGTTGTTGTTTGAGTCGCTGGTTTTCTTGCAGCAGTTGACCGTGACTGCTAAAAATCTCCGAACTCCAGTTGGCCAACCGTGAGGGCAGGTTCACTAAGTATTGCAGTGGATAGAGGGCTTGGCTGAGGCTGCTGCGCACCTCTTGCAAATGCTGGTGACGATGGTCGGTTAACATGGCAGCAGCAGAGAGAGCCATAAAAAAAAACAGGCGTAAATTGAGAGCTGTGTTTTTCTGAAAAAGTGGCCGCATGTGTCAGTCGGATATTGAAAAAAGGGGGGTGCCTGCGAAGCTGCGCTGAGCAGCTTTAGGAACGGGTGCTGTCGAGGTTACTCTACAGATAAAAACTCATCACCGTGTTCGTCGATTAACTCTAAAACTCGACCACCGCCACGAGTGACACAGGTCAGCGGGTCTTCGGCAATGACGATGGGCAGGCCGGTCTCTTCCATTAAGAGTCGATCCAAGTCGCGCAGCAGAGCGCCGCCACCGGTGAGGACAATGCCGCGTTCTGCAACATCAGAGCCCAACTCGGGCGGGGTCTGTTCTAGGGCGGTTTTTACCGCGCTGACAATGCCGTAGAGCGGCTCTTGCAAGGCTTCAAGTATTTCGTTGCTGTTGAGGGTGATGCTGCGTGGAACCCCTTCTGAGAGATTGCGACCCTTAACGTCCATTTCCAGCAGCTCTTTGCCTGGGTAGGCTGAGCCGATTTCATGTTTGATTCTTTCGGCGGTGGCTTCACCGATCAAGACGCCGTAGTTGCGGCGCACGTAATTGAGAATGGAGTCATTAAAACGATCACCGCCGATGCGAACCGAGGCGGAATAGACGATGCCATTGAGGGACATCACGGCCACCTCGGAGGTGCCGCCGCCGATGTCGAGTACCATGGAACCACAGGCTTCATCGACGGGCATTCCTGCGCCGATGGCAGCGGCCATCGGCTCTTCAATCAGGTAGACGCTGCGTGCGCCCGCGCCGATGGCCGATTCACGAATGGCGCGGCGCTCCACTTGGGTGGCACCGCAGGGAACACAGACCAAGACCCGTGGGCTGGGACGCAAAATGCGGGTGTCGTGTACTTTACGAATAAAGTGCTGCAACATTTTTTCGGTGATGTGAAAGTCCGCGATTACGCCGTCGCGCATGGGGCGAATGGCGGTGATGTTTTGCGGGGTGCGGCCAATCATCTTTTTGGCCTCTTCGCCGTAGGCTTGGATCGATTTGGTGCCGCCCGGCCCACTCTGGCGAATGGAGACCACAGAGGGTTCGTTGAGTACGATGCCTTTGCCGCGTACGTAGATGAGGGTGTTGGCGGTGCCTAAATCGATAGAGAGATCGGTGGAAAAAAGACCTCGAAGACGGTTAAACATGATTGATGGTGTTCCACTTGATGATGCAGTTGATAAAGATGTGTGCTTGATCCAAGTAACGAATGAGCAAGTTTTGTGCGCAGGTTGCGAATGGGACAAGTATAGCCGAATCTTGCTGCCCTGTACCTTGCAAAATGTAATCTTAAGTCAGTTTTGGCTGGATAGAGCGGTATTTTTTAAGCCAGAACCGTATTGCTGCCTTTTATGCTACCGTGCCGCAGTCTTTTTTAGGATCGGTTAGTACGAAAGGTAACGATAGTTTTGGTTTTTATGTTAATTAAATTCTCTTTTTGTGGGTGGTTGTTTTTTTAGCTCGCACATATTGCTACGCGGTGATTTGCTGCTTATGCTGCAAAGTGTGATTTACACATATACAAGGGTACGAGTGTTCACCATGTGTCGAGACGCTTTGATTGTTGTTTTTTGCTTGGCAACGCTGCTGCTTTTACCGTCGCTGTCTGGAGCAGAGCTGGAAATGCGGGATGAACCGATTCGACCGCTGCCCCTAAGCAGTGCGGAGGATCCGGCTAAGGTGGCTCTGGGTTGGCAGCTGTTTCAAGACAAACGTCTTTCTGCCAGCGGTCAGATCAGCTGCTCCAGTTGCCACCGTTTGGATTATTACGGTATGGAAAGAGAGGCTTTCTCGATAGGTGCGAATGAGCAGCTTGAAGAGGTAAAGACCCCGACGGTGATCAACAGTCAGTTTAACTTTCGTCAGTTTTGGGATGGACGGGTGGTGACCTTAGCGGAGCAGGTTGAGGCTACGATTGAGAATCAATTAGAATTGAATAACAATTGGCAGCAGTTACTCTTTCGATTGCGTAAGGATGAGGCATTGCGCCAGCAGTTTGGGCAAATTTATGAACAGGGTCTGGATAAAAACTCGGTGGTGGATGCGATTGTCACCTTTGAACGCACCTTGATCAGCAGCAATTCAGCCTTTGACCGTTGGCTTCGAGGTGAAGAGTCTGCGCTTTCCAAAAAGGCCTTGCAGGGTTACGCTCTGTTTAAATCGTATGGCTGCATCAGTTGCCATCAGGGGCAAAATGTGGGTGGTAATATGTTTGCCCGCATGGGGGCGATGGGCAATTATTTTATCGACCGCAACGACGATATGAAACAGTCGGATTTAGGGCTATTTACCCTCACCGACCATGAAGACGATAAACATGTGTTTAAAGTACCGAGTTTGCGCTTTGCGGCAGTGAATCGTTACTTTTTCCATGATGCCAGTGTTGATTCTTTACAAGAGGCGATTCAAATAATGGGCAAATATCAGTTGGGCAGAAAACTGCCAGATAAAGACATTGTTTTAATCGAAGCATTTTTGAAATCACTACTGGGTGATTTGCCTCCAGCTTTTTCAAAACCAACGGTTGTTTCTCAGTGATGAATTGCTAACACGATGATATTTGATTTTTTTGCTAAGCAGTGGCGTTTGAAGCTTCTTTGGTTATTGGTCTTTGTGGTGTTTATTTTGGGCTTGTTACTCTGGAGTCGTGACGTTGATGTCAGCCTGCATAATGAACGCTTGGAATTGCTGTCTGAGGCCAGAGGTTTAGAGGCACGCTTGGATCAAGGGGTGTTGCAAGTTGCTTCATTGAGTTTGGTGCAATACGATCCGCTGTTGGATGTGACTCATGGTCTGTATGACATCATTGGCCAATTTTCCACGCTTGATAATGGTTTTCGTCATCGCACCAATCGTGTTATTGCCCATTATTTGGATCGTTACAGCAGCGATTTGAATGCAAAAATATGGTTGCTGGAACGGATTAAATCACGGGCGGCACTGGTGCGCAATGGGTTGCACTACTTGACCCTTGTTGCGACTGAGTTGCGGCAAGTAAACGAGCCTAAAAAAGATCAGGTTATCGCCTTTTTAGATGAGTTGTATCGGTACACTATTTTTCCGGATGAAGTGCATTTTAATTTTTTACAGCGGAAGTTGACCGCGCTGAAAAAAGTGCAGATGAGTTCGAATAAACAGCAAAAATTGGTTGATAACGTGTTGTTTCATATGTCGTCTAATTTAACCAGTTTGAAAATGTTGGCAACTCTGCAAAATCGTTACTCTGCGGTACAAAGTGTTGATAGTTTTGAGAGCTTACGCCTTGCTTACCGTAATTTTTACAATTCCAGCCGTCAACGTTCGGAGCAGTTCAGTTATTTGCTCTGGTTTTGTATTTTAATTTTATTATGGGGTTTGACGCGACTGGTAGCACAGTTGGGATACTCTGAGATGAATTTGCAAAGAGCGCTGGTTGATCTGAAAAAATTGAGTTTGGCCACCGAGCAGAGTCCCATCTCGATTATCATTACCGATACACACGGCTTTGTTGAGTACGTTAACCCCCATTTTGAACAGGCTTCCGGTTATGCCTTTGCTGACGTTGTTGGGCAAAATTTCAGCTTGATGCAAATTGAAGATAAATCCAAAACGGAGTGTGTCCGCCTGTGGAAAATGGTCAGTGCGGGTAAAACCTGGCGCGGCGAGGTTAATAGCATTCGTAAAGACGGTTCGCTCTATTGGGAAAGTGTGATGGTTTCCTCTTTGAAAGATGATAAAGGCAAGGTCAGTCACTATATTGCTTTGAAAGAGGACATCAGTCTGCGCAAACAGGCTGAAGAGCAAGTGCTGTATCAAGCTCAATACGATGCTTTGACCGGTCTGCCCAACCGCAGTTTGATGTTGGATCGTTTGCAGCAGTCGATTGTGACGGCGAAACGAGAGCACTGGTTGATGGCGCTGTTGTTTTTGGATCTGGATAACTTTAAATCTGTTAATGATACCTTGGGGCATAAAGCGGGAGATACCTTATTGCAAGCGGTCTCACAACGGTTGCAAGAGTGCGTGCGGGCGATGGATATGGTGGCGCGTTTTGGTGGCGATGAGTTTGTGCTGTTATTGCAAGACATTCATGATGCAGAAAATGCGGCGCTGATTTCGGAAAAAATCATTCATTCTCTGGCCAAACCCTTTCAGATTGAAAACCGAAACATTTATATTGGTTGCAGTATCGGTATTAGCTCTGTTTCCCGAGGACAGTTTGGGAGCGGATCAGTTGCTGCAATACGCCGATATGGCCATGTATCGTGCTAAGGACGCGGGGCGTAATAATTTTCAATTCTTCACCGTCAGTATGCAAGAAAAAGTCAGTCGCAATATGGAGCTGGAACAGGATCTTCGCGTGGCTTTAGAAGTGGGGGGGCAGTTGCAGTTGTATTACCAGCCGATTATGACTGTTGCGGGTGATGAAATGAAGAGCGCCGAGGCTTTGGTGCGCTGGTTACACCCAAAGTACGGCTTGATGTTGCCCAATGAATTTATCCCTTTAGCGGAAGAAAGTGGTCTGATTACAACCCTGGGTGTGTGGGTTTTGCAGCAGGCTTGTCAACAATTGGGGGTTTGGAAGCGTGAGGGTAAGGTGGTCACCTTGTCGGTGAATGTTTCCAGTCGCCAAAGTCCTGAGACGATCAACTATAAAGTTATTCAGGCGTTGCTTCTGAAAAATGGAATAGCAGCGGAAAATTTGGTGTTGGAAATTACCGAAAGCCTGTTTTTGAGCGACAGTGATGAGGTTATTCAATGGTTGACGGAGATCAAAGCGTTAGGGGTCACACTCTCCATTGATGACTTTGGTACCGGTTACTCTTCTTTGAGTTATTTAAAGCGATTTCCTCTGGATATTTTGAAAGTGGATCGTGCGTTTATTAAAAATTTGCCCGATGACGGTGAAGATGAAACCTTGGTTAGAGCCATTTTAGCAATGGCAAAAAGTTTGGGCTTGAAGGTGGTTGCTGAAGGAGTGGAAACCCCAGGCCAGCAGCAGATGTTACAACAGTTGCAGTGTGAGTATGTGCAGGGTTACTTGTTTTCAAAACCCCTGCCTGCGGATCAGTTTGAGCGTTTGTTGTGAATATGAGACCCGCCGTAGCCGTAGCGGTGATCATCAAAAAAGCCGGTCGAGTGTTGTTAGGTGAGCGGATTAACCCAACAGGCCAAGATTGCTGGCAGTTTCCGGGTGGTCATCTGGAGTTCGGCGAGAGCGTTGAGGCGTGTGCGCGCCGCGAGGTGTTGGAGGAGAACGGTTTGCAGATTGACAATTTGCGTATCGGCCCGTATTGCAACGATGTTTTTCTGCCTGCGAACACGCAGTACATCACCCTATTTGTGATCGCCGATTGGAGATCGGGTCAGCCAGAGGCTCTGGAACGGGACAAATGTCGTCGCTGGGATTGGTTTATGTGGTCGAATCTGCCCCAGCCGCTGTTTCAACCCACTCTGACTTTATTGCAGCAGGGTTTCAATTTGGATGATTTTGCTTAATGGCGCGTATAAAAGGGCGTTCTCTGCATGGACATCTTTGGGGGTAATGCAGTAGAATTGCGCCCAAAATAGCTGGGTGCTGCGATGTATCTAATTAATCCTAAAAACGGGAGCGTCCATCGGGCTTTCCCGTTTTGTTTGCGCGTGAGAGGGACAATCCGTTGAGTAAACCCGCTTTATTGGTGCTTGAAGATGGCTCTTTGTTTCGAGGCACCTCCATTGGTGCTTTGGGAGAGACCGTCGGTGAGGTGGTATTCAATACCGCCATGACCGGTTATCAGGAAATTCTGACCGATCCTTCCTACCGTCGTCAGATTGTTACGTTAACGTACCCCCACATTGGCAACGTCGGTACCAATGCCGATGACGAAGAGGCCGAGGGTGTTTACGCTGCCGGTCTGGTGATTCGTGATCTGCCGCTGCTGGCGAGCAACTGGCGCAGCAGCGAATCCTTGGACGATTATCTGCAACGTCACAAGATTGTCGCCATTGCTGATATTGATACCCGTCGTTTAACGCGCATTTTGCGTCAAAAAGGCGCGCTCAGTGGCTGCATTATTGCGGCTGATGCCATTGACGAAGAGGCTGCACTGCACGCGGCCAAAGCCTTCCCTGGTTTGAAGGGGATGGATTTGGCCAAAGAGGTCACAACCGATGCCTCTTATGCGTGGCGTGAAGCAAGCTGGGCGTTGGGGCAACCGCAACGCGAGCTGAGTGACGAAAAAGCTCAGTTTCATGTGGTGGCTTACGATTACGGCGTGAAACGCAATATTTTACGCCTGTTGGTGGATCGCGGTTGTCGTCTGACCGTGGTGCCGGCGCAGACTCCGGCAGCAGACGTATTGGCGATGCAGCCCGATGGGGTGTTTCTCTCCAATGGACCGGGTGATCCCGAGCCGTGCGATTACGCCATTGAGGCGATTCGTGCGGTTCTGGAGACCGAGGTGCCGGTGTTTGGCATCTGTCTGGGGCATCAACTGTTGGCGCTGGCCTGCGGTGCAAAAACCATGAAAATGAAGTTTGGTCATCACGGTGCCAACCATCCGGTGCAGGATCTGGCCAGCCGTGTGGTGATGATCAGCAGTCAGAACCACGGTTTTGCGGTAGACGAAAGCTCCTTGCCAGACAATCTGAGCGCCACACACCGGTCTCTGTTTGATGACTCTTTGCAAGGGGTGCATCGCACCGACAAACCGGCGTTCGGTTTTCAGGGACACCCTGAAGCGAGCCCAGGACCTCACGATGTGGCTCCTCTGTTTGACCACTTCATCGAATTAATGCATGCGGCGCGCGCCTGATATTGCCGATACGGACTGTTTAGAGACTTATGCCAAAACGTACAGATATAAAGAGCGTCTTAATTATCGGCGCTGGCCCGATTGTCATCGGCCAAGCGTGTGAGTTTGATTACTCCGGTGCGCAAGCGTGTAAAGCGCTGCGTGAAGAGGGGTGTCGAGTTATCTTGGTTAACTCCAACCCCGCCACCATCATGACCGATCCCGATATGGCTGATTCGATCTACATCGAGCCCATTGATTGGCAGGTGGTGGAACGCATCATCGAAAAAGAGCGCCCCGATGTGCTGCTGCCCACCATGGGCGGCCAGACGGCGCTCAACTGTGCGCTGGATCTGGATCGAGAAGGGGTGCTGGAAAAATACAGCGTCGAGATGATCGGGGCTTCTCGTGAAGCCATCGACATGGCGGAAGATCGAGATAAATTCCGCAAAGCGATGGCGGAAATCGGTCTAGTAACGCCGCGTGCGTTTATCGCTCACAGCATGGAAGAGGCGTGGCAAGGGCAGGCGCAGATTGGTTTCCCCTGCATCATTCGGCCCTCCTTTACCATGGGCGGCAGCGGGGGTGGCATCGCTTATAACCGTGACGAGTTTGAAGAAATTATTATCCGTGGTTTGGATCTGTCACCCACCACCGAAGTGCTGATGGAAGAGTCGGCGCTCGGTTGGAAAGAATATGAGATGGAGGTGGTGCGAGATCGCAACGACAACTGCATTATCATCTGCTCGATTGAAAACCTCGATCCAATGGGGGTGCATACCGGTGACTCTATTACCGTCGCCCCTGCGCAGACCTTGACCGATAAAGAGTATCAGATCATGCGCAACGCCTCTTTGCAGGTGTTGCGTAAAATCGGCGTTGAAACCGGCGGCTCCAATGTGCAGTTTGCCATCAATCCCGCAGACGGTCGCATGATCATCATTGAGATGAACCCACGGGTGTCGCGCTCCTCGGCGTTGGCTTCTAAGGCGACGGGCTTCCCGATTGCCAAGGTGGCGGCTAAATTGGCCATCGGTTACACCTTGGATGAGCTCTCCAATGAGATCACCGGTGGTGCGACTCCGGCCTCTTTTGAGCCAAGCATTGATTATGTGGTAACAAAAATTCCGCGTTTCACCTTTGAAAAATTCCCGCAAGCCAATGCGTTGTTGACCACGCAGATGAAATCCGTGGGTGAGGTAATGGCCATTGGGCGTACTTTCCAAGAATCCTTGCAAAAGGCTTTGCGTAGCTTGGAAATTGGCACCGACGGTTTGAATGAAATTTTGCCGAGCAATTTGTCGGCGGATGAGATTAAAGCCCGACTGCGCCAAGAACTGAGTGAACCCAGTGATCGTCGTCTTTGGTATGTGGCCGATGCGTTTCGTCAAGGTTACAGCCGTGAAGAGCTGTTTGAACTGACCGCCATTGATCCGTGGTTTTTGGTGCAGATCGAAGATCTGGTTCAGCACGAAGAGACCTTGCGTGGCCGTTCTTTCATCGATCTGGCACATGCGGAGTTGTACGGTTTGAAACGCAAAGGCTTTTCTGACCGTCGTTTGGCGCAGCTGCTGGCCTGCTCTGAAGGTGAGCTGCGCGCGCATCGTCATGAACTGGGCATTCGCCCCGTTTACAAGCGGGTCGATACCTGTGCAGCGGAGTTTGCGTCCAACACCGCCTACATGTACTCCACATATGAAGAAGAGTGTGAATCTGACCCCACAGACAACGACAAGGTGGTGGTGTTGGGAGGCGGGCCAAACCGCATCGGTCAGGGCATCGAGTTTGATTACTGCTGTGTACATGCAGCGTTGGCGATGCGCGAAGACGGTTACGAGACCATCATGGTCAACTGCAACCCTGAAACCGTCTCCACTGATTACGACACCTCGGATCGACTCTATTTTGAGCCGTTGACGCTGGAAGACGTGTTGGAAATTTTGCACAAAGAGAACCCTAAAGGCTTGATTGTGCAGTACGGCGGTCAAACGCCGTTGAAGCTGGCTGAAGCGCTGGAAGCAGCGGGTGCGCCGATCATCGGTACCAGCCCTGACTCCATTGATTTGGCTGAAGATCGTGAGCGTTTTCAGCAGCTGATCGAAAAACTCGGTTTGCGCCAGCCGCCCAATCGTACTGCGCGTGACCCCGAAACAGCGGTCACCCAAGCAGAAGAGATCGGCTACCCCTTGGTGGTGCGCCCCTCTTATGTTTTGGGTGGTCGGGCAATGGAGATTGTGCACAACGAAGAAGACCTGCGCCGTTACATGCGCGAGGCGGTTTCTGTTTCCAATGATTCGCCCGTTTTGCTGGATCGTTTTTTGGACGATGCGGTGGAGGTGGACATTGATGCCATCTGTGATGGCACCGATGTGCTGATCGGTGGAGTGATGGAGCACATTGAACAGGCGGGAGTTCATTCCGGTGATTCGGCTTGTTCTTTACCACCCTACACCTTGAGTGCGGCGGTGCAAGATCGGATGCGCGCACAGATGAAACAGATGGGCTTGGCGCTGGGGGTGAAGGGCTTGATGAACGCTCAATTTGCCATTCAAGGCGAGAAGATCTTTATCTTGGAGGTCAATCCGCGTGCCTCGCGCACGGTGCCGTTTGTCTCCAAAGCAACGGGGGTGGCGCTGGCCAAAGTGGCGGCACGTTGCATGATGGGGGTTAGCTTGGCTGAGCAGGGTCATACCGAGGAAAAAATTCCCAGTTATTTCTGTGTTAAAGAAGCGGTTTTCCCCTTTGTGAAATTCCCAGGTGTTGATCCACTGCTGGGGCCTGAGATGAAGTCTACGGGTGAAGTAATGGGGGTGGGGCGCAGTTTTGGTGAGGCGTTCTACAAAAGTCAGCTTGGGGCGGGGACGCAGTTGCCCAGTTCGGGTCAAGCGTTGATCAGTGTGCGCGATAAAGACAAAAGTATCGCGGTTGAAATTGCCCGTGATCTGAACAAGTTAGGTTTTGAGCTGGTGGCCACCCGTGGCACAGCGCGTCAGATTGAAGCCGCAGGCATCAGTTGTTCTGAGGTGAAAAAAGTCAAAGAGGGGCGGCCGCACATTGTGGATTTGATCAAAAACGGCGGTGTGAGCTTGATCATCAACACCACTGAAGGCAAGTCGGCCATTTCAGATTCCTTTACCATCCGCCGCGCGGCGCTCAGCTCCAAGGTGGCCTACACCACCACTTTGGCTGGTGGCAAAGCGATCTGCTTGGCCATTGCCAGTGCGGATAACACCAATGTGAGTCGTTTACAAGAATTGCATGAGGAGATGCTGTGAACTTAATTCCATTAACGCTGCGCGGTGCGGAAAAGCTGCGCGAAGAGTTGCGTATTTTAAAAACCGTTGAACGACCCAAGGTGATTGAAGCGATTGCTGAAGCGCGGGCGCACGGTGATCTGAAAGAGAATGCTGAATACCATGCTGCGCGTGAGCAGCAGAGTTTTATTGAGGGGCGCATTAAAGAGATTGATGGCAAACTCTCTAACGCTCAGGTGATTGATATCACCAACATCGACGCCCATGGCCGGGTTATCTTTGGTGCTACCGTGGATCTGCTTAATGTGGAGACCGATGAGGAGGTGACCTATCAAATCGTTGGTGAAGATGAGGCGGACATTAAACAGGGCATGATTTCGGTAAACTCACCCATCGCCCGCGCCCTGATCAGTAAAGAAGAGGGCGATGTGGCCGATGTGCGCGCACCAGGTGGCAACATCGAGTATGAGATTATCGAGGTGAAATACCGGTAACGTAGATGAGTTTGCCTTTGACTTGCCAGTGCAGATCAAAGTCGTACAGGTGACAAACGTATTCATGTTGATCCGGTTTTGTTTGTCGGTAGGCGGGGCGCGGATCTTGTTGCAGCACCTCTTCAATCAACTGCTTCAGTTTCGGGTGGCTGGTTTTTCTGCTTTCAATATTGGCTTTTGCTTGTGAACTAAAGTCAATTTTATAGCTGTTTTCTGGTGCGTTGTTGGCAAAACCACCATGAGCCTCTTCGATGTTGTCGCTGTACGGCAGATAAGGTTTGATGTCCAGTACGGGTGTGCCGTCAAGAAAGTCGCCGCCGCTGAGGTGCAGCCAATGCGTATTGGCTCGTTGTTCTATTTTAATCAGCCTAACCGCCGATAGACCGATGCGATTGGGACGAAAGTTGGAGCGACTGGCAAACACACCGATCTTTTGGTTGCCGCCCAGACGCGGTGGCCGTACCGTTGGTCGCCATTGCTGTTCTGGGCAAGCGTGAAATTCAAAGATAACCCACAGGTGGGAAAATTGCTCAAGGCCACGTAGGGCTTCGGCTGAGCCGTATTCTGGATGGAATTCGAGTTGTGCGGTGGCGTGGCTGGCCAGACCTGACTGGCGAGGAATGCCAAATTTCTCTTTGAAGCAGGAGTGAAGTAGGCCGATAGAGTGGTGCTTGAGGTTCATTGTTCTCTCTTGTGAACAGAATCATAAATTATTAGGGGGGCAGGAGTCGAAGACCAAAAACAACTGTGGGCTTTGGGTGGGCTTCCTCTCTTCAGGGCTGTTATTATGGCCTGACTAAAAAAAAGCAGTAAATAAATTAATCCTGCTGGTAATGAATTTAATTCAAAACTGGCTCATTACAGACCCGATTTTAGGAGTGTTATCATGGCAAAAGGGCAGTCTTTACAAGAACCCTTCCTTAATGTGTTGCGCAAGGAACGTGTCCCCGTCTCAATCTATCTGGTGAATGGCATTAAGTTGCAAGGTCAAATTGAATCCTTTGATCAATTTGTGGTGTTGTTGAAAAACAGCGTCAGTCAGATGGTGTATAAACACGCCATTTCTACCGTGGTGCCATCACGAGTTGTGAAGATGCCTCCTCCTACCAGTGGTAATGGCAATGGCGACCTTCAAGATTGAACTTCTTTTTTTGCAGGGTAACTGATGCAGTTATTTGATCGTCCCCAGGCTGGGGAGCGTGCTTTGCTGGTTCAGGTCAGTTTTGGCCGTGAAACCAATGCCGCAGAGCATCTGAGTGAATTTCGAGAGCTTGCTGTTTCGGCAGGCGCTCTTCCTTTAGCCGTTATTTCCGGTAGCCGTAAACGTCCTGATGCGCGTACCTTTGTTGGCAGTGGTAAAGCCGATGAAATTGCTCAGCAGGTGCGTGCTCTGGATGCGGAGCTGGTGTTGTTCGATCATCTGTTGTCGCCTGCTCAAGAACGTAATTTAGAGGCGTTGTTTCAGTGTCGTGTCTTGGATCGTACCGGTTTGATTCTGGATATTTTTGCCCAGCGTGCGCGTTCTTTTGAGGGCAAATTACAGGTTGAGCTGGCGCAGCTAAAACACCTCTCGACCCGCCTAATTCGAGGCTGGACTCATCTGGAGCGGCAAAAAGGTGGCATCGGTCTGCGTGGTCCTGGAGAGACTCAGCTGGAGACCGATCGTCGTCTGTTGGCGGTGCGCATCAAGCAAATCAATGGCCGTTTGAGCAAGGTTCGCAGTCAACGAGAGCAGGGACGGCAGTCACGGCGTAAAGCGTCTGTTCCGACGGTGGCGCTGGTGGGGTACACCAATGCGGGTAAATCAACCCTCTTCAACGCTCTGACCGAGGCCTCTGTTTACGTTGAGGATCAGCTGTTTGCCACCCTTGATCCCACCTTGCGCAGTTTGCATCTGGAAAACGGGGTTAAGTTGGTGCTGGCGGATACGGTGGGTTTTATTCGTGATTTGCCTCATGATTTGGTCAACGCGTTTCAATCCACATTGCAAGAGACCAAAGACGCAACGCTGTTATTGCATGTAATTGACGCCTCCGATCAGATGCGTGAGGAGCACATAGAAAACGTCGAGCAGGTACTGAAAGCCATTGGTGCTGATGGCATCCCGTGTTTGAAGGTCTTCAATAAGATTGATGTGGATGGCACGCCTGCTCAGCTGGATGAGGTTAATCCCGATGTGTTGCCGCAGGTGTGGCTCTCGGCTCAGAGTGGTGAGGGGCTGGAGCTGCTGCGGCAGGTGTTGGAAAAACGCTTGGCACAAGAGCGGGCACTGGGTTGGTTGGTGCTTGCGCCTGAGCAGGGGCGCTTGCGGGCACGACTGTTTGAGTTAAAAGCGGTCAGCACCGAGCGCCAGCAGAAAAACGGCGGTTTTTTATTGCAGTTGGATATGGAGCTGCGTGATTGGGTGCGTTTGTGCAAACATGAATCACTGGATCAAGAAGAATTATTGGCTGATTTGCCTGAGCATCTTGCTACTGTGGCCTAAGCTCAATAGAATGTAGCTTTCTGGACTGCTTTAAAATTCATAAAGAGCCTTGCAAGGCTCTTTTGTCTGTTAGCAGTACTTGTCTTCGTGCGGAATTGATTGATAATATTGGAGCGTGTCTATGGCCTGGAATGAACCGGGTGGTGGTAATCGAGACCCTTGGGGTAATAAGAACGACAAAGGGCCTCCCGATCTGGATGAAGCGTTTAAGAAAGTTCAGGACAAAGTAACCGACTTGTTTGGAAAAAGGGGCGGTAGCAGTGGCAGTGGTGGTGGAAGCAGTGCAGCGCTCTCTTGGGGCGGTGGTATTGTTTTCCTGATCTTATTTATTTTATGGCTGTTGTCCGGTCTTTTCATTGTCCAGCCTGCCGAGCGTGGTGTGGTGACGCGTTTCGGTGCTTATGTTAGTTCAGAAACCGCCGGTTTGCACTGGCATCTGCCGTGGCCGATTGATCGTGAACAACGGGTCAATGTGGATCAAAACCGCAGTGTGCGTCTGCGTTCACAGGCGATGCTGACTCAAGATGAGAACATTGTTGAGGTGGATTTGGCGGTGCAGTACAACGTCAAAAATGCTGAGCAGTTTCTCTTCCGTGTTCGTAACCCCGATGAAACTCTGGCACAAGTGGCCGAAAGTGCGCTGCGTCAAGTGGTGGGTAAAAACGACATGGACTTTATTATCACCCAAGGTCGTGATGCCATTGCTGCTGCCACTCAAGAGCTGATGCAAGCGACGTTGGATGATTACAAAACCGGTTTGGATTTGCAGACGGTCAACTTGCAAGGCGCGCAACCACCGGAAGCGGTGCAAGCGGCCTTTGCCGATGCGATTAAAGCCCGTGAAGATGAACAGCGGTTTATCAATGAAGCCGAAGCTTACAGCAACGGCATCATTCCTCAGGCACGGGGTAATGCGAAACAAGTCTTGGAAGAGGCGAAAGCGTATCGGACTCGGGTGGTGAAAGCCGCAGAAGGGGAATCGAATCGTTTTTTACGGGTGTTGGCTGAATATCAAAAAGCGCCAGAGGTGACCCGTGATCGTCTTTACATTGATTCTGTAGAGCATGTGCTGTCCAATACCAGCAAAATCTTGATGGACGCTGAGGGCAGCAATAACTTGATGTATTTGCCACTGGATCAATTGATGGGTAAAGGCGGTCGGGGTCGTTCGGCCAGTACTGACTTTGCTCTTGATCCTATGATCCCCAGCAGTGACAGTGCCTCGGTGCCGTCACCGATGCGTGAGTCGGTGCGTAACCGTCGTACACGGGAGACCCGCTAATGTCTCGTAGTAATCTGTTGTCTGTGTTGCTGGCGTTGTCTGTGATGCTGTTGAGCTCGGCGACCTTTGTGGTTAAAGAGACCGAAGTGGCGATCAAGTTGGCACTGGGTAAAATTGTCCGTTCGGATTATCAGCCAGGGCTGCACTTTAAGTTTCCGCTTTATCACAACGTGCATAAGTTTGATTCGCGGATTTTGACTCTGGATGCGCGTCCTGAACGGGTTTTGACCAGCGAGAAGAAAAACTTGATTGTGGATTCGTTTGTGAAATGGCGTATTACCGATGTGGAGCGATTCTTCAAAGCCACCGGTGGCGATGAGCGCCGTGCTCTGAATCTGTTGGCTCAGTTCATCAAAAAAGGTCTGTTGGATGAGTTTGGTAAACGTACCATTCAAGAGGTGATTTCCGGAGAACGTGCGGAAATTATGAAACGAGTGCAGAAAGAGGCCGGTGAACAAGCGATTGATCTGGGCATCACCGTAGTGGATGTGCGGGTCAAACGAGTGGATCTGCCTTCCGAGGTGAGTAATTCGGTGTTTCGCCGAATGGAGAAAGAACGCGAAACCGTCGCGAAATCGTTCCGTTCTCGTGGTGAAGAGCAAGCGAAAGGCATTCGTTCTGATTCAGAGCGGCAGCGAGAAGAGATTTTGGCCGAGTCTTACAGTGAATCGCAGCAGATTCGCGGTGAAGGTGATGCCGAAGCATCCAGTATCTACGCCAAGGCTTTTGGTAAAGATCGGGAGTTTTACAATCTCTATCGCAGCTTGAACGCGTATAAATCAGTCTTTTCCGGTGGCAATGACATGATGTTGTTGAAACCGGATTCGAAGTTTTTCCGTTACTTTAATGACCCCAATGGGGGAGCTGTACGTTAGAGTAAATTGAGCCAAAAACGGCGTTAGGCGTGATGCCTAACGCCGTTTTTGTGTCCGCTGAGCTGAGATCTTTTTTTATGTGGCAAGAAATTTTAACCGCCATTGCGCTGTTATTGGTTGTGGAAGGTTTGTTGCCGTTTCTGAGTCCGACGGCGTTTAAACAAAATCTGGCGCGTATGCTTCAGCTGGCCGATTCGAACCTGCGTTGGTTCGGGCTGGCCAGTATGCTGGTGGGTGTGTCGTTACTTTACTGGGTGAAATAAACCCTGTTTGTACATTATGGTTCAAGATCGTTGGATATTGCCGCAAGGCATCGAAGAATTATTGCCGCAACAGGCGAGCAAGATGGAGACGTTGCGCCGTCGTGTTGTGGATCTCTACGCCAGTTGGGGTTACGAATTGGTGGTGCCGCCGTTGATGGAGTACCTTGAGTCGCTGTTGGTGGGTACCGGTCGTGAGTTGGATTTGAGCACCTTTAAATTGGTAGATCAACTCAACGGCAGAACGATGGGGATTCGAGCGGACATCACCCCGCAGGTGGCACGCATTGATGCGCATCGTCTGCAACGAGAGGTACCGACGCGGCTTTGTTATTTGGGGTCGGTGTTGCACACTCGTGGTGAAGGTTTGGCGGGCAGCCGCAGTCCGTTGCAGTTGGGTGCTGAATTGTACGGTCATGCGGGTGTGGAGAGCGACGTTGAAATCATTGCTCTGATGCTCAAAACCCTTGAGCTGGCCGGAATTAAATCACTGCATCTGGATCTGGGCCATGTGGGTCTGTTTCGTGGTTTGGCTGCCGAAGCGGAACTGAACGAGGAGCAAGAAGCTCACCTGTTTGAGATGTTTCAGCGCAAAGCTAAGCCGGAGATTGAGACCTTTTTAGAGGGGATTTCACTCTCTTCAGATCATCGTGACATGTTGATGGCGTTGGTGAACCTGAACGGCGATGCGTCCGTGTTGGCGCAGGCGCGGGGGGCGTTGGCCACCGCAGGTAACGAAGTGCAGCAAGCGTTGCATTATTTGCAAGCAACCGCTGAACGGCTGCAACAGAGCCAGCCTGAGTTGACTTTGCATTTTGATCTGGCGGAGTTGCGCGGTTATCACTACCACACGGGCGTTGTGTTCAGTGCCTACGCGATGGGGTACAGCCAAGAAATTGCCCGTGGTGGACGTTACGATGACATTGGTCGTGCCTTTGGACGAGCGCGTCCCGCAACCGGTTTCAGTACCGATTTAAAAACCCTGGTGTCCTTATCAAGCACTGTGGCAGAGCAATCTGTCAAAATTTTCGCCCCAGCAGGGGATGACTCCAACTTGTGGGAAACCATTCAGGAGTTGCGCAATTCGGGTCAAACCGTGATTCGTGCTTTGCCGGGACAGAGCGGTTCTGCCGCTGACATGGGCTGCGAGCGTAAGCTCGTTTTCAATAATGAATTTTGGACTGTCGTAGACGCATAAATACTATGGGCAAAAATGTAATCGTATTGGGCACCCAATGGGGTGATGAGGGGAAGGGCAAAATTGTTGATCTGCTAACGGATCGTGCTGCTGCGGTGGTGCGTTTTCAAGGCGGTCATAACGCAGGCCACACCTTGGTGATCGGTGACGAGACCACGGTGCTGCATTTGATTCCTTCTGGTGTGTTACGTGAAGGTGTGCTCTGCTTGATCGGCAATGGGGTGGTGTTATCACCTGAAGCCTTGATCAAGGAGTTGGCAATGCTGGAGGAGCGCGGGGTGCCTGCGCGTGAGCGTTTGCGGATCAGTGAGGCCTGCCCTCTGATCATGCCTTATCATGTGGCTTTGGATCAGGCGCGGGAGATTGCGCGGGGCAAAAAGGCCATCGGTACTACGGGTCGCGGCATTGGGCCAGCTTATGAAGACAAAGTCTCACGACGTGGTTTGCGGGTCGGTGATCTGTTTCACCGTGAGCGTCTGGAGAGCAAACTGAAAGAGATTTTGGATTATCACAACTTCTCTTTGGTGCACTACTTCAAGACTGATCCGGTGGATTACCAGCAGATGTTGGATCTGGCGCTGAAGATGGCCGACGAGTTAAAACCGATGGTGGCAGACATTCCAGGTCTGTTGCATCAACTGCGCAAAGAGGGCAAGAGCATCATGTTCGAGGGTGCTCAAGGCACCTTGCTTGACATTGATCACGGTACCTATCCTTATGTGACCTCTTCCAATACCACCGCTGGCGGTGCGTGCAGTGGCAGTGGCGTGGGGCCGCGTGATCTGGATTATGTGTTGGGTATCACCAAAGCCTATACCACTCGTGTGGGTGCTGGCCCCTTTCCCACCGAATTGTTTGATGACAGTGGCGAGCATTTGGGTGTGAAGGGCCATGAGTTTGGCTCTACCACCGGTCGTTCACGGCGTTGTGGTTGGTTTGATGCCGTTTCGCTGCGTCGCTCTGCTGAGATAAACAGTCTGACCGGTTTGTGCATCACCAAGTTGGATGTGATGGACGGTTTGAAAACCATCAAGCTCTGTACGTCTTACAACTGTGAGGGTGAGATTTTGGACACCCCGCCTGTGGGTGCCGAAGCCTATGAGTTGTGCAAACCGGTGTATGAAGAGATGCCGGGTTGGACTGAATCCACCGAAGGCATGACCGAGTACGATGATCTGCCGGAAAACGCCAAGGCGTATTTGAACCGTCTGCAAGAAGTAGTGGGTGTGCCGATTGATATTATTTCAACGGGGCCTGAGCGGAACCAAAATGTGGTTTTGCGCCATCCGTTTGAGTAGTGTCTGAACGTTTGGCTGATCTTTAGGGATAGCCTAAACGAAAAAAGCCGCATCAAGTTGATGCGGCTTTTTTCATGCCCTCAATAAAGAGGTTATGAAGTAACGCTTATTTTGCAGCAGGTGTAGCAGGAGCAGCTACGGGTGCAGCAGGTGCTTTTGCAGCAGGAGCGGCAGGCGCTTTTGCAGCAGGAGCAGTCATACCGTAAGGAGCGTAACCGTTGTTACCGTGGTAGCCCTGGTTGCTGTTGCCTTGGTAGTTGCTGTTGCCTTTTGCGTTGCCTTTCATGTTCATGCCCATCTCGCCAGATGCGTTGCCGTTACCAGCACCGTTACCCGTACCGTTGTTGTTGCCCCAACCGTTGTTGTTCCAAGGCATGTTGTTGCCGTTGTTCCAAGGGCCGTTGTTCCAACCGTTGTTGCCGTTGTTCCAAGGCATGTTGTTGTTGCCGTTGTTCCAAGGCATGTTGTTGTTGCCATTGTTCCAAGGCATGTTGTTGTTGCCGTTGTTCCAAGGCATGTTGTTGCCGTTGTTCCAACCGTTGTTGCCGTTCCAAGGCATGTTGTTGCCATTCCACGGCATGTTGTTGCCGTTGTTCCAACCGTTGTTGCCGTTGTTCCAAGCAGAAGCAGAAGCGGAAGCGGTGAGCAAGGTAGCGACAGCAATAACCTTAATAAATTTCTTCATTAACTTTCTCCAGACGAATCGTCGAGTTTTCTAAAACGGAAGTAATTGGGTACAGGATCAGGTGTTCTTCTGAGTCAGAAGGCCGCTCAATCCGTGGCTGATTAGAACACTGTTTGGCTGGTAAATAAACGCTGATATGAAAAAAGTCTTGATTTTATTCTCTTTTTAGGGGAATTCCCTAATACATTGCGCGTGAGAATAAGAATTTACTGGTTGTTGTTATGCCACAATTGGTCTGTGGTTTGAGCCTTTGATTTTCATGGACGTGATCAATTTTGAGAGGATGTATGCATAAGCAGAACAATGTGGTGTGGCATTCACATCGGGCAGAGCAAAGCAGCCGTGCCAAACAGAAGGGTCAAAAGCCGCTGTTGATCTGGTTTACCGGCTTGAGTGCTTCGGGTAAATCGACCTTAGCTGGTGCGTTGGAGCAGAGTTTGGTGGAGCGCAATTACCACACTTATCTGCTGGACGGTGACAATGTGCGTCACGGTCTCTGCCAAGATCTGGGTTTCGGTGACCGAGATCGGGCAGAAAACATTCGCCGAGTGGGTGAGGTGGCGACGTTGATGGTGGATGCGGGGTTGATTACTTTGGCGGCGTTTATCTCGCCGTTTCGCGCGGATCGGCAGACGGTGCGGGATTTACTGCCAGAGGGGCAGTTTGTGGAGGTGTTTGTGGATGCGTCGGTGGAGCTGTGTCAGCAGCGTGACCCGAAGGGGTTGTATGCCAAGGCGTTGCGTGGCGAGATCAAAGATTACACGGGGGTGGACAGCCCTTACGAAAAACCTCACGCGCCCGAGGTACACATTGATGCCAACCGTCTTTCGGTTGCTGAGTCGGTGGATCACATTTTGGCCTACCTGGATGAGATTAATGCCTTGCATGGCGGTTATCAGCCTTTGTCTCAGGATGGGTGAGAGCGATAAAAGCGCGTAAGAGCAAATCCCCCAAGTCAGGGCAAATGCATCAAATTAAGTGCCATTAAGTACTATTTTCAAATATTCCTCATCCCACCCTGCTCTTAAACGTTTATTTTTTACACCCAACTTTAAGCTCTTTTCCTGTTTAAGAAGGTTTAATGCCATATGCCTCATTACTGCGAAATTTTGTGCTGAATACCCCTTGCGAATTCGAGACTCATCTTCTCGAAAACTCACATCCAACTGCCAATGCAGTGAGTTTTCCACCCCCCAGTGCTGGCGAACAGATCGACCAAACAGTTCTGCGTTATTCTCAATGGAGCTAATGTAATAGCGGTGCTCTATCGTCGTTTTTCCCTTTACCGTTCGTTCGGATTCTACTCGACCGAGGGTGTTTAAGGATGCCCACTTTTTGGCCTCTTCCAATGTCTCATCGCACGACAATGTCCAATGTCGTCGAATCTCCGTGCGATCTCTGGAAACCTCTTTCGTCTCATGATAACTAAAATCGCAACCTTCAAAGCCGTTTGTGTCAGCTTGATCAAACAGGGCTTCCACTGCTTTGGATAGTTTTTCCTGATTGCCTTTCAATGCCATCAGATAATCCCCTTCTTGATCAATGATTT
The DNA here is from genome assembly GCA_030949385.1 of Gammaproteobacteria bacterium. Taxonomy (NCBI): domain Bacteria; kingdom Pseudomonadati; phylum Pseudomonadota; class Gammaproteobacteria; species Gammaproteobacteria bacterium. The sequence goes on along the minus strand of JAUZSP010000007.1, from coordinate 20,764 downwards.
GCTGAGCAATTGATCGCTGACAACCCATGGCATCAAGGGTGATAATACAGCCTTTGATCGCCAGCATATTGAGCAACTTGGGGATCGCCGTGATCTCATTTGACTTCTCTTCTGTTTTTACTTGCCCCAATACCAACTGATTTTCTACGCTCCACGCACTCACCATGTGGATCGCTTTTTTCCCCAGCCGCCGATCGTGAGAACGTCTCAGCGTCTTACCATCAATGGCAATCACACCTTGAACTAATCCCGCTATATCTCGAACCCACTCTGTAAAAAAACGCTCAAAAGCCTCTGGGGAGAGCATGAAAAAAAGACGCCGAAACGTATCGTGCGATGGGATTCCATGGGGCAACTCAAGAAAACTTTCGAACCACGACTGCTTTGTTTGCCCAAACTCTTCAATAGAGTTCCAATCCTCAGCTCCACAGATGATCGCACAGATTGAAATCGCGATGATATCGACCAATTTGTGACTGCATTTGCCTTCGATTCGAGGATCAGGGATTGTACTGATATGCTTTATTAAAGATTGGGTTTGCATGAACGATTCTCGCTTGATTAGCTGAGAAACAATTATAACCCTATACTTTTCCCTTTTAAATCAATACGTTTTCGTGCGTTTGCCCTGTCCCCCAAGTCCTAACTTTGTAGAGAACTCAAACAACATGGGCTTTTATTCCCCTCTGAAGTGAATTCAGCACTCTTCCCTGCGTTGAAAAAACCACCCCACCTTTTCGAGGCACCCCTCCATCGGAGGGGAATGGTTCGCATGTTTTGTCACTTACTGTGTAACATCAGTTATCACGACTATCGAGATGAGCAACATAAGGTGATGCCCTTGAGCGGGTCAGAGTTCATTCGTCGTTTTTTGCAACACGTTTTGCCACGGTGTGATGTGTCTGATTCCGCCTCAATTGGAGAGGAGTGGTTGAGTTCACGGTCAAGATCCACAGCTCATCACTGCCAAAGTAGCTCAGTCGATCAGCGCCAAGGAGGGGGGCTGAGAATCCAGTGCGGTCAAAAGCTGAAAAACGGGAAAAAATAGTCTATTCTACTGATGTGCTCAGCTTGAGATAGGGTACGGTCTGGTGGATATTGAGATGAAATTGGAGCAACACTGGGTGACTTTGGGTGTAAAACCAATCTGTCACGTTAGGGGCCTAAAAACAAATTCGTATTAGTATTAGTAGAGCCACTGCACCTGTTGGGTTGGATTCTCCTACATTGCTAGGAACCCAATCTTAAGCAAGGAGCAGTGTTTAAATAAGAGCTAATGACTGGATTTCATGTAAATTAAAAGATATCTATGAACAATTCGGTCGATAAATAAAATAAATCATAAAATAAAGCGGCTCAAGATTTAATGCAGAAACAATAACGACACATTACTTAAACGCACTTTATTGCGTTTAGTAAAAATAATAGGAATTAATCGAGATGTAGACGGCTTGTGGCTTTATCACGTTTTTTTACAGCCTAAATTAGACATTAAAGAGAGTCAAAACATGGGTCAACGATATACTGAAATTCCCGATAAGCTTAAGCAGTTTATTGAACAACAAAAATTATTCTTCGTAGGTACGGCGACCGCCGATAGTAGAGTCAACGTATCCCCGAAGGGAATGGACTCGTTACGTGTTTTAAACGCAAATCGGGTATTGTGGCTAAATGTTACGGGAAGCGGAAATGAAACATCTGCTCATGTGCAGGAAAATCCTAGAATGACAATATTGTTTGCTGCATTAGAGGATAATCCAATGATCCTCCGGCTCTACGGAAACGCGAGGGTAATTCATAAGAACGATCCTGAATGGCAGGAAAATATTGTTTTATTCGAGGCGCTACCTGGCGCGCGACAAATATTTGATTTAACCGTTGATCTCGTCCAGACATCTTGTGGGATGGGCGTGCCATTGTATGAATACACAGGGCAAAGAGAGCAGTTAAATGAATGGGCAAATAAAAAGGGAGAGGCAGGAATAAAGACGTATTGGAAGGAAAAGAACGAGCAGAGTCTTGATGGTAAGAAAACCCACATTGTCGAAAAAAATGGCTAAAAACAGCTGTAGCCTATCGAAAAAAGTGGCATTTTTTGTAGTGGCATAGTCAATCTGTCTAGCCAACAAGAGGTAAAATGATGCCTCTCCCAACCCCAAGGTGACAGTATAGTGGTCAAGTAAATCTGGCCAAATATTAGGATCTAGGTTCATTTCCGAAGCGGCGCGTCACTTATTTTGATCGGCGTTACAGTCGCCTGCTGAGGTAGGGACTCGGTAAGCTGCTGACGATTCCCATTGACCCCGCCAAAAAGCGGGAAGAACAAAACAGCACAGCGGTCATGTTTTGCCGCATTGTGTACTTCTGGAACATAGAGTTTTATCTATACATGAAATAGAAAAAATTGACTATTATTAATATATCGCTTCATGCACTATGATGCCCTCAATCTGAATGATATCGCTTGATATACCTCAGCTTGATGAAACAAAAACCTAAATCCTAACGATGGAGACGACCAAATGGCTTCAACAACAATGAAAGAAGGCAAAGAACGCTATAAATCTGGCGTGATACCTTATAAGAAGATGGGCTACTGGGAGCCTGACTACGATATTAAAGAGACGGATGTGCTTGCCATGTTCCGACTGACTCCACAAGCAGGTGTGCCAGCAGACGAATGTGCCGCTGCCGTTGCGGGTGAGTCTTCTACTGCAACCTGGACTGTCGTCTGGACGGATCGTTTAACTGCTTGCGAAATGTATCGCGCTAAGGCTTATCGGGTGGATCCTGTGCCTAACACAGGCCCAGGCACTAAGACTGAGCAGCAGTATTTTGCATACATTGCATACGACATCGATCTTTTTGAAGGCAACTCAATTGCCAACCTTACCGCGTCTATCATTGGTAACGTGTTTGGTATGAAGGCCGTTAAAGCCTTGCGTCTAGAAGACATGCGCATCCCTGTTGCTTACTTGCACACATTCCAAGGCCCAGCAACGGGCGTGGTTGTTGAGCGTGAGCGTATGGATAAGTTTGGTCGTCCATTATTGGGTGCTACTACAAAACCAAAGTTAGGCCTATCTGGTCGTAACTATGGTCGTGTTGTATACGAAGCACTTAAGGGTGGTTTGGATTTCATGAAAGACGACGAGAATATTAACTCTCAGTCTTTCATGCATTGGCGTGACCGCTTCTTATATTGTATGGATGCGGTAAACAAAGCGTCCGCTGCAACAGGCGAAGTGAAAGGTCACTATATGAACGTGACTGCTGGTACCGTAGAAGAAATGATTGAGCGTGCAGAATTCGCTAAATCACTCGGTTCTATCATTATCATGATTGACTTGGTAATCGGTTACAGCTCCATTCAAACTATGGCTCTTTGGGCTCGTAAGAATGACATGATTCTGCATTTACATCGTGCAGGTAACTCGACTTACTCTCGCCAGAAAAACCACGGTATGGCTTTCCGCGTAATCTGTAAGTGGATGCGTATGGCGGGTGTGGATCACATTCACGCGGGTACAGTTGTGGGTAAACTCGAAGGTGACCCTATGATGATTCGTGGTTACTACGACACACTGCTTGATCAGCAAACTCCGGTTCAACTCGAAAAAGGCATCTTCTTCGAACAAGATTGGGCTTCACTGAACAAGTGTATGCCAGTTGCTTCAGGCGGTATTCATGCCGGTCAGATGCATCAGTTAATACATTACCTTGGCGATGACGTGGTTCTGCAATTCGGTGGCGGTACTATCGGTCATCCAGATGGTATCCAAGCTGGCGCAGTTGCCAACCGTACCGCGCTAGAAGTCATGATTCAGGCTCGTAACGAAGGTCGTGACATTTGGAATGAAGGCCCGCAGATTCTTAAAGATGCTGCAAAATGGTGTTCACCACTTAAGGCCGGTCTTGATACGTGGGGTGATATTAGCTTCAACTACGAATCCACAGACAGCCCAGACTACGTAGTTACCCCTACAACCAGCACCTAATTAGGAGAAATTATTATGATGACGAATCCTTCGAAGATAGTTACTCAAGGACAATTTTCTTTTTTACCGGCATTGTCCGATGAGGAAATTTCTAAGCAAATCAAATACGCACTGGATCAAAGCTGGTCGCTGGGTATTGAATATACCGACGATCCGCACCCACGTAATACTTACTGGGAAATGTTCGGTAACCCGATGTTTGACATGAAAGACCCGGCCGGAATTTTGATGGAAGTTAATAACGCCCGCAAAACTTTCCCTAATCACTACATTCGCGTTACTGCATTTAGTGCAGTACGTGGTGTAGAGAGTGTGACCATGTCGTATATTGTTAACCGACCTAAAGTTGAACCAGGCTTTGGTCTAACGCGTATGGAAACAGAGGGACGTACCATGCGTTACTCTATCCATTCCTACGCAACAGATAAGCCAGAAGGTGAGCGCTACTAGTCAATTAACTGATTCAATTAAGTTAATTGCTTAGTGCTTAAAATGGCGAGTGGTATCTACCACCCGCCATTTTTTAAGTTTGCTCAATTATGAAGATTGATCAAACTTAAAAAATTGAACAAACTGGAAAAATTGATATGAACGACACTGTTGATGAAAATGAACTAACTGCAGATACTACTTTGGCAGAAGATGCGCTGGTTAATCTTGCCGCAGAATTTAAAGATTCGAATGTTAAAGAAGTCCTCGACAAGCTTGATAATGAACTCATCGGTTTAACACCGGTTAAAACCCGCATCCGCGAAATCGCGGCGCTGCTACTGGTGGATCGGTTGCGTAAACAATTTTCCTTAAGCTCCGAGACCCCTACCTTACATATGAACTTTACCGGCAACCCCGGTACCGGTAAAACTACCGTAGCCATGCGTATGTCTGAAATATTACATCGCCTAGGCTATGTGCGCGAAGGTCATTTGGTTTCCGTTACTCGTGATGACCTAGTTGGCCAATACATAGGCCACACCGCACCAAAAACCAAAGAAGTGATTAAAAAAGCAATGGGCGGCTTGCTGTTTATTGACGAGGCGTATTACTTATATAAGCCTGAGAACGAACGCGACTATGGTGCAGAGTCGATTGAAATCCTACTGCAAACAATGGAAAATAATCGCGATGATTTAGTGGTGATTCTGGCAGGTTACAAAGACCGCATGGATAAATTCTTCCACAGTAACCCAGGCATGCGCTCACGCGTTGCTCATCACGTTGATTTTCCTGACTACAGCGCCGATGAATTGCTGGAAATTGCTAAGCTGATGTTGGCAGAACAAAACTATTTATTTAGCCCCGATGCCGAAAAAGCTTTTTTTAAATACATTACAATACGCATGACAATGGAACATTTTGCTAACGCACGTTCGGTGCGAAATGCTTTGGATCGTGCTCGCTTACGCCAGGCCAATCGCCTGTTTGCTGACGCCAGCAAATCACTGAGCAAAACAGATCTGATGACCCTCGAAGCCGAAGATATTTTAGCCAGTCGTGTGTTCCTCGAAGGAAAACCCGACATGGACGTTGATGAAGGCAGTGATGCGATAGAAGATAATTAATGGATATTAATGAACTTTACAGTGGTATGCGTGCAGCACTGAATACGCCAGTTGATGCTGCAACCATCGATTTGTTATCAACCGAGGCAGCCCGATATACCAGCACAGTTGGCTGGGCAGAAGGGGTTATAGACAAAGATGGGCGTATCGTTGAGGCTTTCGATAAACTCCGTGAAGCTGCAGAAGCCAGTTACCGAGAATCTCGCAGTGCTGACGTTGCCACCTTGCACGATGCGTTGGCTGCATTGATTTTGGCGATAAGCACCCATGATGAAGACATCGATCCTTCGCCAGATAATGAAGAGATCAACCACGACATCTGACTACCTGCTGTCACAATGACATGCGTCTAGCTGGGTTAATTGCCTAGGGCAATTGCACTATGAAATTACAGCTGAATGCCAAAAAGCTGTAATAAATAGTCATTGCTCCACCCCGCTTTAAGGCGTTTGTTTTTAATTCCAATTTTCGAGATTTTATCTTGTTTGAGCATGTTTAATGAAAAGTGCCTTAATCTCGCTAAATTTTCAGCCCCATTCCCTTTTCTAACTCGGCATTCATTTTCACGAAAAGCCATATCCAGAACCTAGGGCAATTGCACTATGATCATGACCAGATAGCGACATAATGACGTGTTTTAGCAACATTTGGTGCTTTTCTTGGTTTTGAGTAATTCAATAGTTAGCTTTTTGGTTTCATGAAAAACTGTCAAACACCTGAATATGCTTGTATATCAGTATATTTAGATGGGTTACACGTAGTGCAATCGCCCTGATCCAGAACCCAATGCAAACTGTTTTCTATCCCCCAATGACGGTGCGTTGCTTGACATAAATCAGCGGCACTGGTGATCTTTCCGGCCTCTCCCTCTCACATCCATCGTGGTCGGGTGAATGGCGAGCTGAGCAAGACGATTGCCACATGCTGGATCAATGCTGGGTCGCGTGAGGATTTTTTAAAGCGTCTGGCTCGCTTTTGGGGTAAAGGTGCGGGAGTTGGAAAATAATTTTTTTAATAATGCAGTTTATTAGCCAGGAGCTACGCATGAAGGCCGTTGGTTTAACCCAATATTTAGCGATCAAAAATAAAGCGAGTTTGCAAGATTTTACATTGCCAAAACCTAAAATCGGTGATCATGATTTGTTGGTAAAGGTCAATGCAATTTCAGTTAACCCTGTGGATACTAAGGTTCGCGCCTCTAAAGGTCAGGTCGAGGTGTCGCCGCGCATATTGGGTTGGGATGCGGCGGGTGAAGTAATGGAAATTGGATCACAGGTGCAGCATTATGTGGTCGGTGATCTGGTTTACTATGCGGGTGATATTACGCGCTCAGGTTCCAATTGTGAGTTTCAGTTGGTTGATGAACGTATTGTGGGTAGAAAGCCAGTCTCACTTTCATTTTCTGAAGCTGCGGCGCTACCACTCACCAGCATTACCGCTTGGGAAGCCTTGTTTGAAAGGTTGGACATTTCTCGTCACGGTGATGATGCCGCGAAGTCAATTTTGATCATTGGTGGTGCGGGAGGCGTAGGTTCCATTGCCATACAGTTGGCGAATAAATTGGCGAAATTAAACGTCATTGCAACCGCTTCCCGTCCTGAGTCGAGTGAGTGGTGTTTGCAGCATGGGGCAACCAGTGTCATCAATCACCGTGGAGCTTTAGATGAAGAATTGGCTAAAATAGATCATCCACAGGTGGATTATATACTCTGTTTAAACAATACGGATCAACACTGGTTGTCGATGACAAAGGCCATTAAACCTCAAGGGAGAATGTGTTCCATTGTCGATACTTCAGCGGTCGATCTTTCATTGTTAAAAAGCAAAAGCGCGACCTTCGTCTGGGAGTTTATGTTTACTCGGGCTATGTACCAAACGAATGATATGATAGAGCAGCAACGATTATTAAACTGTGTTTCTGATCTGATTAACGAAGGTGTACTGGTTACCACTGCCAACGTATTTATGCGTCCTATTAATGCTGAGAATTTACGTAAAGCCCACCAAATTATTGAGCAAGGGAACTCGATTGGTAAGCTGGTGTTGAGCGATTGGGTTTAAATTATGGTCAAATTTGAGTTAAGAGCCTTTGAATAATTTAGGCTACGACGGGGCTGAAATACAGGTTTAATCCACTGACCATATGGCATTCCCTTTGAGCCGTAGTACAGAAAATCATAATTCGCTCTTGCCGCGCTTTCGGGTAGAATAGGCCACCTTTTTTATAACCGTCAGTGATCAAGAGGACTACTCCCCGTGCTTGAACAATACAGAAAACACGTTGAAGAACGCGCCAATGAAGGCCTGCCTCCCTTAGTTTTAAGTGCCGCCCAAGTGGCCGATTTGGTGCTGTTGTTAAAAACCCCAGCGGAGGGCGAAGGTGAGTTCCTGCTTGATCTGCTGACCGAACGAGTGCCACCGGGCGTGGATCAAGCCGCTTATGTTAAAGCGGCCTTTTTGTCGGCGCTGGCCAAAGGTGAAACGAGTTCACCGATGATTGACCCGCAGCACGCAACAAAACTGCTGGCCACCATGCTCGGTGGTTACAACATTCAACCCCTGATTGAACTGCTGGATCGGGATGAGACCGCAGCGGTGGCGGCTGAAGGGTTATCTAAAACCTTGCTGGTCTACGATGCCTTTCACGATGTGGAGGCGAAAGCCAAAACGAACCGCTACGCGCAACAGGTGATGGAGTCGTGGGCAGAGGGCGAATGGTTTACCAATAAAACCCCACTGGCCGAGTCGATTACGGTAACGGTCTTTAAGGTCGAGGGTGAAACCAACACCGACGACCTTTCTCCAGCCACGGAAGCGTGGAGCCGCCCAGACATTCCCCTGCACGCCAAAGCAATACTGGTCAGCAAAATGCCCGACGGCCTGAAAACCCTCGAAGAGCTGAAGAAAAAAGGCCATCCCTTGGCCTATGTGGGCGATGTGGTCGGCACCGGTTCATCGCGCAAGTCGGCTATCAACTCCGTGTTGTGGCACATGGGTGACGAAATCCCCTTTGTGCCAAACAAACGCCAAGGCGGGGTGGTGATCGGCGGTAAAATCGCACCGATCTTTTTCAACACCGCTGAAGATTCCGGTGCGTTGCCCATTGAGTGTGATGTGACTCAGATGCAGATGGGCGATGTGATCACCATCCGCCCTTATCAAGGCACGGTGGAGAACGAAGCAGGTGAGGTGATTGCCCGTTTTGATCTGAGACCGGTGACGATGGCCGATGAAGTGCGTGCCGGTGGGCGTATCCCGTTGATCATTGGCCGTGGTTTGACCGAAAAAGCCCGTGAATCATTGGGCAAAGCAGCCACCGACCTCTTTATCCGCCCCGCAGAAGCGGCAGCGAGTGATGTGGGTTTTACTCAAGCTCAGAAGATCGTCGGTCGTGCGTGCGGTGTGGCGGGGGTGCGTCCTGGCAGCTACTGCGAGCCGAAAATGACCACGGTCGGTTCGCAAGACACCACCGGAGCCATGACCCGTGATGAGCTGAAAGAGTTGGCTTGTTTGGGTTTTTCTGCCGATCTGGTGATGCAGAGTTTCTGCCACACCGCCGCTTACCCTAAACCCATCGACATCACCTTGCAGCACGAATTGCCGGACTTTATGCACACCCGCAGTGGGGTGTCGCTGCGTCCAGGCGATGGGGTGATTCACTCGTGGTTGAACCGCATGGTGCTGCCCGACACCGTGGGTACGGGCGGTGATTCTCATACCCGTTTCCCTATTGGCATTTCATTCCCTGCCGGTTCCGGTCTGGTGGCCTTTGGTGCCGCGCTGGGGATGATGCCGCTGGACATGCCCGAATCCATTTTGGTGCGTTTCAAAGGCGAGATGCAGCCGGGGATCACCTTGCGTGATCTGGTTAACGCCATCCCTTATGTAGCGATCCAGAAGGGCCTACTGACGGTGGAAAAAGCAGGTAAGAAAAACTGCTTTAACGGCCGTATTATCGAAATCGAAGGGCTGCCCGATCTGAAAGTCGAACAGGCTTTTGAGCTTTCCGATGCCTCGGCGGAACGTTCGGCCAATGCGTGTACGGTGCGTTTGGGCAAAGAGCCGATTACCGAGTACCTCAATTCCAATGTGACTTTGTTGAAGTGGATGATCGGCAACGGTTACGGCGATGCGCGCACCTTGGAGCGCCGTGTGGCGGCGATGCAGGCTTGGCTAGAGAACCCCGAGCTGATTGAACCCGATGCCGATGCGCAGTACGCGGAGATCATTGAGATTGATCTAAATCAGATCAAAGAGCCGATTGTGGCTTGCCCGAACGACCCTGATGATGTGAAGTTGCTCTCTGAGGTGGCGGGTGTTGAGATTGATGAGGTCTTTATTGGTTCGTGCATGACCAACATCGGTCACTACCGAGCGGCAGGCAAGGTGCTGGAAGCGGCGGGTGAGACCATTCCTGGACGGCTCTGGATTGCGCCGCCCACCAAAATGGACGAACGCCAACTGACCGAAGAGGGTTATTACAGCATCTTTGGCAAAGCGGGGGCGCGCATCGAGATGCCCGGTTGCTCTCTCTGCATGGGCAATCAGGCGCGGGTCAAGGATGGTGCGACGGTGGTCTCTACCTCAACGCGCAACTTCCCCAACCGCTTGGGTAACGGTGCGATGGTTTATCTGTCGTCGGCGGAACTGGCGGCGGTGGCCTCGTTGTTGGGTCGTATTCCTACGGTGGCGGAGTACATGCAGCACATGCAGAGCATTACCCCAATGGCCGATGACATTTATCGTTATCTGAATTTTGATCAGATTGCGGAATATCAAGAGGTGGCGGATAAGGTGATTCCGGTGGCGATTGCCTAAGACGATCGTTTTTCTGGGGTATTGATGTAGGGCGAACTTCGGTTCGCCCTTTTTTGTGGGTGTTTTTTTAGAGGGTTCATTCTTGACTCTTATTTGGACTAGGCCTATGCTTTTGGCATATACAAATGGGAGTTGATTATGTCGATGCTGACCACAAAAGAGCGCCACGTCCGTCTGTTTCGCAACGGTCGAAATCAGGCCATTCGTATTCCGCGTGAATTTGAGTTGAAAGGCAGAGAGGTTATTATTCGTAAAGTGGGTAATAAGCTGATTATTGAGGAGAGCCAGCAGATGAATCTGGTTGAATTGTTGGACAGCTTTGAGCCAATGAATGAAAGCCTAGACGAGATGAAAAATGATCTGTTACCGCTGGATGACATTGAGTTATGAAGCACAGAGGCTATCTGTTGGACACTAATATTCTCTCTGCGATGCTAAAAAATCCGCAAGGGAGTGTTGCTGAAAAGATTCGACAGGTGGGGCATCAGTGTATTTTCACCAGCATTATTGTTGCTTCCGAATTGCAGTTTGGTATTCGAAAAAAAGCGTCAGCCTCTTTAACAGAGAGAGTAGAAAGGGTATTGGAATCCATCAATATAATTGATTTTAAATCTCCCGCAGATCGTCACTACGGAGAAATTCGTTCTCTATTGCAACAAGCGGGAACGCCCATCGGGCCAAATGATCTTCTTATCGCGGCTCACGCCTTGGCGGAGAATTTAATCATGGTGACCGATAACAGCAATGAATTTCAGCGTGTGCCTCGCTTAAAAGTGGAAAACTGGTTGCTGTAACGGGGCGAACACACGGTTCATCTCTACAGGTTCAACAACTCACTGATGCGAATGGCGGTGTGCAGCGCCCGTTTACCCTCTTCGCCACTGACAATGGGGCGGCTGCCGTTGCGAATGGCTTTAATAAAAGCCGTTGTCTCGGCCATAATGGCATCGCTGTTTTCAAAGTGGGTCTCTTGTTTGATGATCTGAGGAACGCCCGCTGCGTTTTCGCTGTCGCCCTTTTTATAGGTATTGAGGGTTTTGTTCTGGAAATCGACACTGATGCAGGCATCGTGCTGGAAAAAGCGCATTTTGCGTTCGGTTTTGACACTGACGCGGCTGGCGGTGACGTTGGCCACGCAGCCGTTTTCAAACACCAAACGCACATTGGCGATGTCGGTGTCGTTGGAGAGCACCGAGGTGCCGCTGGCAGCGATCTCTTTCACCTCTGAGTTAACGATGCTGAGAATGATGTCGATGTCGTGAATCATTAAATCTAAAATGACATTGACATCAGATCCACGGGGAGTGAAGGGAGCCAGTCGATGAGATTCGATGAACATCGGTTTGAGCAGTTGTTTTTCAATGCCGAGCAGGGCAGGGTTAAAGCGTTCCAAATGACCCACTTGCAGGACTAAATTGTTTTTCTTGGCAATATCGACCAGCTCTTGCGCCTCTGCAACGGTGACTGTGATCGGTTTTTCGACCAACACATGGCTGCCCGCCTGCAAAAAATCTTTCGCGACTTGGTAGTGGGAGGCTGTGGGAGAGGCGATACTGACCAGATCCACTTGGCCGAGCAGCGACTGGTAGTCGCTTAAGGCGTGGGTGTTGAGGCGGGTGGCGATCTCTTGGGCGCGCTTTGCATCGGCATCCACCACCGCTTTGAGATCAATGCCTTTGATGTTGTGGTGTTTTTCGGCGTGATATTGACCCAAATAACCGACGCCAATGACGGCGCTGCTGAGATTTTTCATAGTGTTGTTCTGCGACTGACCAAGGAGGTTGGCGAGTATTCCACAGATCTGACTGTTTTGGCTAGTGTATCGCAGCCAGTGCGTCTTTTAAATCCCGAGCAGAATCGTAGCGCAGCAGGGCTTTTTTAGCCAACAGACGGTTTAAAATGGGCTGAAAGTGCTTGAGCGGTTTGGGTAAAATTGGCAGTGGCGAGAGGCGGTGCTGGGCGATCACGGCGGCAATGCGGTCGCTGCGATAGGGCAGCTCGCCAGTGAGCATTTCATAAAAAACAATGCCGAGGCTGTAGAGGTCGGTTGCGGGGCTGAGCGGTTCGCTCAGCGCTTGCTCAGGGCTCATGTAGTGCGGTGTGCCAAGCACTTCGCCGTGCAGAGTGAGATCGCTGTGAGAGATCATCTGTTTGGCCGCGCCAAAGTCGATCAAGACTGGCGTGTCGGCATCACGAAACATGATGTTGGTGGGTTTGATGTCACGGTGCAATACGCCGTGTTCGTGCATGTGGCTTAGGGCTTGGCTGAGTTGGCGGATGATACTGAGGGTTTCATGGGGCTGGATTTTGCGCCTCAACATTTTTTCTCGTAGAGAACCGTTGCGCAGATGTTCCATAACGATAAAGACCGTGTTGTCGCTGATGCCTTGGCTGTGCAGCTGGACAATATTGCGGTGCTCCAGTTTGGAGATCATTTCGTACTCTTGCACAAAACGTCCCAGAACTTGAGTATCAGAGGTGTTGCTGGGCAGCAGTTTGAGCACCACTTTGGGGCCGTCTTTGAACGATTCGGCTAGGTAAGTAAGCGCCTGCCCGCCTGCACCGAGACGGTAGAGAGGTCGATAACCTTGCACCAACATGTGGTGACCAAATTCGGCACTGGCAGTGACATCGGGGGTATTGGCGCTCTGAGGTTGCAGCTCCAATTGATGCGACAGCGCTTCGGCAATGCTGTTAAGGAAATCCTGTTTACTGAAATTTTGTTTGACGATGTAGTCAAATGCACCGTTGCGAATCGCTTTGACCGCCAGCAGTTCGTCGCCGTGAGCGGTCATTAAAATAATGCTGCTTTTGCATTTTAATTGGCGCAATTCGCTCAGAATATCAAGTCCGTTGCGTTCTCCTGGGGTGTAATCGAGCAGGTAATCAAGCAGGATAATATTGTAGCGTGCATGCAATACTTCATGCATAGCCATATTGCTGTTGAGGCCCTCGCGCTCTTCAATTACGGCGTTGGGGTATTGTTTTTTCAAATAATGATGCAGCAGGCGACGAAAATCGGCACTGTCATCAATAATTAAAATTGAGGGCGGTTTTTCCGGTTCCGCTTTTAGGGTTTGTAATGAAAGCATGATCTACTCGTAAAAGACTTCGGTTAGGGTGAGTAGACTTTCCAGTCGCTCAATGAGTTGGTTTTCTTTGCTCGGATTTTCTTGCTGCGCTGCTTGTTCTAGTTTTTGCCCCAGCTGCGCCATACCGGCAAAACCGTAACTGCCTGCGGTGCCTTTAAGGTTGTGACCAATGCGAGCAATGGCATGGTGATTATGGTCATTGAGTGCTTGGCGTAAATAAAGGGTGTCTTTATGACGATTCTCTAAGAAGAGCGGAATCAGCTCTTTAAGATCCAGATCAATGGTGACATGGTGTTGGTTGTCGTTCACGGTTTTTGGCTCGCCTGTGAAAGTGAAATGGTAATAAGGTCGATCAATCTTTGACGTTGTACGGGTTTGGTCAGCAGTTCATCACAGCCTGTGGAGAGGCAGTGTTGTCGTGAGTTGTGATCGGCGGTTAAGGCGATAATGGTACTCGCTGTTCGTTGTTGTTCAGCCTCCCAGAGACGGATCTGTTGAGTGGCTTCTAGGCCGTCCATAATAGGCATTCTCATATCCATGATAATAATTTGATAAGGTTGTTGTTGATGCATTTCGACGGCTTGTTTGCCGTTGTGGGCAAAGTCCAATAAACAATCACTTCCGCGTAAGTAAAATTTAAGCAACAGGTGCATCTCTTCCATATCATCAACGATCAACAGGCGTGGTTTTGACGGTTGGGCTTGGTTTTTTGCTACGGGTTCTGTTGTGCTGCCTTTTAAGGGTAGTTCAGCCCAAAAACGTACAGGTTCATTCATTTCACTTTCCATGTGCAATCTTCCGCCCATCTTCCTTAAGAGCCGCTGACAGGTGTACAGGTCTGGCATTGATCTGCTCTGCGCTCGGGTTGCGTTATTTTGTTTAACGTTGATGGAGAAAAAAAAGGGCGTCTGTTGGTACTGACCGCCAAACTCCAACTCGATGCTGCCGTTTTCTGTCTGCTGGATGGCATTATCTAATAGGTTTTCTAAAATTAATCTGAGACGTTGGTGGTCGCCGCAAAAAAGATCTTGTCGATTTTCAAAATGGTTTTTGAGAAAGAAGCCGAGGTGTTTGTTTTTACAGCGCAGTTGGTAAGGTTCTTCAATTTTTTTGCAGAGGATATTAAGAGAGAAGGGTTCGTCGTGTTGTTGCTGCATTTCCGGTGCCTGCTTGTTCTGCTCCCTGGCGTGCAGTGCTTCATTGATCAACCTCAGCAGTTTTTCACCTTCTTGTTGAATGTCGGTAAGCAATTTTTGTTCTTCTTGATTCTGTTTTTTGGCCAGTAAAATGTCACTGAAACCGAGTAAGTTAGTCAGTGGGGTTTTAAATTCGTGACTGATGGCAGAGAGGAAGCTCTGTTTGACGCTCTCATTCTTATGGTCGGTGCAGAGCTGACATTCGGAAAAAATGGAGTGTTGGGTTTGGGATTCAGTGGGCATCCGTTCGTGGCCTGTGACGATGAGTGAAAATCAGGTCTACATCATCCAATACGCCGTCTTATTAATATCCGACGAAATTAGTGTGGTGTTGAGGTTTGGGTCTTGAGGTGACGCACGATGTCTGCGCGTGCTTGTTGCAGAATCGATTCTTGATTGAGGTTGTTCAAGATGGTTTTCACCACCTGTTTTGGCCCTGACTCTCCCCAAGATTTTCCTTGAGCGAAGTACTGCTCTGCCGCTTGACCAACAACAAAGGTGCTGTAGTAGGCCACCGCGCCTTGGGCGCTGGCGGTGATCAGAGTGGAGAGACCGGCGCTGCCCGCCTTGAGGGCGGAGGAGATCAAGTTGACTCCCCAGACCGTAGCGATCAACAGCGCCATCTGTCCGCCGATGGTTTTGATCAGTTGACCGGCTTCGTCTCGTTTGATCTGCATACCGTAGATGCGCGACAGATGCACCACCATCGTTGCATCGACTGCGGAGGCGGCGACGATGTCAGCAATGGGGATCGGATTGAGGGCGACGGCCACCCCTTTGGTGACAGAGTAAGAACGCACCACTTTTTCGGCGACGTTGTGTTTGGCGGCGATGATGCGCGCCGCCACTTGGTCGCTCAATTTACCGGCAAACAAGCTGGCGTTGAGTGCCGAGAGGGTATGGCCTTCGCGTTCCAACAGCTGCCAGAGGTGATCGCGCAGTTGTGTCACATCGGCTTTTGGGGTTTTGTAGAGCTCTTCTTCATTACCCTCCTCATCTACGTGAATGTAGAGCCGTTCGCTGGGCAGCGCCGAGGCGGTCAGAATGTGATTGTTGGGCAGTAGGCCGTCGCTGCGCTGTTGCAGGTGTTCGAGGATCAGGGTGCGTTCTTTTTTTTGTGTAACGGTCGATCTTATTGAAGATCAATAACATCGGGCGATTTTCTTTGGCCAGCGTGCGCAGCGCGGTTAATTCGCTTTCAGTCAGGTCGCCGTCCACCACGAACAGCACCAGATCGCTGCGTCCAGCCACTTCGTGTGCCAGTCGTTCACGGTCTTCGCCGGAGATTTCATTGATGCCAGGCGTGTCGATAAGAAACACGCCGTCGCTCTGAAACTGTTGCCAACTGGCAAAATTGGCTTGTGTGGTTTCGCCATGCAGGGCGCTGACCCCAAAGCGTTTTTCGCCTAAGAGGGCGTTGAGCAGTGCGCTTTTGCCGACACTGACGCGGCCAAAGACGGCGATGTGCAGGTGGCCGTGCTCCATTTTGTCCAGCATCTGCTCGACCTGCTGGTAGTCGCTCGCCAGTGATTCACGAATGGCGCTGGGAATGCGGTTGTCGTGCAGCAGAGTGCGTAGGCTCTCTTGCGCCAGCTCCAGAGGTTGCGGGCTGTTATCGCCTTCTGATGAGGTTTTTTCGCTGCTTTTTGAGCTCCTCAAAGACCATTTGGGCATGTTTTCGCGCATGATGTTCCAGATCTTCACGCAGGTTCTCCTCGAACAGATGGATGGCGTGTTGGGGTTCCAGCTTGCCAAAAGTGTGCAGTGTTTGAGCTACGGATTTGCCGAGGCTTTCAAAAATCATCCCGTAAGCGACGGCGTGCAGCAGGCTGCCGGTGAGGGTGCCGATGCCGGGAAAGGATTTAAACACATTTCCGGCAATGGCGAGCATCATCGGCAAGGTTTTTCCCACATGTTTGCTGGCAATGTTGATAAAACGGCGAATGTCGATCTCTTGAATGGGGATGTCGTAGAGCTTGCCCAAGTTCTGCACCAGTTGAATGCCAAGATAACCTTGGATTAACAGATCCGTACCTGGGGTGACCGCCGCCATTGCACCGATGATCGCTTTGCGAGTGTGGCTTTTGACGATGGTTTTGCTCTCTTGCAGGCGGTGGTCACTGAGGGCGTTTTCCAGTTTCTGTTTGCCGAGCAGCAAAAAACCATTGTCGCGGGATTGGTGCAGTTGGCAGAGCTGTTCGCGGGTGCTCTCCAGATAGTGAGTGAGGGCTTTGACTTGCGGTGGGCGGGTACGGGTGACGCGCTCCTCTTCGCCGTTGGGCAGAACGCGAATCACCTCTTGTTGGCCGCCGCTCTGTACCGGAATCACGGGGATGTGGTGTTCTGTTTTTAGGTGTGAACGCAACCGTGTTTGGATCTGATCGAGTTCTTCTTGACTGTAGCGGTCGATTTTATTCAGCACCAGAGCCAGTGGTTTTTGCCACTCAATGAGGGTTTCCAGTTCGTGGTACTGATCACGAGTCAGGTCGCCATCACAGAGGTAGAGTACCAAATGGGCGCGTTTGGCTTCGTCTTGGGAGAGCGGGCTGCATTGGCCGTCGGGTTCAAACAGACCGGGCATGTCGGTTAAAATCAGCGCTTGCTGCTGTTCTGAAGTCCAGTGGTAATGTTGAATGGTTTGAGTGGTGCCGCTGCGTGGGTCGGTCTCTACCTCGGCTCCTGGTAGCAGGGCGTTGATCAATGCACTTTTGCCCATACTGACGGAACCAAACAGCACCACGTGGATCTCTTTGGCGGTTTGGCGTTGTTGCAGTTCTGCCAGCTCTTTTTGTGCTTCTACCACCTCAATGCCTTGTTCGGCGGCCTGTTGCAGCTCTGCGTGGAGCTGTTCTTGTGAGGGTGGTAGTTGTGGTTTTGAGCTGACTTTTGGGCGTTTTTTCGGTCGTAATACGATCAAGATGAGGCGGACAAAAAAGCCCGAAAGCAGAAACAGGCCACCGGCGTAGAGGGCGATAAACCAGCCAGACTGTTCCGCTAACAGCGCCCAGACGGTGAAGAGACTCTCTGTGAGCAGCAACACCATAAACAGGGCGATGGCAAAGGCGATAAAGATCAACAGGCTGGTGAGCAGTTTCAGAGTTGCTTTGGGGGGTGAACCGAGTAGTTTCATAACGGAGTGTGTAAGTGAGCTGTGATGGCGGGGATTTTAACAGGTTTTTTAGACAAAATTCGGTAGAGGCAAGGCGTGCCTTGCCTCTACTCTGGCCAGTCGATAATAAACTCTTGATAAAAGTCTTCTTCGATAAACTCCTCTGAGACCGCCCATCCTCGGGTGGAGATGCCTGCTTGATGCACGCTGTCGGCATTGCCGGAGATCAGTGGGTGCCAGGGCAGCAGCTCTTTGCCTTCGGCTAAGCGGCGATAGGCGCAGGTGGGGGGCAGCCATTCGAATTGGTCTGGTTTGTGTGGGCTGATCTGGGCGCACTCAGAGACCAGTTGCAGCCGTTTGCTGTAGTTTTTACAGCGGCAACTGTCGATGTCCAGTAACCGACAGGCGACGCTGGTGTAGTGCAGCTCGCCTGTCTCTTCGTCTTCGAGCTTCACCAGACAGCAACGCCCACAACCGTCACAGAGCGATTCCCACTCGTCGTGGGAGAGATCGAAGAGGCTTTTTTGTTGCCAGAAGGGTGGGGTGTTGTCGGTCATAATCAAGCTCTCTTGTTACGGCTTTAACCGTTAAAATATTCTCGTGTGCCGCGTTCCTGAATCGCCCCTGCAATGCGCTCTACGCCGTGCAGGTAGGCAGCGATTCTCAGGGTAGTTTCTTCTTTTTTCGCTCGTTTGAAAATATGCCCCGCTTCACGGCGCATGAATTTAGCCAATCGTTCATTGACTTCCTCTTCCTCCCAGTAGAGACCGGAGCGATTTTGTACCCACTCAAAATAACTGACGGTCACGCCACCGGCATTGGCCAACACATCGGGCAGCACGGTAATGTCGTGTTGATTTAGAATCGCATCTGCTTGCGAGGTGATCGGTCCGTTGGCGATTTCCAGAATGGTTTTGGCCTGAATACGGTCGGCGTTGTCGATGGTGATGACGTTTTCCAGTGCCGCCAAGACCAAGACATCCACTTTCATGGTGACTAATTCTTCATTACTGAGGGTTTCAAAGTCACCGGTTTCGCAAACGGAGGTATCGCAGTAGATCGCCTTCAGCTCTTGATATTGGCGTTTGTGTTCCATAACGCTGTCGGGGTGCAGGCCGCGTTCGGTGTAAATAGCCCCCTTGGAATCGGAGATGGCGACTATTTTATAGCCGTGCTGAAAGGCCAATCGGGCAAAATGGTAACCGGCATTACCAAAGCCTTGAATGGCGACGGTGGTCTTTTTGGGGTTGATGCCTTGGCGTTCTGCCCACTGGTCGAGAATGTGCAGCGCGCCACGACCGGTGGCGGATTCACGCCCCAAAGAGCCATTGAGGTGAACCGGTTTGCCGGTGATGACCGCAGGCAGTTGTTCGCGGCAGATGGTGGAATATTCGTCCGCCATCCAGCCCATAATGGTGCTGTTGGTGTAGACGTCGGGAGCGGGGATGTCCCGTTTTGGGCCGATAATGTCGGCGATGGCGCGAACATAACCCCGCGAGAGGCGCTCCACTTCCAGACGAGAAAGGTTTTTTGGATTGACCACCACACCGCCTTTGGCACCGCCAAAGGGCAGACCCATAATGGCGCATTTGATCGTCATCCAAAAACTGAGGGAAGTGATCTCATCCAGAGTGACATCAGGGTGAAAACGGATGCCGCCTTTGGTCGGGCCACGGGTGTCGTCAAACTGCACGCGATGACCGGTAAAGACTTTCAGACTGCCATCGTCCATTCGTACCGGAATGCTGACGGTCAGAGAGCGTTTTGGGTGAGCGAGGCGTTCACGCACATCGTCGGGTAGATCAATGCGGCTAAAGACTTCGGTGAGGCGGGATTGAGCGTCGTCAAAAATCGAATCCATGGGTCTGGTTCCTTGTTCGGAATGGGGTCTCTAAAAGGATAGGAGAAGATGTTCTCCTAGACTGTGTGGTTGATCCCTTTCTGCACTTAGAGTTGCTTTTTTTGCGTCAATTTTCAGATTAAAGGCGATTACCAATGCAGGGAGGCGTTCAATTGGTAGCCGCCGCCTATAACGGGCAGGACGTTAAGAGCAATTTTGCCCAGTTTGGGAGTGACAAATCGGCGGTTGACGAGCAGCGCCAGAGCAGCCCCAGCAAGGACATCTTCGACATAATGTTTGTTGGCATCGACCCGGCTCCAAGCCACAAAGGTGGCGGCGGCGTAAGCGGGTGCGCCCCACTGCCAGCCGTAGCGGGTCTGGATAAAGCTGGCTCCGGCAAAAGCCGCTGAGCTGTGACCGGAGGGGAAGGAGTAGTCGCCTCCGTTGGGGCGCTCTTTGTTGACAACGACTTTGACGATGCTGGTGATGGCAGCGGTGGTGAAGGCCGATTTGAGCAATTGGGTGCGCCCTGCTGAGTCGTCGTTGGCGTAGGTCATGGCTAAACCGGTCAAGGGTAGGGCGAGCATGATTAGATCACCGGCTCGTTCGGTATCGGAGGTGCCGCTGGAGATGATGGCGGCACTGACCGTCTGGCTGGTTAATAAGAGCAGGCAAAATGGCAATAAAAATCGAGACAGACGCGGCTGAAAAAGAGACATGGGTTTGGGTTCCGAGTGAATGCGGGAAACAGAGCGTGTTTTATCCGACAAGCTTTACGATGAGCGTAAACAGACCTGTAGTCGCTAGGGTTGAATCCAAGTTATTATAATGACTTTTTCCATTGAGTGGTCTTATGAGTACGTTGCGCCTGATTCTACCTGGATTATTAGACTCCTTAAACGATTACGGTGTGGATGAGGGGTTTTTGCCACAGTTGCCGCAACTGCGGCGTTTTTTAGCCCGTGCGCAGAGCTGTGAAGATTCGGCTGACTCGTTTTCGCAGGCGTTGTTGCACGCTTTGCCCCTCTCTATTGAATCCCGTTCAAATTCCAGCGCCGCGCTCTCGTATTTAGCCGACAGCGGCGTTGCGCCTGAGGGGGTCTGTTTTCGTCTCGACCCGGTGCATCTGAAAGTGGATCGAGATCATGCGCG